>JAEWOA010000232.1 GCA_023461115.1 Actinomycetes bacterium
GCCCCGCGGTCCGCCGCGCGCTCGGCGGCCTCGCGGGCGCGGCGGCGATGATCGCCGCGATCACGATCGTCAGCCGTGTGCTCGGCTTCGCGCGGCTCCTGGTCCAGGCGGACGCGCTCGGGATCGACTCGATCGCCGACGCCTACAACGCCGCGAACCTGCTGCCGAACGTGCTGTTCGAGGTCGCCGCGGGTGGCGCGCTCGCGGGAGCGGTCGTGCCGATGCTCGCGGCGCCGATCGCCCGGCGGAACAAGGCGGAGATCGACCAGATCGCGGGCGCCGCTCTGGGCTGGACACTCCTGATCCTGACGCCGCTGGCCGCGCTGCTCGCAGCCCTGAGCGGGCCGATCTCGGAGCACCTTCCGGGGTCGCAGGGCCAGCCGGACACGGTCCGGTTCTTCGTCCTGGTGTTCGCGGTCCAGGTGCCGATGTACGGCGTCGCCGTGCTGCTGTACGCGGTGATGCAGGCGCACAAGAAGTTCTTCTGGCCGGCGTTCGCGCCGATCCTGTTCTCGCTCGTCGTGATGGCCACCTACGTCGTGTACGGCGTGCTGGCGGACGGTGAGACCGCCGACCCCGGGGCGCTGCCGCCCGGCGCGCTCGAGGTGCTGGCGTGGGGAACGACGCTCGGGGTGGCCGCGATGTGCCTACCGATGCTCGTCCCGGTGCACCGGTTGGGTGTGAGCGTGCGGCCCCGGCTGCGCTTCCCGCCCGGCGTCGGCTCACGCGTGCGCTCGCTCGCGCTCGCGGGGGTGGGGGCGGTCGCGGCGCAACAGCTCGCGATGCTCGTCATCGTCGTGACGGTCGCGACACCGAGCGTGCCGAAGGGCACGTTCACGGCGTTCGTCAACACCCAGCAGGTGTACCTACTGCCGTACGCGGTGCTCGTCGTCCCCCTCGCGACCTCGACGTTCCCCCGCCTGGCGGCGAGCGCCGCCGCGGGGGACCGCGACGGCTACGCGCGCATGGCGGCGAGCACCACGCGCGCGATCGTCGTGGCGGCGGGCATCGGGGCTGCGGCAGTCGTCGCCGCGGCGGAGCCGGTGGCGACGGTGTTCAGCGCGATCTCCCACAACCCCGAGGTCACCGCGTGGATGGCGCAGGGCCTCACGTGGATGATGCCGGGGCTCGTCGGCTTCTCGGTGCTGTTCCACTGCTCCCGGGCGTTGTACGCGCTCGAGCGCGGGCGGCTCGCCGGGAGCGTCAACGCGGTGGGCTGGGCGGTCACGGCGGTCGCCGTCGTCGTCCTCGTCCACGCGCACGCGCCGGGCCAGGGTGGCGTCACGTCCGTGGCCGCCGCGATGAGCCTCGGGATGCTGACGGGAGGCGCGTGCGCGCTTCTCGCGCTGCGGCGCGCCGCCGGCGCCGGTGTGCTTGCCGGGCTCGCGCGCACGCTCGTCGTCGTCGGGGTGAGCGCGGGGCTCGGCTCGATCGTCGGGCGGTGGCTCGCCGCCACGGTCGTGGACATCGTCGGGACCAGCGTCGGCACCGCGATCGGCGCGGGGGCCGGCGCCGGGATCGTCGCGCTCGTCGTCGTCGCGGCGGCGGTGTACGCGTTCGACCGCGGCACGCTCGTCGCGCTCGTGCGATCCGAGCGTGGCGCTGCGGCGCACCCCACGCCGACGACGGCGCTCGACGAGCCCGCGCTCTGACGTGCCCACGGGGCCGGCCTAGCGCGCGTGGTGAGACTCACGCGGCGCGCGGGCCCGGCGTCCCGGGGCGCCGGGCCAGGCGTCCGGTAGGGTGGAAGCCCGTGACAGAGCGCGCGCATCGACTCCCCGGGCGGTCGGATTCCCTGACCCGGCACATCTTCGTCACCGGGGGAGTTGCCTCCTCTCTCGGCAAGGGCCTGACGGCGAGCAGCCTCGGCCGACTCCTCCGCTCCCGCGGTCTTCGGGTCACCATGCAGAAGCTCGACCCGTACTTGAACGTCGACCCGGGCACCATGAACCCGTTCCAGCACGGCGAGGTCTTCGTCACCGAGGACGGCGCCGAGACGGACCTCGACGTCGGCCACTACGAGCGGTTCCTCGACGTGAACCTCGTCGGCTCGGCCAACGTGACCACCGGCCAGGTGTACTCGCAGGTGATCGCGAAGGAGCGCCGTGGCGAGTACCTGGGCGACACCGTGCAGGTCATCCCGCACATCACCGACGAGATCAAGTCGCGCATGCGCTCGCTCGCGAGCGACGACACCGACGTGATCATCACGGAGATCGGCGGCACGGTCGGCGACATCGAGTCGCAGCCGTTCCTCGAGGCGGCGCGCCAGGTGCGCCACGACCTCGGCCGCGACAACGTGTTCTTCCTGCACGTCTCGCTGCTGCCGTACATCGGCCCGTCGGGAGAGCTCAAGACCAAGCCGACTCAGCACTCGGTCGCCGCGCTGCGCAGCATCGGCATCCAGCCCGACGCGATCGTGCTCCGCGCCGACCGCGACGTGCCTGAGGGCATCAAGCGCAAGATCGCGCTGTTCTGCGACGTCGACGTCGAGGGCGTCGTCACCGCCAAGGACGCTCCGAGCATCTACGACATCCCGCGCGTGCTTCACGCCGAGGGCCTCGACGCCTACGCGGTCCAGCGGCTCGGCCTGCCGTTCCGTGATGTCGACTGGAGCGGCTGGGACGACCTGCTGCACCGCGTCCACGCGCCGTCGCGCCAGGTGGAGATCGCGCTCGTCGGCAAGTACATCGACCTGCCGGACGCGTACCTGTCCGTCACCGAGGCGCTGCGCGCGGGCGGATTCCACCACGACGCGAAGGTCGTCATCCGTTGGGTGACCTCCGACGACTGCCAGACCCCGGACGGCGCCACGACCGCGCTCGAGGGCGTCGACGCGGTGCTCGTGCCCGGCGGGTTCGGCGTGCGGGGCATCGAGGGCAAGCTCGGCGCGCTGCGCTGGGCGCGCGAGAACCTGGTGCCGACGCTCGGCATCTGCCTCGGCCTGCAGTGCATGGTCATCGAGTACGCGCGCACGGTGCTTGGCCTGGACGGCGCGTCGTCGTCCGAGTTCGACGAGAACACCGCGCACCCGGTGATCGCGACCATGGAGGAGCAGCTCGCCATCGTCGGCGGCGCGGGTGACCTGGGTGGCACCATGCGCCTCGGCTCGTACGAGGCCGTGCTGGCCCCGGGCTCGGTCGCCGCCACGGCGTACGGCTCGGAGCGGATCACCGAGCGCCACCGTCACCGCTACGAGGTCAACAACGCCTACCGCGACAAGCTCGAGGCGGCCGGCCTGGTGATCTCGGGCGTGTCCCCGGACACCTCGCTCGTGGAGTTCGTCGAGCTCCCGCGCGACGTGCACCCGTACTACGTGTCCACGCAGGCGCACCCCGAGTTCAAGTCGCGCCCGACCAAGGCGCACCCGCTGTTCGCCGGGCTCGTCGGCGCCGCGCTCGAGCGTCAGGACGCGAGCTGAGCGACCGGGCGCCGGCGGACGTCCCCGTCCGGCGCGACGTGCTCGCGCATCACGTGATCCACCACGGCCGCGTGTGGGACGTCGCGTCGGACACCGTGGACCTCGGCGACAGCCGGGTGGTCCGGGAGTACGTGGACCACCCGGGAGCGGTCGCGGTGGTCGCGCTCGACGACGAGGACCGCGTGCTGCTGCTCAAGCAGTACCGGCACCCGGTGGGCCACGAGTTGTGGGAGCCGCCCGCGGGGCTGCTCGACGTGCCGGGGGAGCCCCTGGTCGTCGCCGCCGCGCGTGAGCTCGCCGAGGAGGCCGACCTGGTGGCCGGCCGCTGGTGGCGGCTCGTCGAGCTGTTCACGACGCCCGGCGGGTCGAGCGAGCGGATCGTCATCTTCCTCGCGCGCGACCTGGCGCCCGTGCCCGACGACGAGCGCTTCATCCGCACCGACGAGGAAGCCTCGATGGTCCCCGTCTGGGTGCCGCTCGACGAGGCCGTGGACGCGGTGCTCGAGGGCAGGCTCCACAGCCCGACCACCACCAACGGCGTGCTGGCCGCCGCGGCCGCCAAGGCCCGAGGCTGGGCGAGCCTGGAGCCCGTCCAACCCTGAGGGTCGTCGAGTGAGCCTGCCCCTCCGTCAGCGGCTCGTGCTCCGGCGGTACTGCAGGTTGGCGAGCGGGATGAAGACCAGCAAGAACACGCCGGCCCAGATCAGTGTGTAGAGCTCGGCGTGCTGGAGCGGCCACGACGTGGGCTCGGGGACACCCGCCGGGATGTTGCCGAACAGCTCGCGTGACGCCTGCGTGACCGCCGAGACCGGGTTCCACTCGGCGAACGTCTGCAGGGGACCGGGAAGCGTGTCGAGCGGCACGAACGTGTTGGCGACGAACGTGAGCGGGAAGATGACGATGAACGTCGCGTTGTTGAACACCTCGACGCTCGGCACCAGCATGCCCAGCCACGCCATGATCCACGAGATCGAGTAGGCGAAGACGATCAGCAGCACGAAGCCGAGCGCCGCCTCGCCCACCGAGCTGTGGATGCCCCACCCGACCAGCAGCCCGGTCAGCGACATCACGATGAGCACGAGGATGTTGTTGACGACGTCGGACAGGGTGCGGCCTGTGAGCACCGCCGACGGCGCCATCGGCAGCGACCGGAAGCGGTCGATGATGCCCTTCTTCACGTCGTCGGCCAGGCCGGCGCCCGTGATCGTGGCGCCGAAGATCACGGTCTGCGCGAAGATCCCCGCCATGAGGAACTCGCGGTAGGCGCTCGGGTCCGTGCCTCCCGGCACGACGATCGCGCCGCCGAACACGTACGCGAACAGCAGCACGAACATGATCGGCGAGAGCGTCGTGAAGACCAGGAGGTCGGGGACGCGCTTGATCTTGATGATGTTGCGCTTGGCGACGACGTTCGCGTCCGCCAGCACCGCGGGGACGCTCATCGCGGGCCTCCTGCCGTCGTCGGGGCGGCGGTGCGCTCGCCGGACTCGGACTCGGGCTCGTCGGCCTCGGCCATGCGGCCCGTGAGCGAGAGGAACACGTCGTCGAGCGTCGGCCGGCGCAGTCCCACGTCGTCGAGCCGGATACCGGCGCCGTCGAGCAGGCGCAACGCCTCGGTGAGCACCGTGGCGCCCCCGGTGACCGGCATGAGGAGCGAGCGGCGGCCCTCGTCGAGCGTCGCGCGACCGACCCCGAGCGGCGCGAGCGCGTCGCGGGCCTCGGCGAGCCGGCTGGGATCCGACACCGTGAGGTCGAGCCGTTCGCCGCCGACCTGGACCTTGAGCTGGTCCGCGGTGCCCTGCGCGATCACCCGGCCGTGGTCGATCACGACGATCTCGTCGGCCAACAGATCGGCTTCCTCGAGGTATTGCGTGGTCAGCAGGAGGGTTGTGCCGCGCTCGACGAGCGTCTGGATCACGTCCCACATGTCGGCCCGCCCGCGCGGGTCGAGGCCCGTGGTCGGCTCGTCGAGGAAGATGACGGGCGGGTCCGCGACCAGCGCGCCCGCGAGGTCGAGCCGGCGGCGCATGCCGCCTGAGTACGTCCGCGAGGGCCGGTCCGCGGCGTCCTCGAGCCGGAACTGCGCGAGCAGCTCACGTGCGCGCTCGCGTGAGCGCTTGACTCCCAGGTGGTAGAGCCGCCCGATCATGTCGAGATTCTCGAAGCCGGTGAGGTACTCGTCGACCGCCGCGTACTGGCCCGAGAGGCCGATGCGCCGCCGCACGTCGCGGGGATGGCGGAGCACATCCACGCCGGCGACCTCCGCCGAGCCCTCGTCGGGCCGCAGCAGCGTCGTGAGGATGCGGACCGCGGTGGTCTTGCCGGCGCCGTTGGGGCCGAGGAGCCCGAGCACCGAACCCCGCGGGACGGTGAGGTCGACACCGCCGAGGGCGGTGACGTCCTTGTAGCGCTTCACCAAGCCGCGCGCGACGATCGCGGGCGGCGCATCTGGATTCTGGGCCATGGCGCGAGACTATGTGTGACCTCTGACACACGTCCCTACGTTTGCCGAAATTGCGCCCTCACCTGGGACGACGCCAAGGTCGCGCACGCAGAGCCGCGCTCAGGGCCGTTGCGGCTAGTCGCGCGCCCGCGCGCAGAGCCACACGCGAGTCGTGCCCGCCGTGAGCAGCGCCGCGCCCACCAGATGCAGGTTGACGAGCGCGATCGGCAGGCCCGTGGCCGTCTGGACGTACCCGATCGCGCCCTGCGCGAGCGTGACGGCCGCGAGGATCACGCCGGCACGCCATGCCCCGGTGCCCCCGCCGCCCGCGGGACCGCCTGGGCGGAGGCGCCACAGGACCAGCGCGAGCACGACCGCGAACACCCACACCGCCGCGGCATGGACGTGCGCCATCAGCAGCGGGTCGACTGCGAGCCGGTAGCCCACCTCGTCGTCGCCCGAGTGCGGGCCTGCGCCGGTGGTGAGCGTGCCCAGCACCAGGACGAGGGCCGCGACTCCCGCGAGGACGTGCGTCAGCACGCGCGTCGCGCGATCGACGACGAGGCGCGGCGCGCCGTCGCCCTCGGAGAATCGGTGCAGCAGCAGCGTCGACGCCGAGACCAGGGCCATCGACACCAGGAAGTGCAGCGACACCAGGATCGGCGGCAGCTCGGTGAGCACTAGCACGCCACCGATGAGCGCCTGCGCGAACACACCCGAGAGCGGGACCCAGCCGAGCGCCCGGTACCCGCGCGAGCGCGATCGGTCGCGCCAGACGACGAGCACGACGGCGACCGCGATCGCCGTCAACACGAACGTCATCAGGCGGTTCCCGAACTCGACGTACTGGTGGTACTCGGTCTCGGGGTGGATCCGGGCGGTGAACTGGCCGGGCTCGCACTGCGGCCACGTCGTGCAGCCCAGTCCCGACGCGGTCAGCCGCACCGCGCCGCCGGTGCCGACGATCGCGATCTGCGCGAGCACGTTCAGGGCCAGCACTCCCCAGGTGTGCCGCCGCAGCCAGCGGTCGACGCGCCGGGCCGGGGCCTTCACCAGACGCTCGAGCGCGCGCGGCGGGGCGGCGGGGGGCGCAGACATGGGTCCCAGCGTAGGCGTGCGACGACAGGCGGCAGGCGCATCGACGGCGGGTGTGACCAGTGCCACCCAGGCCGCGCCCGCGACCCGCGCGTGGCCCGGGGCCGGCGCCGGGTCAGTGCCAGCGGAACAGGCGGGCGGCGCCCCAGCCGAGTGCGGCCGTCCAGCCGACGAGGACGACGAGCGACCATGCCGGCAGCGTGCCGAGCTGGAACGCGCCGCGCATCGCCTCGCCCAACGCGCCCGAGGGAAGCAGGAGCGCGATGTGCGCCATCGCGCCCGGCAGGCGGTCGGCGGGCACGATCACCCCGCCCGCCAGCGCGAGGACCAGCAGCGCGAGGTTCGCGACCGCGAGCACGGCCTCGGCCCGCAGCGTCCCCGCGACGAGCAGCGCGAGCGATGTGAACGCCGCGGTGCCCAGCGCGATCGCTACCACCGCCAGTCCGACGCCGAGCGGGTCCGGGCGCCAGCCCAGCGCCACCGCGGTCAGGCCGATCACGACGACCTGCACGAACTCGACGACGAGCACGCCGACCACCTTGCCCGCGAGCAGGCCGCCGCGGCCCAACGGCGTCGTCGAGAGCAGGCGCAGCACGCCGTTGCGCCGGTCGAACGCCGACGCGATCGCCTGCGACGTGAACGACGAGGTCATCACCGCCAACGCGAGGACGCCCGGGGCGAAGAAGTCGATGCGGGACAGGCCGCCGGTCGAGATGTCGAGCGCGTCGACCTCCACGAGCCCGATCAGCGCGAACACCGGCACGACGATCGTCACGAGCAGCTGCTCGCCGTTGCGCAGGATCGCGCGCGCCTCGAACGCGGTCTGGGCGAGGACGCGGCGCCGCGGGCTCGCCGCGCCCGCATGCGACGGAGCTGCGGGCGCGGGCCCGGTCGTGGGCTCGGGTGTCGTGGGGCGCGTCGTCATCGCAAGTGCCGTCCCGTGAGGTCGAGGAAGACGTCCTCGAGCGTGCGGCGGCCCACCGTGACTCGCGTCGCGAGCACGTCACGCGCGGCGAGCCAGGCGGTGAGCGCGGCGACCGTGTGCGGGCCGACGGCGCCGACGACCGTGTACTCGCCGGGGGAGGCCTCCCTCACCGTGAGCGACTCCCGGCCGGCCGGCTCGCGCGTCGTGGGGGCCAACGCGGCAGCGAGCGAGCCGAGGTCGAGTCCAGCAGGCGCGTCGAGGCGCAGCGTGCTGTCGTCGGCCGACGAGACGAGGTCGCGCACCGAGCCGCGCGCGATGACGCGGCCCTGGTCGACGACCGCGACATGGTCGGCCAGGTCCTCGGCCTCGTCCATGAGGTGCGTGGTCAGCACGACCGCGACGCCCTCGTCGCGCAGCTCGCGCACGAGTTCCCAGACCGCGCGCCGCGACTGCGGGTCCATCCCGGCGCTGGGCTCGTCGAGGAACGCGACCTGGGGCCGGCCGACGACCGCCGCGGCGAGCGCGAGGCGCTGGCGCTGCCCGCCCGAGAGGCGCCGCACCGTGGTGCGCGCGAACGAGCCGAGCCCGAGCCGCTCGGAGAGCTCGCCGAGGTCCCTCGGGTCCGCGTACATGCGGGAGACGTGCTCGAGCATCTCCGCGGCGCGCACGCCCGTGGGCAGCCCGCCGTCCTGGAGCATGACGCCGACCCTGGGCCGAAGGTGCTCGGCGTCGGCGGCCGGGTCGAGTCCGAGCACGCGGACCGTGCCGTCGTCGGGCGTGCGCAGGCCCTCGCAGCACTCGATCGTGGTGGTCTTCCCGGCGCCGTTGGGGCCGAGGACGGCGGTCACCGCGCCGGCCTCGGCGGTCAGGTCGAGGCCGTCGACGACGGGCCGCCCGGAGTAGCGCTTGACGAGTCCTCGGATCTCGAGCGCGGGGGAGGCGGGCACGGAAGCCGAGTCTAGGCGTGGCGAACCGCCCGCCATGCGGACGGGCGCACGGTCGGGCGGTCGCGTGATCGACCTCACGTCTTGGCAGTGTGCCGCGTGATCGCTGGTCGGCGGGCGGCAGACGCCGCGCCGCGAAGGGTGTCCTTGCTTGCGCGGATGGATTTCGGCAACAACCATGTTGCCAATATCTGTGAGGAGGTGGAATGCGCATGGCTACGCCCGTCGTCGACGATGTCCGCCACATCGACGCCTCCGACGCCACCACCCGCCAGCGGGTCCTCCAGCTGATCGCGGCGCGCGGCCCGATCGCCGCCGCGGAGCTCGCCGCCGACCTCGACCTCACCCCCGCCGGCATCCGGCGCCACCTGCAGCTCCTCGAGGGCGAGGAGCAGATCGTCGTGCACACCGGCGCGGACCTCGGCCCGGCCCGGCGCGGCCGCCCGGCCCGCCGGTACGTCGCCACCAACCACGGCCAGGCCGCGCTCACGCACCGGTACTCCGAGATCGCGGGGCAGGCGCTCCGGTTCCTCGCGCGCACGGCCGGCGACAGCGCGGTCGAGGGCTTCGCCGAAGAGCGCGTGCGCGAGCTCGAGGAGCGCATGACGGCCGCAGCGGTGGCCGGGGACGTGACCGACCGTGTCCAGGCGCTCGTGCAGGCGCTCACCGACGACGGCTACGCGGCGTCCGCACGCCCGGTTCCGGGCACGCACGCCGTCCAGCTCTGCCAGGGCCACTGCCCGGTGCAGGACGTCGCACACGACTTCCCTCAGCTCTGCGAGGCCGAGACGCGGGCCTTCTCCCGCATCCTCGGCGTCCACGTGCAGCGGCTCGCCACCCTCGCGGGCGGCGGGCACGTGTGCACCACGAACATCCCTGTCGTCTCGACCACCCCCACCGCCCCGGCGCTCGCCCCGGAAGGACGCAACGCATGAGTGCACCCACACAAGAGCCGATGTCGCAGGACGAGGCCATCGCCTCGATCGGCAACTACAACTACGGCTGGCATGACACCGACGTCGCCGGCGCCACGGCCAAGCGCGGCTTGTCCGAGGCCGTCGTGCGCGAGATCTCCGGCCTCAAGAACGAGCCCGAGTGGATGCTCAAGACGCGCCTGAAGGCGCTGCGCATGTTCGACAAGAAGCCGATGCCGTGGTGGGGCGCCGACCTGTCGGGCATCGACTTCGACAACATCAAGTACTTCGTGCGCTCGACCGAGAAGCAGGCCGCGAGCTGGGACGAGCTCCCCGAGGACATCAAGAACACGTACGACCGTCTCGGCATCCCGGAGGCGGAGAAGCAGCGCCTCGTCGCGGGCGTCGCCGCGCAGTACGAGTCCGAGGTGGTCTACCACCAGATCCAGGAGTCGCTCGAGGAGCAGGGCGTCATCTTCCTCGACACCGACACCGGCCTGCGCGAGCACCCGGAGATCTTCGAGCAGTACTTCGGCTCGGTGATCCCCCCGGGCGACAACAAGTTCGCGTCGCTCAACACCGCCGTATGGTCGGGCGGGTCGTTCGTCTACGTGCCGCCGGGCGTGCACGTCGAGATCCCGCTGCAGGCCTACTTCCGGATCAACACCGAGAACATGGGCCAGTTCGAGCGGACGCTGATCATCGCGGACGAGGGCTCGTACGTGCACTACGTCGAGGGCTGCACCGCGCCGGTCTACTCGTCGGACTCGCTGCACTCGGCGGTCGTCGAGATCATCGTCAAGAAGAACGCCCGCGTGCGGTACACGACCATCCAGAACTGGTCGAACAACGTGTACAACCTGGTGACCAAGCGGGCGACCGCGGCCGAGGGCGCGACCATGGAGTGGGTCGACGGCAACATCGGCTCCAAGGTCACCATGAAGTACCCGGCCATCTACCTGATGGGCGAGCACGCGCGCGGCGAGACGCTGTCGATCGCGTTCGCGGGCGAGGGCCAGCACCAGGACGCCGGCTCCAAGATGGTGCACGCCGCGCCGCACACGTCGTCGTCGATCGTGTCGAAGTCCGTGGCGCGCGGCGGCGGCCGCACGTCCTACCGCGGGCTCGTGCAGATCCTCGAGGGCGCCTCGCACTCGGCGTCCAACGTGCTGTGCGACGCGCTGCTCGTCGACCAGATCTCGCGCTCCGACACCTACCCGTACGTCGACGTCCGTGAGGACGACGTGTCCATGGGCCACGAGGCCACGGTGTCGCGCGTGAGCGAGGACCAGCTGTTCTACCTGATGTCCCGAGGCATGCCCGAGACCGAGGCCATGGCCATGATCGTGCGCGGGTTCGTCGAGCCCATCGCGCGCGAGCTGCCCATGGAGTACGCGCTCGAGCTGAACCGCCTCATCGAGCTCCAGATGGAAGGGGCCGTCGGCTGATGACGACCACCATTGACCAGGCCGGTGACGTGCTGAGCACCGACCACTCCCGCGCCGTCGCGGACGGCGCGCACACGCACGGCGGGCCGTCCGTCCCCGAGGCCTCGCGCGCCGCGCGCCCCACGTCGTTCGACGTCGCGGACTTCCCGGTGCCGACGGGCCGTGAGGAGGAGTGGCGGTTCTCGCCGGTCGACAAGCTCGCGCCGCTGTTCGCCGCGGCGACCGACGGCGTGCTCGCGGGCCATGGCGTGCTGACCACGGTGGCCGAGAGCCCCGAGGCGACGGTCGAGATCGTCGAGCGCGGCGACGCGCGCCTCGGCGTCGCGGGCCAGCCCGGCGACCGCACCGCAGCCGTCGCGTGGGCGTCCGCGCCGCACGCCACGCTCGTCACGCTGCCGCGTGAGTCGGTGTCCACCAAGGTCACCTCGGTGCGCATCGAGGGCGTCGAGGGCTCGGAGGCCATGGCCCCGAGCGCCGCGCACCTCGTCGTGAAGGCCGAGGCGATGTCCGAGGGCATCGTGCTGATCGACCACGTCGGCGCCGCCGCGCTCGCGGAGACCGTCGAGATCGTCGCCGACGAGGGCGCGCACCTCACCGTCGTCTCGGTGCACGACTGGGTGGACGGCTCGGTGCACGCGTCGTCGCACCGCCTGCGGGTGGGCCGCGACGCGACGGTGAAGCACATCGTCGTGACGCTCGGCGGCGACGTGGTTCGCGTGACGCCGGACGCCGAGTTCGTCGGGGAAGGCGCCTCGGTGCAGATGCTCGGCCTGTACTTCGCGGACGCGAAGCAGCACCAGGAGCACCGCCTGTTCGTCGACCACCTCGTGCCGAACTGCATCTCTCGCGTGACCTACAAGGGCGCGCTGCAGGGCGAGGGCGCGCACACGGTGTGGGTCGGCGACGTGCTGATCCGCGCGGAGGCCGAGGGCACCGACACCTACGAGCTCAACCGCAACCTGGTCCTCACGGACGGCGCGCGCGCGGACTCGGTGCCGAACCTCGAGATCGAGACCGGCGTGATCGAGGGCGCGGGCCACGCGTCCGCGACCGGACGGTTCGACGACGAGCAGCTCTTCTACCTGCGCGCCCGTGGCATCCCCGAGCCGGACGCGCGTCGACTGGTCGTGCGCGGCTTCTTCGCGGAGCTCATCCACGAGATCGGTGTGCCCGAGGTCGAGGAGCGGCTCATCGCGTCGATCGAGGCCGAGCTGGAGGAGTCCATGTCGGCGCTCGACCAGCTGTCGCCGGAGAACGCATGACCGCACAGCTCGCCTGCTACGCCTCCGACGTCCCCGTCGGCGGCACGCTGCGCGTCGAGCTCGACGGCGAGGCCGGCCTCGTCGAGGTCGCGCTCGTGCGTGACGACGACGGTGAGCTGCACGCGATCAGCGACATCTGCTCGCACGGCGCGGTCTCGCTGTCCGACGGCGAGGTCGAGGGCTGCACGATCGAGTGCTGGCTCCACGGCTCCCGCTTCGACCTGCGCAGCGGCAAGCCGCTCGGCCCGCCCGCCGTCACCCCCGTCCCCGTCTACCCCGTGACCACGGACGGCGAGCGCGTGCTCGTCGACGTGGACGCCCCTCTCTGACCTAGGAGTACCCCCGCATGTCCACCCTGGAGATCCGCGACCTGCACGTCAGCGTCGAGACGAAGGAGGGCGCCAAGCCCATCCTGCGCGGCGTCGACCTGACCATCCGCTCGGGCGAGACCCACGCGATCATGGGCCCGAACGGCTCGGGCAAGTCCACGCTCGCGTACTCGCTCGCGGGCCACCCGAAGTACCAGATCACGTCGGGCACCGTGCTGCTCGACGGCGAGGACGTCCTCGCGATGTCGGTCGACGAGCGTGCCCGCGCCGGCATGTTCCTGGCCATGCAGTACCCCGTCGAGGTGCCGGGCGTCTCGGTGTCCAACTTCCTGCGGACCGCCAAGACCGCGATCGACGGTGAGGCCCCCGCGCTGCGCGCGTGGGTCAAGGACGTCAAGACGGCCATGGAGAACCTGCGGATGGACGGGTCGTTCTCGGAGCGCTCGGTGAACGAGGGCTTCTCGGGCGGCGAGAAGAAGCGCCACGAGATCCTCCAGATGGAGCTCCTCAAGCCGCGTATCGCGATCCTCGACGAGACCGACTCGGGCCTCGACGTCGACGCGCTGCGCATCGTCTCCGAGGGCGTGAACCGCGTGCGTGAGAGCACGGACGTGGGCGTCATGCTCATCACGCACTACACGCGCATCCTGCGCTACATCAAGCCGGACTTCGTGCACGTCTTCGTCGACGGCAAGATCGCCGAGGAGGGCGGGCCCGAGCTGGCCGAGCGCCTCGAGAACGAGGGCTACGACCGCTACCTGTCGGCGTCGGTCTGATTGACGCGCGCGTGAGGGGAGTCGGTCGCGGATCGATTCCCCTCGCCGGCTGATCCTGGGAGGGGTGCACGTGCTCGAGGTTGCTGAGCTCGCCGCGGTGCGGGCGGACTTCCCGCTGCTGCAGCGCACGCTGCGCGGGGGACGCCCGCTGGTGTACCTCGACTCGGGGGCGACGTCGCAGAAGCCCGACGTCGTGCTCGACGCCGAGCAGGACTTCTACCTGCAGCGCAACGCCGCGGTGCACCGGGGCGCGCACCAGCTCGCCGAGGAGGCCACCGAGGCGTTCGAGGACGCGCGCGCGCGAGTCGCGGCGTTTGTCGGGGCCTCGCCGGCCGAGATCGTCTGGACGACGAACGCGACCGCCGCGATCAACCTGGTGGCGTACGCCATGTCGAACGCGTCGCTCGGGCGCGGGGGAGGCACCGCGGCCCGCTTCGCGCTGGCGCCGGGCGACGAGATCGTCGTGACCGAGGCCGAGCACCACGCCAACCTCGTGCCGTGGCAGGAGCTCGCCGCGCGCACCGGCGCGTCGCTGCGGTGGATCGGCGTGGACGACGACGGGCGCCTGCGGCTCGACGAGCTCGGCTCGGTGGTGACCGACCGCACCAAGGTGCTCGCGTTCACGCACGCCTCGAACGTGACGGGCGCGATCACGGACGTCGCGGCGTTCGTCGCCCGTGCCCGCGAGGTCGGCGCGCTGACGGTGCTCGACGCGTGCCAGTCCGTGCCTCACCTGCCCGTGGACTTCCACGCGCTCGGCGTCGACTTCGCGGCGTTCTCCGGCCACAAGATGCTCGGGCCGACCGGTGTCGGCGCGCTGTACGGGCGGCGCGAGCTGCTCGAGGCGATGCCGCCGGTCAACACCGGCGGGTCGATGGTCGAGGTCGTGACCATGGAGTCGACGACGTACGCGCCGCCGCCGCAGCGCTTCGAGGCCGGCACGCAGATGGTGTCGCAGGCCGTCGCGATGGGCGCCGCCGCCACCTACCTGACCGACCTCGGCATGGACGCCGTCGCGGCGCACGAGGCGCACCTGGCGCGGCTGCTGCTGGAGGCGGTCGCCTCCGTGCCCGGCGTGCGCGTCATCGGGCCCACCGACACGCGTGACCGGCTCGCGGCCGTGTCGTTCGTCGTCGACGGCGTGCACGCGCACGACGTGGGCCAGGTGCTCGACGACGCCGGCGTGGCCGTGCGCGTGGGCCACCACTGCGCGCAACCGCTGCACCGGCGGTTCGGCGTCGCGGCGACCGCCCGTGCGACCGCCGCGATCTACACCACCGAGGACGAGATCGCGGTGTTCCGGGAAGCGTTGGCCGGTGTCCGGGCGTTCTTCGGTCTGACGGACGACGAACTGGCTGACGACGACGCCGCGCCGCTGGGCGTGGCAGGGGTGGTGGCATGAGCAGCTCGATGGAGCAGCTGTACCAGCAGGTGATCCTGGACCACGCCAAGCACCCGCACGGGCGGGGCCTCGGCGCCGCTGGCGAGGGCGTGGCGTCGGCCGAGTCGCACCAGGTCAACCCGACGTGCGGCGACGAGGTGACGCTCCAGGTGGACGTCGACGGCGCCGGAGTCGTGCGCGACGTGCGCTGGGAGGGCCAGGGCTGCTCGATCTCGCAGGCCTCGGTCTCGGTCCTGCACGACCTCGTCGTCGACCAGCCCCTCGACGCCGTCGAGTCGCTCCACGCGACCTTCCGCGCCCTCATGCAGTCCAAGGGCGCGGGGCTCGACGACGAGGCCGCCGAGGACTCCCTCGGCGACGCGACCGCCTTCACGGGGGTCGGCAAGTTCTCGGCGCGCGTGAAGTGCGCGCTGCTCGGATGGGTCGCCCTGTCCGACGCCCTGATCAAGTCCGGCGCGACGCGCCCCAGCCTCGCCCCTGTGGAGGACGCATGACCGTTCAGCCCTCACCCATCACGGTCGCGGACGTCGAGGAGGCGCTGCGCGACGTCATCGACCCCGAGCTCGGCATCAACGTCGTCGACCTCGGGCTGGTCTACGGCATCGTGCTGGACCAGGCGAACACCGCCGTGATCGACATGACCCTGACCTCGGCGGCGTGCCCCCTCACGGACGTCATCGAGGACCAGTCCGCGCAGGCGCTCGACGGCCTGGTCGACGGCTTCCGCATCAACTGGGTGTGGATGCCGCCGTGGGGCCCGGAGAAGATCACGTCCGACGGCCGTGAGCAGATGCGGGCCCTGGGCTTCAACATCTAGACCGCTCGCCCGAGCCGAGCCGGGCCGGGTCAGCGGTAGCTCGGGCGCAGCCTGATGCGTGGCTGCTTGGTGCCGCTCGCCTTGCTCGCCTCGACGATGCTCGAGCGCGACGTGACGAAGTCGGTGAACGACGGGTAGCCCAGCGGGCGCTCCGCGAACGCCGGGTCCATGCGGAGCATCTGGTTCTTGACCTCGCCGTAGGACAGCCAAGGCTCGTCGTCCTTCTTGGCGTGGACCAGCCGCATCGCGCGCATGAGCAGCTGGGTCGCGGCGCGCTGGCCGGCCCGGCCGCCGCGCTCGTCGTCGCCGTTCTCCGCCTTGGGTGCGGGTGCGGCGCCGCGCGCGGGCGCGAGGGCCTCGCGGGGCGCCGGCTCGTCGGGGCCGCGTTCGTCGAGGCCGTGCTCGTCGCGGCGCGGCTCCTGTTGGTCCGGCGCCTCGGGGGTCGTGCTGGTCGCGACGAGGTCGTCGTAGTCGGTGAACTCGTCGCACGCGGACATCAGCGCGCGGCTGGTGGCGCCGGCGACCCCGACGCCGATCACCGTGCGGCCCAGGCGCTTGGCGCGCTGGGCGAGTGCGATGTAGTCGGAGTCGCCCGCCACGATGACGACGTGGCTGACCTCGGGGAGCCGGAACAGGTCCTCGATGACGTCCACGGCCAACCGGATGTCGGCGCCGTTCTTCATGCGTGAGGTCACCGGGAAGAGCTGCGTCAGGTCGACGGCCCGGTCGATCAGCTGGTCGCGGTAGCCCGAGTTCACCGGCACGGACCAGTCCGCGTACGCGCGGCTCACCACCAGGCGCCCGAACGACGACGCATAGTCGAGGATCGAGTCCAGGTCGACGCGCGCGGCGCGGAGCTTGCCCGCGACCTCGTCGGAGTCCGGGCCCGTGAGCCCGTGGGACCGGGCGTCGTCGGACTGGAACGCGCCCCGGCGGTGCACCTGGTCGTACCGCGAGATCACGATGTTGTCGAAGTCGACGTAGACGGCGACGCGGGCGCGGTCCTCGGAGGAGTCCATCGCCCGAGTCTGCCGCATCGGCGCCGGTCAGGCGGCGGGCGCGCGCCTACCCGGGCTCGCCCAGTCCGCGCGCGGCGAGGGCCTCGCCCGTGGCGCGCGCGTGGCCGACCATCCGGACGGCGGCCGGCACGACGGTCGCGCGGACCGAGCGCTCCAGGCCGCGGGCGCGCGCGGCGTCGCGCGTCTCCAACGTGGCGCTGACCAGGACCGGGATGGAGCGGAGCATGATTCCGCAGGCCAGCGCGAATGTCTCGGGCCGCAGCCCGACGTGCCGCAGCGGCCGAGCGGCGCGCTGGAGCGCGTCCAGAAGGTCGTCGGCGCGCGTGGTCGCGGTGACGACCGTGGCGAGCAGGACGAGCGCGACGAGGTCGAGCGCGGTCTCCAGGCCCGCCGCCCAGCCGCGGGTGGCGGCCTGGACACCGCCGACGAGGACCGCGACGACTGCCGTGCCCGCGAGGCCTCGGCGCGTCCGGTGCCAGGACAGGCCCGCTGCGAGGTGGAGCGCGACGGCCACGGTGAACGCCGCGACCGCGCTCAGCGGGCCGTGCGCCAGCACCACCGCGACCCCAGCCACGGCGAGCCCGCCGAGCTTGGCGCCCACCGGCGCGCGGTGCAGCCAGGACCGCCCCGGCTGGTGCAGCCCCAGCGGCCCGGCCCACACGGCTCGGATCGGCCCCCGGCTCATGCGGTCGCTGTCCCATCCGTGCCGCGGGCTCGAAGCGCCCGCTGAGGACGGTGGCCAGCTCCTCGGACGCGCTGGGTCATCGCGTGGGTGTAGGCGCTGATCGCGGGGGCGGGCTCGTCGTCGTGGGTGATCTCGCCGTCGTCGACGACGAGCACGCGGTCGGCGCCGGCCGCCGCCTCGAGGTCGTGCGTCACGGTGATCACCTGGTGGGGGAGGGACGCGAGCAGGCTGTCGACCTCGGCCCGCCAGCGCAGGTCGAGCAGCGTGGTGGGCTCGTCGCACACCAGGATGCTCGGCTCGGTGGCGAGCACGCTGGTCAGAGCCAGGAGTTGGCGCTGGCCGCCCGACAGCGCGTGCACGGGCAGGTCGGCGCGGTCGGCCAGCCCGACGCGCGCGAGGGCGTCGCGCGCACGGCCCTCGCGTTCGTCGGCGTCCGGCACGAGGCGGCGCAGCGAGAGGGCGACGTCCTCGACCGGCGTGGGCATGACGATCTGCGCGTCGGGGTCGGTGAAGACGAAGCCCACGCGCCGCCGCACGGCTGGTCCATCGCGCGCGGTGTCGAGCCCGTCGACTCGGACGGCGCCCGCCGCCGGGAGCACCAAGCCGTTGATGAGCCGCGCCAGGGTGGACTTGCCCGAGCCGTTCGCGCCGATGATCGCCACGCGCGGTTCGTCGAGACGCAGGCTGACTGGGCCCAGGAGACGGGTGACCGTGTCGGGGCCGCCGCCGGGATCAGGGGTCCAGGCCGTGACGAGGGCGTCGTCGAACTCGATCATGTCAGCGGCGATGCCGCAGCAGGTCCGGGTAGGCGGAGAAGACGGCCAGCGCGACCGCGGCTGCCGCGAGGTTCTTGACGATGTCGCCGGGGACGAAGATCGCGTCCGCCGCGAAGGCCTGCGGGAACGTGAGGTCGAGCCGGACCATCAGCCCGGCGATCCCCGCGGGGTGGATGGTCAGCGCCGAGGCCGTGACACCGCTGGCGAACAGCACGAGGAACCGCGCCGAGCCCTGCGCGTTGCGGGTCTGGCCAGCGATCAGGCCTGCGAGAGCGGCGGCGAACGGGAACGCCAGCAGGTAGCCGACCGAGGCGCCCGCGAGCACCCCGAGACCGCTGCGGCCGTCGGCGAACACGGGCACTCCGGCGAAGCCGACCGCGAGGTAGAGCAGCACCGCGAGCGCGCCGCGCCGCCACCCGAGGACGAGGCCTGCGAGCACCACCGCGAACGTCTGGAGCGTGATCGGGACGTTGGCGCCGGTCGGGATGCTCGGGACGATCGCGCAGACCGCGATGAACGCCGCGAACGACGAGACGAGCGCGATGTCCGTGGCGAGCGGGTGCGCGCGTTGCGCCGGTGTGGGCAGCGCGTCCGCTGGGACGGTCGCGGGCGGGGACAGGACTTCAGGGGTGTCGATCTCACGTGCGTCGGCCACGGATTGCTCCTCGGGTCGGCGGTGCTTCGTCGGCGGATTCGTCGGATGCTCGTCGCCACGCTAGTGGTCGGTAGGATTGACGGCGTTTGTGCGGCCGGCCAAGAGCCAGGCGGCCTTGTCGGAGGAAACCACCACGTGATCACTGCCCACGGCGTCGGGCTGCGCATCGGCGCCCGCGAGCTGCTAGAGGAGACCTCGTTCCGCATCGCGGCCGGGGACCGCATCGGATTGGTCGGCCGCAACGGCGCCGGCAAGACGACGCTGACCAAGACCCTGGCTGGCCAGACCCAGCCCACGAGCGGCCAGATCACGCGCTCGGGGGACGTCGGCTACCTGCCGCAGGACCCGCAGACGGGCGACCTCGGCATGCTCGCGATGGACCGCGTGCTCTCGGCGCGCGGCCTCGACGAGATCGTGCGCGCCATGCGCGCGACCGAGACGCTCATGGCCAGCGAGGACGACGCCCAGCGTGAGAAGGCCATGGAGCGCTATTCGCGGCTCGATGCGCGGTTCAACGCCGCGGGCGGCTACGCGGCCGAGAGCGAGGCGCACCGCATTACCGCGAACCTCGGGCTCGACGACCGCGTGCTGGCCCAGACGCTCGGGACGCTCTCGGGCGGCCAGCGCCGCCGCGTCGAGCTCGCGCGCATCCTGTTCTCGGGCGTCGAGACGCTGCTGCTCGACGAGCCGACCAACCACCTGGACGCCGACTCGATCGCGTGGCTGCGCGACTACCTCAGGGCGTACTCGGGCGGCTTCGTCGTCATCTCGCACGACGTCGAGCTGCTGCGCGCGACGGTGAACAAGGTGTTCCACCTGGACGCCAACCGCTCGGCGCTCGACCAGTACAGCCTGGGCTGGGACGCCTACCTGCAACAGCGCGAGACCGACGAGAAGCGCCGCCGCCGCGAGCGCGCCAACGCCGAGAAGAAGGCCGCCGCGCTCATGGCGCAGGCCGACAAGATGCGCGCCAAGGCCACCAAGACGGTCGCGGCGCAGAACATGGCGCGGCGCGCCGAGCGCATGCTCTCGGGGCTCGACGAGGTGCGCGTGGCCGACAAGGTGGCCAAGCTCCGGTTCCCGGAGCCTGCGGCGTGCGGCCGGACACCGCTCACCGCGTCCGACCTGTCGAAGTCGTACGGCTCGCAGGAGGTGTTCACGGGCGTCGACCTGGCGATCGACCGCGGCTCACGCGTCGTCGTGCTCGGCCTCAACGGCGCCGGCAAGACCACGCTCCTGCGGATCCTCGGCGGCATCGAGGCCTCCGACACCGGCGAGGTGCACCCCGGGCACGGGCTCAAGCTCGGCTACTACGCGCAGGAGCACGAGACGCTCGACCTCGACCGCACGGTGGTGGAGAACTTGCGCTCGTCGGCGCCCGACCTGACCGACACCCAGGTGCGCTCGGTGCTCGGGTCGTTCCTGTTCTCGGGCGACGACGCCGACAAGCCCGCGCGCGTGCTGTCCGGCGGCGAGAAGACGAGGCTCGCGCTCGCCGCGCTCGTCGTGAGCTCCGCCAACGTGCTGCTGCTCGACGAGCCGACGAACAACCTGGACCCGGCGAGCCGCGAGGAGATCCTCGCGGCGCTGCGCGGCTACAAGGGCGCGGTGGTGCTGGTCAGCCACGACGAGGGCGCCGTCGCCGCGCTCGACCCCGAGCGCGTGCTGCTGCTGCCGGACGGCGACGAGGACCTCTGGAGCGCCGACTACCTGGACCTCATCACGCTGGCGTAGGAGCAGCGAGGAGTCCGGGCCACCGGCGCTGGGCTGCTCGGAGCGTGGCTTTGCGGCGCTTGGCTATGCGGCGCTTGGCTAATCGCTGCGAGGCGGGGGCGTGGCGAGCAGCTGCGCGTCGATGAGCGCGTCCTCCTCGTCCTCCGCGCGTCCGCCGCGGCGGCTCGCGCGGGGCTCGGCGGGCGTGTTCGGCGGCGCGCCGCGCCGATCGGCGGGGGCGCTCGTCGACGAGCCCGCCGATCCCTCCACGAGCTCGCGGCGCGCGAGCCACGTGAACGCGACGAGCCCGCCGAGCGCGAAAGTCCACCACTGGAACGCGTAG
>JAEWOA010000233.1 GCA_023461115.1 Actinomycetes bacterium
CTGTGTAAAACTGCACAGTCATGTCGCCTTTTTCTGTTTTGATAATCGCTTTGCTCATTATTTCTGTCCTTAATGTTGTAATAGCCTACAAAGATAAGGTTTCTGCGTAAATTCTAAAGATTGTACATTAAGATGTTGAATCCCAGTTTTTAAGCTGTCGTTTACAATCCCTATATTTACTTTAAAGAAATAAAATTTCTATAATATATATGCAAAAATTAGTCATTCGGGATTGGGCAGAATCGGATCGACCGCGCGAAAAACTACTTGAACAAGGTAGAAGGGCAGTAACCGATGCCGAACTTCTAGCCATCCTCATTGGTTCCGGTTCAAGACATGAAACAGCAGTTGAACTCTGCAAAAGACTCCTCAGCTCGGTCAGCAACGACTTATTTAGGCTCAGCAAAATGGATGTCAAGGAGCTTTGTCAGTTTAAGGGGATTGGAGAAGCAAAGGCAATAAGTATCATTGCGGCGCTGGAGCTTGGTCGAAGGAGGCAAGAGTCAGATGTACAGGAAAAACCTGTCCTCAACAGCAGCAAAAAAGCCTATGAATTTTTAAAACATCTTTTAGAAGACCTTAGCCATGAAGAATTTTGGGTGATTTTCCTGAATACCAGTTGCAAAGTCTTGGACAAACAGCTCATCGGCAGGGGAGGCAACGACTTTACCCCTGTAGACGTTCGGATCATCCTTAGGTTTGCCCTTATGAACAAGGCTAACTCCATTATTCTAGCCCATAATCATCCTTCAGGAACCTTAAGGCCCAGTGATGCCGATAGGACCCTGACCAAGAAAATAGCACAAGCGGCCAAATTGATGGACATCCATGTACACGACCATCTTATCATTACAGATGAGAGCTATTATAGCTTTCGGGATGAAGGTTTGCTTTCCACCTGATTTCTTACCCTATGTCAATGCACAGCAAAACTTAATCCCTGAACTTTGTGTTAATTATTAAAGGAGGAGAATATCATGGCAAAATTTTTTTATCACCCAGCGGACTCCCGTGGACATGCAGATCATGGATGGTTGAAATCGAATCATACGTTCAGTTTTGGAGGCTATATGAATGCCGAAAGAATGAACTTCGGTGCATTACGTGTTTTGAATGATGACAACGTAGCGGCTGGAATGGGCTTTGGAAAACATCCCCATAGCAACATGGAGATTATTTCCATTCCATTAGAAGGCGAACTGGCGCATAATGACAGCATGGGTACGGGTTCAGTCATCAAGAAAGGGGATATCCAGGTTATGAGTGCAGGTACTGGCATTGAACATAGCGAATATAATAACAGCAAGACTGATCCGGTAAAATTCCTTCAGATCTGGGTAATTCCAAATAAGCAGCATGTAGAACCCCGTTACGATCAACAGAGCATCGACTTTAATGCTGCAAAGAATAATTTCTTACAGATCCTTTCTCCTGATCCCGATGATGCAGGAGTATGGATCCATCAAGATGCATGGTTTCATATCGCTGATTTTGAGGCTGGCTATGCACGCCAATATATCATGAAAAAACCAGATCATGGTCTATATATTTTCGTGCTGAATGGAGAGATCGATGTGGAAGGACAGAAGATGCAGAGCAGGGATGGACTTGGGATTGCAGGAGCACAAGATGTAAAGATTAAAGCAGATACCAATGCTGAATTCCTATTGATGGAAGTTCCGGTATAAATATATTATTATTAAGTAAAGGCACTTGTAAGGGTTACAGGTGCTTTTTTATGTTTTCATTTATCCAGCCTAAGCCAATGTATTTATCTCGCGCTTCTTTTCCTTGCTCTTGACAATTAATATAAAATCATTTCCAAGATCCAGATAGCCATATTCATAACAGAATATATACTCCTGACCTTTTGAAGTGATTATCCTATGGGTATGGTATTTCAAGGAGAAACCTTCCGTGAGGAGTTTATCTTTGTTTGTTTTCAGCATTTTCTCCTCAGCAATTAACATCCTCAGGATCTTTCTGTTCTTTCGGAGCTGGTTGTTGATTTTTTTCAATAGGTCGCTATCCTTACTATTCTCCCTGTTATTATAGGCGTTTCTGCATCCATCGTTGCAAAACCTTTTGTCGGTCCTTCCGCGCAATACCTCTTCACATTCTTTACATGTTCTTATACCCATGGCATAAATGATTTTAATCGTTTAAAACCGACTACAGTCGTTTTTAACTGTTTGAAATACGAATAAACTTGCTGCCCTTCGTCAATTTTGTACCAGTTACTTAGCTAAGTTAATTGATTAATAAGAAAATAAATATCAAAAATTGAAATTTCCATGAGCACGATAAAAAATTCAGTACAACTATTGGGGAGGTTAGGTCAGGAAGCAGAGATCAAGGTCAGCAGCAATGGGATTGCATATTGCTTCATATCCTTGGTAACTAATGAATATGGTGTCAAGAAGAATGGCGAACAATATGAAAAAAGTCAATGGCATCGGATAGCAGTTTGGGGAGATATGATGTGCAATCAAATGAAAAAACGAGGTAAGAAGGGGAGTCTGTGGCTGATCCAAGGAACGATCTTCTATAAACAGTTTGATGGGGGAAACGGAAATCCCCAGCAATATTGTGAAATCAGGGCTAATAAGCTCATGTTTTTGATGGAGTCGATGGGATTGAACAAGAAATTGCAGCCTCAAACCAGTGCATAAGCATCAGGTCCATTACCCATATAAAAAGGGGAGCTGAAATTCATCAACTCCCCCATATTGATTGAAAAGTTCTTTGACTTATTATGGATGTTGCCAACCAGCAACTTTAGAAACCGTTCTCGGGATATCTACATTATCCATTTTCTGATGGAATGCTTCCGCACCCACTCCAATCGCATACACAGGGATATAGGC
>JAEWOA010000234.1 GCA_023461115.1 Actinomycetes bacterium
GCGCTCGCGCGGGCGCGCGCGGCGGTCGACGACGTGCGCGGGCAGCCGGTGGGCGTCGTGCGGGTCAGCGCGTTCGAGTCCGCCGCGCAGCTCCTCCTGCCGGGGCTGCTCGCGCGGGTGGCGCCGCTGACGGGCATCCGCGTGCAGTGCTCCGACGACGACGTCGCGCTGGACGACTTCCCCGCGCTCACCGACGAACGCGACATCGTGATCGCGCACCGGCCCGAGGGCGCCGCCTCGCCGTGGCCTGCGGACCTCGTCGTGCGCCCGCTGCTGCGCGAGCCGCTCGACATCGCGCTGCCGCCCGGGCACCCGCTCTCGTCGCGCGCGTCCGTGCAGGTGGGCGAGCTGGCCGACGAGGACTGGATCACCGTCCGTGAGGGCTTCCCGGTGGCCCGGGTGCTCGCGGCGCTCGGGGTGGGCGCGGGCGACGCGCCTGGGATCAGGCACCGGATCAACGCGTTCCACGTGGCCGCGGCGCTCGTCGGGGCCGGGCACGGCGTGAGCCTGCTGCCCCGGCACACGTTCAGCGCGGACCCGCGTGTGCGGTTGGTTCCCTTGGCCGACGCCCCGCTCGCGGCCCGCCACATCGAGGCCCTGCTCCGCCCGGACCAGGCCGAGCGCGTCGTCGTCCGCCGCGTGCTGTCCGAGCTGGAGTCCGTCGCCGCGGAGTTCCTCTGACTGGAGTGCACGCTCGCGGCTGGAGTGCACGCTCGCGGCTGGAGTGCACGCTCGCGGCTGGAGTGCACGCTCGCGGCTGGAGTGCACGCTCGCGGCTGGGGGGGGTTAGGGGAGGAGGATGAGTTTGCCTTGGGCGTGGCCGGCGCGGCTGGCGGTGTGCGCTGCGGCGGCCTCGTCGAGCGGATAGGTGGCCGCGACCTTGACGTCGAGCGTGCCGTCGGCGGCCAGCTCGACGAGCTGCGCGCGGGCCGCCTCACGGATCGCGGTGCCGGGGTCGGCGCCGGGCCCACCGCCGAGCGCGAGGATCCCGAGCTCCGCCGAGCGCCGGAAGCCCGCGATGGTCGCGATGCGCGAGCGGTCCGCGACGAGCTCCACCGACGTGTCGAGCGCCTCGTCGGAACCCACGGTGTCGATCGCGACCGTGACCGGGCCTGCCGCCGCGGCGCGCACGCGCTCGGCGAGCCCAGGCCCGTACTCGACCGGCACGGCGCCCAGCGCGCGCAGTTCGTCGTGCGACGACGCGGAGGCCGTCGCGATCACGCGCGCGCCCCGCAGCTCCGCGAGCTGCACGACCATGCGCCCGACGGCCCCGGAGCCGCCGTGCACCAGGACCACGTCCTCGTCGCCCGCGTGCGTCGCGGTCAGGGTGTGGACCGCGGTGGTGCCCGCGACCAGCAGCCCCGCGGCCGGCTCCCACGCGAGCGCGGTGGGCTTGCGGACGGTGGCCTGCTCCGAGACGACGATGCGGCCCGCGTAGCCGCCGGTCACCCGCCAGGCCACGACCTCGTCGCCGGGCGCCAGCCAGCGGACCGACGGGCCGGTCTCGACGACGACGCCCGCGACCTCGATGCCGAGCCGCAGCGGCAGCCGCGAGGGGTCGGCCGTGGGTGAGGGCGCGTACAGCTTCCAGTCGATCGGGTTCACCGCGGCCGCGCGGACGTCGAGCACCACCTGGCCCGGGCCGGGCTCCGGAACGTCGATCTCGGTGACGGTCAGTGCCTCCGGGCCCCCGAAGGCGACGGCCAGGACAGCCCTCGTCGTGTATGCCACGGCCACAGAGTGCACCCGCGGGCCGTGGGCGACCAGGCCTTGGAAGCGGATCACCCGCGCGGGTGACGCTCCGTTTGCCGCTCCGAGGTTTACGGGCGGGGCCCGAAGACGCGCTCGAGGTACGGGTTGTCGAACACGCCCTTGGGGTCCGAGGCCGCGCGCACGCGCTGCGCGTCCGTGAAGCGCGGGTAGAGCTCGGACAGCCGGGACGAGTCGAGCCAGTGCAGCTTGCCCCAGTGCGGGCGGCCGTCGACCTGCGCGACGATCCGCTCGACCGCGGAGAAGTACCGCGTGTAGGGCAGCTTCCAGAACTGGTGGACCGCGATGTAGGCGGTGTCGCGGCCGTGCGCGGTGGACAGCCACAGGTCGTCGCCCGCGGCGAAGCGCACCTCCACCGGGAACGGCAGGTGCTCGCCCGACGACTCGACCCAGGCGTCGATCTCGTCGAGCGTCTCGACGAGCGCCGCGCGCGGGATCGCGTACTCCATCTCCCGGAAGCGCACGCGCCGCGGCGACGCGAACACCTCGTGCGAGCGCGCGACGTACGTGCGGGCCGACAGCGCGCGGGCGCTGACCTGGTTGAGCCGCGGCGTGATTCCGGGGAACGCGCTGGCGAACCGGTTGGTCAGCGCGAAGACGCCGTTGGACAGCAGCTCGTCGTCGACGAACCCGCGGACCGGGTGCAGGGGACGGCTCACGTCGTCGGGCACGCGGTTGTTCCGCTTGGTGAGCGCGCGGCGCGTGTGCGGGAACCAGTAGAACTCGAAGTGGTCGTTGGCCTCGACGAGGCCGTCGGGGCCGTCGAGCTGCTCGAGGACCGCGTCGAGCGGCCACGGCTCCTCGCGCGCCTCGAGCTGGAACGACGGCACGACCTCGAGCGTCACGGCCGCGACGACGCCGACGCTGCCGAGGCCGAGGCGCGCGAGCTCGAAGAGCTCGGGGTTCTCGTCGTGCGAGGTCTCGACGACGTCTCCGTTCGCGGTGACGAGGCGCGCGCCGACGACCTGCGTGGCGAGGCCGCCCAGGCGGGCGCCCGTGCCGTGTGTCCCGGTGGAGATGGCGCCGGCGATCGACTGCTTGTCGATGTCGCCGAGGTTCCGCATGGCCAGGCCGCGGGCGTCGAGGAGCGCGTTGAGGGCCGCGAGCCGGATCCCGGCGCCGACCGTGACGAGCGCGGTCCCGTCGGCCTGGGCTTCGACACGCTCGAGCGCGTCGAGGTGGTCGAGGCTCAGCAGCACGCCGTCGGTGACCGCGGCGGGTGTGAACGAGTGGCCTGCGCCGACGGCCCGCACGTGCTGGCCCGTCGAGGCGGCACGGGACACCACGGCGCGCAGTTCCTGCAGGTCGCGCGGCTGGACGCGGGCAGCGGGCAGCGCGGACGCGGTGCGCGCCCAGTTGTGCCACACGGCCGTCTGCGAGGACGACGACGAAGACTGCCCCATGGTGCACGAGCGTCTCTTGAACGCTTGTCCAAGTCAAATCTTGCGCGTTGCGTACGTCACACGCGCGACGTTGACTATCGTGATCCACGACACCCAGCCGGGCGGGGCCAGCGACCCGGCAGGTGCCTGATGAGGAGACAATGCATGAACCGCATGCCGGTCGCTGAGCGGCGGGAGCAGTTGATCGCCGCAGCGTTGTCCGTCGCGAGCAGGGACGGCATCGACGCCGCCACCGTCCGCGCCGTCGCCGCCGAGGCGGGGGTCTCCCTCGGCGTCGTGCACTACTGCTTCCAGGACAAAGCCGAGCTGATGCGGGCCATGGCGCACGCGATCACGTCGCAGAACCTGCCCGCCGGGCTCACCGACGCCCCCTCCGGCGCCCCGGTCGAGGACGTGCTCAACGCCGCCGTGACCGGGCTGTGGCACGCGATCAGCGAGGCCCGTGGGCCGCAGCTGCTCTCGTACGAGCTCACCACGTCGTCGCTGCGGCACGCCGACCTCAACGAGGTCGCGATCGAGCAGTACCGCGGGCAGTGGGCCGCCGCGCAGCAAGTGCTCGAGATCGTCGGACGGATCTCGCGCGTGCGGTGGGCGGTCGACCCGGCCGAGCTCGCGCGCGTGATCGTCGCGGTCATCGACGGGTTCTCCCTCGCCTGGCTCGTCGACGGCGACGACGACGCCGCGCTGCGAGGCATCCAGGGCTTCGGGCGCTACCTCGCGACGATCGCGATCCCGCTCGCCGCCGGCGAAGTCGTCGTCGACCTTGCGGGCGAGGTCGACGGGCTCGTCGTCGAGGCCGACGACTTCGCTGTCGGGCACGAGTCCGGGCACGAGTCCGGCCATGAGTCCGGGCCCGAATCCCCGCACGCGGCCGCACGGCCGTCGGCCGGCCAGGCCGCCCCGGCGACGAGCCCGCTCGCGTGAGCGTCTCGCCGGAGCTGCGCCGCGCGCGGCTCGCCGGATCGATCGCGTTCGGCGCCCAGGGCCTCGTGCTCGCGATGATCCTGACGAGCCTGGACTCGTTCAAGGACCGGTACGGCATCGACGACCTGGTGATCGCGGGCGCCGTGCTGGGTGTGTGCGCCATGGCCGCGCTCGGCACCGTCGCCGCCGACCAGC
>JAEWOA010000235.1 GCA_023461115.1 Actinomycetes bacterium
CCGAAATAGGCCGAGGTACCCGGCTCGAACCAGACGCTGCGGAAAGCATAGGCGCGGTTGTTTTCCTCATCCACCTTCAGCACCGGGCCGTGCCGGGTAAACTTCATCGTCACCTTTTGCGGTTCGCCGTCGAGAACGTTCACCGTATCCTCGACCACCTCCATATCCCTCCACTCGCCATTATAGCGATATTGGTCACGATTTTCGGGGTTCAGTTCGTAGACATACAGATCTTCCTGATCGACGGCGAAGATCGTCAGACCAAAGCCGATCGTGCCGTTATGACCGATTGAGATACCGGGCAAGGCAGGCTCACCCGCGCCGATCACCGACATATTGGGCGAGTTCAGATGCACGATATAGCGCAGCGAGGGCACACCATGCGCCCGGTGCGGGTCGTTCGCCAGGATCGGGCGGCCGGTCTCGGTGCGGGACGGCGCGATGGTCCAGTTGTTCGACCCGATCTCATGCACATTGGCCGAGGTGGTTTTCAGAAAATCCGATGGTTCCAGCGCGGCACCCTGCTGTTCCTTGTCCTCGGGGGCGGCGAATTTGACGTTCTGCGTGGCCAGATCGTAATCGGCCAGAACATCCTCGGGAATGGTGCAGGGGTCCAGCCCGTCCGGGACTTTCGGATCCCAATCCGGTTCCAGCTTCTGCCGCAGACGGTCGGCCTCGATTCCGTCGCGGCAGGTGATCTGTGCCCGTGAAACCTCGGACGAGGCGTTGCGCGTCAGGCCGTGGCTGCGGATGCGGACGACTTCTTCGGGTTCCCAGAGAGAGGGTTTCGAGCCGGTCAGCTGAAACTCGATCGGCAGCGGCTGATCGCCATCCAGCACCTGTTGGACATAGGCATTGATGCCCTGAACAAATGCTTCGGCATAGGTTTTGCCGTTGGGGCCATAAGCATTCCATTCGGCCTCAATATCGCCACGATAGAGGAACATGCGGGCGGCACGGTCTTGATCAACATAGGTCTCGCCAAAGCTTTCCGACAATTTGCCCAGTCCGCGTTTGCGCCACAGATCGATCTGCCACAGTCGATCACGGGCAGCGTTGTACCCTTGCAGGAACAGCGCGTCGCGATCCGAACCGGCATAGATATGCGGGATACCCCATTGATCGACGATGATTTCGGCCGAGGTTTCGATGCCTTTGACGCTATGGCTTTCACGCTTGACCGCCGAGGCAAAATCCGCCGCTGCCGGCAACCCCCAGAGGGCGGTGCCCAGCACCAATAGTCGCATCAGGTTTTTATTACTTTTCATCGTGTTCCTCTCCTCTGTTGGGTTTGGATACACTTTCCGGTTGCATTCGATTCTGGAAGGCAGACGCCAGCAATTGGTGCGCTGGCGAAATAGGGTAGGTGGATTCTCGCCAGATGTTGACGTTAGGTCAGCGTAACCCCGCCTAAAGTATGACGCAGATGAAATTGATATTATGAATCAGTCACCAAGAGCATTGCGATATGCCTAGATGAAGGTCTGATTAGTTGCGGATGACTGGACCAGTCAGGCTTTCCGGCCAATGCGCGAAGGGAAGGACGCGACCGTCACGACGGCTTTCGGCAACCTTGTCCAGATCGATTTCGGCCTTGACCCAACCGGGTGCGTCAAGCGTGCCCTGTGCCACGATCCCGGTTTCCGGCCATAGCCCGTCCGAAGGCGCATAGATCGCCGCCGCGCCGCGGTTTTCATCGACGGCAGGGCTCCAATCGACATCGCCGACTGTGGGCGAATGCACAATCACACACTGGCTTTCCAGCGCCCGCGCCATCGAGCCGATCTTCACGCGGTTAAAGCCTGCAATCGTATCGGTGCAGGACGGCACCAGAATAATTTCGGCACCCGCTTCAGCCAAAGAGCGCCCCAGCATCGGAAATTCGCTGTCATAACAGATCAGAATGCCCAACTTGCCGATTGGGGTCTCGAAAAGGTGCAGACCCGGATTGCCGGCAACGTCCCATTCTTCACGCTCAAACCGGGTCATGACCTGTTTGTCCTGATGGCCGATACGACCTTCGGGTCCGAACAATACCGCGCGGTTGTAGGGCACAGAGCCTTCATAGAACGGGCCGGAGGCCGCAAGGATATACAGATCGTGCTGCGCACATAGATCGGCATGTAGATTGTCGCGGGCATCGTCATGGCGCGCAACCTCGCGCAGCGAACCTGCATAATCGCCCGCAACTTCGCGCCCGCCCAGCGAGGCAAGCTCCATCGAGCCGTATTCGGGAAAGACCAACAGGTCGCAATCCGACGCATCCTCGACCCAACGGGTGATCTTGGCGGCGTAATCATCAAAGCTGTCGAACCAGTCGAGATTATAGGCAGCGGTTGCGATGCGGATTTTTCTCACAGCGGTTTTATCCAAAATTGCAGGGGTTTAGCGTTGGAATGCGGCTGCCCGATATCTTTCCATTCGAATTCGGCCACGACGCCCGGAAGGGGCTGATAGCCACGCTTGCGCCAGAATTCGTCCAGCGGGCGATAGGTGGCGGGCATTGCTGGATGGTCCGGCTGGCGCTGGACCGAGCAGAAGGCCGAATAGCGACGGCCAAGGCCGCGAGCATGGTTTTCGCGACCGTCAAAAAAAGCGTGTCCCAGACCATGGCCGCGATACTCGGGCAACAGGACGGACTCGGCACAATAAAAGATCTGGTCCAGCGGCTCGGGCCGGTCGGCAAAGGCCTGGGCAAAATCCTCGGCGTGATCTTCCATAGGGGCACCGGTCGCCGCACCGATGATCCGGTCGCCGTCATAGGCGGCGACGATCACCGCTCCGGGCGATTGATACGCCCGAAGATAGTCACGTTCGTATTCCAGATCGCCGTCATAGAGGTAGGGCCAGTCCCGAAACACGGCAATGCGCAGCCGGGCGACCGAGTCGAGCGCCTCGGCCACTGCATCGCCAGTCAGGATCCGGGTCTGGATCATCCGACGACCTGCCGGGTCCATTCGTTCAGGTTGTAATAGGTCGTGACGCGGGTGATCTTGCCGTCCTGAATCTGGAAAAACGCGCCAGCAGGCAGGCGGTAGGTCTGACCAGCGGCTTCGGGCAGGCCCTCATCCGTCTTGAGATAGGTGCCGTTAACCACGAACTCTGCCGCCGCACGGTCGCCCGCTTCATTGGCGAAAATCACCATATCGGTCAGGTTTTCGCGATAGCTGCTGGTCATATGGGCGTTGAATTCACGAAAGAGATCCTTGCCTTTGCGCACACCCCCTTCGTTCACGTGATGTTCGACGTCATCCGACAGCATGTCCAGCATTTCATCCGTGCGACCGGCGTTAAAGGCAGCGTAATAGGCGGTAATGAGGGATTTTGTATCCACGTAAATCT
>JAEWOA010000236.1 GCA_023461115.1 Actinomycetes bacterium
GTCGGGGACTGGCTCGACGTCGGCCGCTGTCGCGGCGCGGACGGCTGCGCGGGCATGCGGGAACTCCCCGCGGGCCGGCTGCCTGCCGGTTGCTGCGTGCGAGTTCCCGCGCCAGTCACGCTGACACTGTGCCCCGCCGGACGCGCGGCAGCCGGGCGCCGGCGCGGCGGGTCGGCGAGGTCGGTCATCAGCGGCCCTTCGCCGCCGGCGCCACCTGAACCTGCTTCTCGGCCAGCCGGACCCAGCCGACCTGCGCCGCGGGCACCATGCCGAGCGCCGCCGCGGAGTTCGCGAGCTCGGACGGGGAGCCCTTGCGGTCGAGCTCGGCGGACAGGTCCTTGGCGTCCTGGTCCAGGCGGCCCAACTCGTTCGACAGGTCGTACTTGGCGTACGCGCCCGAGGCCATCTGCGTGTTCAGGACCAGCGCGGCGAGCAGCGCGGCGCCGAGCACCGCCATGCAGACCAGCACGAACGGCGTCCGGGTGCGCGCCTCCGCGGGAGCACGCACCAGGCGCAGCCGGGCGGGCGTTTGGGCCGGGGTGGACTGGGGGGCACGGCGCGGCCGCGCGGGCGCGGCGGCGTAGGCGTGCGCGGCGCTCATGACGCCCTCCGCATGTGCTCGGGGGTGGGACGGACACGTTCGGCCGCGCGCAGGCGCACGGACTGGGAACGGGGGTTGCGGGCGAGCTCGGCCTCGTCGGCCTCCTCCGCGCCGCGGGTGACCAGGCGCAGGTAGGGCTGGTGGGTCTCGGGCAGCACCGGTAGGTCGGGCGGCGCGCTCGGCGTCGCGCCCGTGGCGAGCGCGTGCTTGACCAGGCGGTCCTCGAGCGACTGGTAGGCCTCGACGACGATCCGGCCGCCCACCGTGAGCGCCTCGATCGCCCGGGGCAGCGCGCGCTCGAGCACCTCGAGCTCGCGGTTCACCTCGATCCGCAGCGCCTGGAACGTCCGCTTGGCCGGGTGCCCACCGGTCTGCCGGGCCGCCGCGGGGATGCTCGCGCGCACCAGGTCGACGAGCTCGCTCGTCCGTGTGAGCGGCGTGGTCGCCCGGGCCCGCACGATCGCGCGCGCGATCCGCGGCGCGAACCGCTCCTCGCCGTACACGCGCAGGATGCGCGCGAGGTCGCGCTCGTCGTACGTGGCCAGGACGTCCGCCGCGGTCGCGCCGACCGTGGCGTCCATGCGCATGTCGAGCGGCGCGTCCTTGGCGTACGCGAAGCCACGCTCCGCCTCGTCGAGCTGCAGCGAGGACACGCCCAGGTCCATGAGCACGCCCTGCACCGCGGGCAGGCCCAGCTCGGCGAGCACGTCCGGGATCTCGTCGTACACCGCGTGCACGCCCGTGAACCGGTCGCCGAACGCCGCGAGCCGCTCGCCCGCCAGCCGCAGCGCCTCGGTGTCGCGGTCCAGCCCGACGACGCGCGCGCCCGGGAACCGGCGCAGGACGCCCTCGGTGTGCCCGCCCATGCCGAGCGTCGCGTCGATCATCACGGCGCCCTCGACCTCGAGCGCCGGCGCGAGCAGCTCGAGGCAGCGCTCGAGCAGCACGGGCACATGGCGCTCGGCGGCGCCGCGCTCGTCGTCCTGGTCGTGCGGCTGGTCGGTCATGTGCCCTCCTTCCGGGCGTCGCTCTCATGTGGATGGCCGGCGGCCCCTCCGCCGTCCGGCCAGATCCCCCACCGGCCCTCTGCCACCGGGGAAGTGCGGCAGAGCGGTCGGGAGGAGGTCTCGTCGGGCGGTGTCGGGGACGGTCACCCGCCTTGCGGGAAGACCTCCTCGGTCGCGTCGGCATACCCGGCCTCCTGGTCGGCCAGGTAGGCCTCCCACGCCGCCAGGTCCCAGATCTCCACGCGGGAGCCGGCGCCGATCACGGCGACCTCCCGGTCGAGGCCGGCGTACTGGCGCAGGACCGGCGGGATGGAGATCCGGCCCTGCTTGTCGGGCAGCTCGTCGCTGGCCCCGGACAGGAACACGCGCAGGTAGTCGCGCGTCTGCTTGCTGGTGACCGGCGCCTGACGGAGCTGGTCGTGCCACCGGCGGAACTCGTCCATCGGCAGCAGGAAGAGGCAGCGCTCCTGGCCCCTGGTCATGACCAGGCCCCCGGCGAGCTGCGGACGGAACTTCGCGGGCAGGATCAGCCGCCCCTTGTCGTCGAGACGGGGCGTGTACGTGCCCAGGAAGGGCATCGCGGAGCCCAGGACGCCGGCGCCGTCGAACGACATCGCGCCTCCCTCCACCGCGAACCCTCAGGCAGGTCCACTCCCGGTCCCACCACGCGCCTCCACGCTACTCCACTTCCCTCCACAGACCACTCGGGAAACCGAGGAAATCACCCGTTCGCACCGCATCAGTGCAGGTCAGATGATGTGGTGGAAGGTGGAGGGAATCCGGCCTCCCGGCGCGTCAGGAGCCCGCCGCGCCGCGCCGAACACCCCCAATTGCGGAGGATTCGGACGGCTTCGCGGCACGTCGACGCCACCGCGGCAGCCCACGTGGAGGGAAGTGGAGCGCGGCCGCGGCCGGGGCAGGCGCCACCGAACGAGGCCCGAGCGCGGCCCGACGACTCCGGCGGAGTGAAGTGCGTGTCCAACTCCCTCCCCGCACGGCTGCTCGCAACGTAGGCTCAGGGCAATCCGCCAAAGGAGCCGAGATGCTGCAGGCCGTCCCCTCGTCGGGAGAACTCGACGAGCTCGTCGCCACCACCGACGCGATGCGCGCGGGAATCGAACGCGTGATCACCGGGCGCACCGAACTGGTGCGCGTCACCCTCGCGGTGCTGCTGGCCGAAGGCCACCTCTTGCTCGAGGACGTCCCCGGGGTGGGCAAGACGACGCTCGCCAAGGCGTTGGCGCGGTCCATCGACTGCAGCGTCGGGCGCATCCAGTTCACGCCCGACCTGCTGCCGAGCGACCTCACGGGCGTCAACATCTTCCGGCAGCAGACCCACGAGTTCGAGTTCCGCCCGGGCCCGGTCTTCTCCCACATCGTCATCGGCGACGAGATCAACCGAGCGTCCCCTAAGACGCAGTCCGCCCTGCTCGAGTGCATGCAGGAGGCGCAGGCCACCGTCGACGGCCGCACCTACCCGCTGCCGCGCCCGTTCCTGGTGGTCGCGACGCAGAACCCGGTCGAGATGGAGGGCACGTACCCGCTCCCGGAGGCGCAGCGCGACCGCTTCATGGCCCGCCTCACGGTCGGCTACCCGAGCGTGGAGTCCGAGCTGGACATGCTCGACCTCCAGGAGTCGTCGGACCCGATCGCGGCGCTCTCGCCCGTCACCGACGCCGCGCACATCGGCCGGCTCATCGACGTGACCCGCCGGCTGTACGCGTCGCCCGCGGTCAAGCGGTACGTCGTCGACCTCGTGACGGCCACCCGCGAGGACTCGGGCCTGCGCCTGGGCGCGTCACCGCGCGCGGCGATCCAGCTGCTGCGCGCTGCCAAGGCTCTGGCGGCGATGGACGCGCGCGACCACGTGCTGCCCGACGACGTCCAGAAGCTCGCCTCGTCCGTGCTCGCCCACCGGCTGCTGCCCAGCACCGAGTCCCGGCTGTCGGGCCGGTCCACCGACGCGATCGTCGCGGACCTCGTCGAGCGCGTGCCCGTGCCCGCCGCCGGCGTGACGCGCGGCCGGCAAGCGATCGGCTGATGCAGGCACGCCCCACGCCGCGCGGCTGGACCCTCGGCGGGATCGGCCTCGGGCTCCTGCTTCTCGGGATGGGCATGGGCTCAGCCGACCTGATCCGGCTCGGCGCGCTCGGCGTCGTCGTCGTCGGGGCGGCGGCCGGCTTCGTCGCCTGGAAGGCGCCCGGCAGCGGCCGACGGCCGCTGACCGTCCAGCGCCTCGTCGTGCCCAACCCGGTGCACGCGGGCGAGCGCACCACAGTCGAGGTGCGGATCACGTCGTCAGACCCCGCGGGACGCGCGCGCCTCGCGGGGCTGAAGTTCGCCGAGCAGGCCGCGACCGAGTTGTCCGCCGGGCGCCCCCTGCGCGCGCGGGTGCAGCGCGGGCCCGGGATCGTCACCGTCGCGTACGGGGTGGAGGCAGCCCGGCGCGGACGCTGGCCCCTGGGGCCGCTCGTCGTGACCCGTTCCGACGTCTTCGGCGTCGCCTCCTCGACCGCGAGCCTGGGCGAGAGCGCGGAAGTCACCGTATGGCCGGCCGTGACGGCGCTGCCCGCGCCAAGTGACGTGCTCGTCGGCGAGCCGGACCGCGTCGCCCTCGGGGCGCGCTCACCGTCCACCGACGACGCCTCGCTGCGCGACTACCGCGAGGGCGACGACCTGCGGCGCGTCCACTGGCGCTCGTCCGCGCGGCTCGGCGAACTGCTCGTACGGTCCGACGAGCGCGCCGGGATGCGGCCCGTCTCCGTGCTGCTGGACCTGCCGGCGCGGTACGGGCACGTCGAGTGGTCGATCTCGCTGGCCGCGTCGATGGCGCTCGCGATGCTCGAGGCCGGGCACCCGGTCCGGCTGCTCGACGGCATCACCGAGCACACGCAAGGCGGCGCGGCCCCGTTCCTGCACACCCGCCACCAGGGCGCACGCGCCGCGCTGCTCGACCGCACGGTCGACCTGGCGCCGCCGCACGGCCAGGGCGAGGGGTCGAGCCGCTTGATCAAGTCCGCGCACCTGCTGGACTCCACCGAGGCCGGCGGCGAGATCGTCCTCGCGGTCCTCGGGCCACTCGCCGCCAACACGCGCGCGGCCCTCGCCCACGTCGCGGACACCGCGCAGGGCTGGGCGATCGTGCGCAGCGACCCACAGCATCCGGCAGACCAGCGCGACGCCGAGCACACCGTGCGGGCGCTGCGCCGCGCAGGCTGGCGGGCCTGCGAGTCCACACCCGGCGAGCCCCTGATCGACGCCTGGCTCCGGCTCCTGGGGAGCGGACGATGACCGCGGCCGGCGCCCCCCGCGGCGCGCGCGCGGCGCTCGCGACCGCGCTGTGCGCCGTGGCCACCTGCACCGCGCTGCACGCCCTGACCAACCTGCTGGGCCCGCAATGGCGGGCGCCGATCGTGCTCTTGGTCCTCTTGACCGCGGCCGTCGTCGCCGGCGTGCGCGCGCTCTCGCGCAGCGTGTGGGCGCCGACGACCGCCGGGCTCGTGGTCGCCGCGCTCGCAGTCGTGCTGCGCTACGGCGCGCCCCCGGGGCGGCTCCAGCTGGTGCCGGACCTCGAGTCGCTGCGACGCACGGCCGCGATGTGGGGCGAGGCTCTCGTCCTCGTGCGCGACGAGCGCGTCCCCGTCGACGTCACCCGTCCGCTCGAGCTCATGCTCGCGATCAGCGCACTCCTGCTGTTCCTGGCGGCCGACCTGCTCGCGGTGGGCCTCGGGCTGCCCGCATGGTCCGGCCTGGCGTTCGCGGCCATGTGGACGCCGACGATCATGCTCGGCTTCCCGGCGCGCGGCTCGGCCCTGTTCTGGACGGGCCTGGCCTACCTGCTGCTGCTCGCCTTGTCCGCGGCGCCACCCTCCGCGCGTGACGACAGCTCCCGGCGAGCCACCACCGCCACCGCCGCAGGGATCGGGGTCGTCGTCGTGGCGCTCGTCGCCGGGCCCGCGCTGGCCGCCGTCCCCGGCGCCGCCAGCCTCGGCCTGCCGCAATGGGGCACGGGCATCGGTGGGCCGGTCGCCCTCAGCGACAACCTCGACATGCGCGAGAGCCTCGGCGCCCGCTCCGGGAGCGTCGTGCTCCGCTACACGGTCGCGCCGGTCGCCGGCTCGGCCGCCGCGACACCTGGGCCCAGCGCGGACCCGTCCGCCCGGCCGGTCGCCGTCAACGCGAACACGATCGGGCCGTTGCGCGCGTTCACGCTCACGTCGTTCGACGGCCGCGACTGGCGGCCGGAGACCGACGACTCCGCCGTCGTCGACATCGACCCGGCCGCGCTGCTCACACCGGACCCCGGCCGCCGGTTCGACCAGCCGGACCCCGAGCGCGGCACCCTCGTCGACGTCGAGGTCGAAGTCGCCTCGCTCCGCGACGACAACCTGCCGATCTCCACCTTCCCCCGCGCGCTGCGAGTCGACGGACGCTGGCGCTACGACCCGCTCCACGACACCGTGACCGGGAACAACACCACCTTCAACGGCCAGCAGTTCCAGATGACCGTCGAGGTACCGTCGCTCACGCGCGACGACCTCGAGGGCGCCGAGGTCGGCGACCCCGGCATTCCCGCGGCCCTCGAGGTGCCCGTCACGAGCCACGCCGCGGACATCCGCGCGCGCGCCGTCGAGGTCACCCAAGGCGCGGACTCCGCATACGAGCAGGCGCTCGCCTTGCAGACCTACCTGCGCTCGGCCCAGAACTTCTCCTACGAGACCAGGCTCGCGCCCGCTCGCACCGACGACGCCGTGTGGGACTTCCTGGAGTCCCGGCGCGGCTACTGCGTCCAGTTCGCGACCGCGATGACCGTGATGGCGCGCACGCTCGGCATCCCCGCTCGCGTCGGGGTCGGGTTCCTCCCCGGACGCAGCGACGACGCGGGCGAGAAGTACGAGGTCACCGGCAAGCAGTCCCACGCGTGGCCCGAGCTGTACTTCGAGGGCTTCGGGTGGGTGCGCTTCGAGCCCACACCCGCCGTCCAGGCTGGCTCACCACCCCAGTGGAGCGACCCCTTCGCCAACCGCGGCGACAGCACCGACCGTCCCGACCAGATTCCCAGCGGCGCCGCGGTGCCCCGGCCGCAGGCGACCGGCCAGCAGTCGGGATCCGGCTCGAGCACGGGCCAGGACGACGCGTTCCCGTGGGTTCCCGTGGGGATCACGGTCCTGCTCGTCGCCGGCCTGGCGGGCGCCGGCGCCCTGGTGCTCCGCAGGCGAACGCGTGTGCGCGCCGAGCTCACGCCCGAGCAGGCATGGCTCAAGCTCCGCGCCAGGCTCGCGAAGCACGACGTGACCTGGACGGACGCGACGACTCCCCGGAGCGCGGTCGACGACGTGCTGCGGCAGGTAGCCCAGCGCTCGGACTCCCCCGACGCCTTGTCGGACGAGGCCCGCGCCGCCTTGGTGGGCGTCGCGCGCGCGGTCGAGCTCGCCCGTTACGCGCCGCGTCCCGTCGCGCCGCCGGACGGGCAGCTCAGCGCGTGGGTCGACGAGGCG
>JAEWOA010000237.1 GCA_023461115.1 Actinomycetes bacterium
CCGCAGGCCCGCGCCGTCGGCGTCGAGGCCGCGTGCGGCGGCCGAGTCCCGCACGGCGGCGAGCGCGCGGGCAGCCTCCACCTGCTGCCAACGGCCCGCGGGCTCCGCGTCCGTGAGCAGCGACAACATGAGCTCGAGGGTGGCGAGCCACTCGCCGAGCGGCCGCACACCGTCCAGCTCGGCCAACGCCCACGTCAGGCGGTCGACGAACTCCATGAACCGGCCGGCGAGGTCCACCTGCGTGCTCTCCACCTCGCCCGCCGGCAGCGCCGGGCCGACGAAGCGCTCGTCCTCGTCTGCCATCGCCACGCCGAGCGCGAGCCTGTCGAGCGCGGTGTCCCACGTGCCTTGCGGCACGCGCTCGAGCTTGAACCGGCGGCGCCGTGACTGGTCCTCGCCCCACCGGGCGCCGGACGCCACGGCCCACTCGCGCAGTCGCTGCAGCTCAGGGTCGTCGAACGCGAACCGGCGCCGTACCGGCGCCGTGCCGGCAAGGTCGAGCACCGCGGACGCGGTGACGCGCGAGTCCGCGAGCGCGAGGACGGACGCGAGCACGGCGAGCAGCGGGTTGGAGCGCGCGGGCGCGCGGTCCGCGAGCCGCACGCGCAACTGGCGGCCGGGGTGCAGCGCGCGGTCGCCCACCGACGCGGGGGCGGGGCCGAACGCCGCCGTGATCAGCGGGGAGAACGCCTCGACGTCAGGGCACATGACGACGATGTCGCGCGGCTCGAGCGTCTCGTCGTCCGCGAGCAGCCCGACGACGACCTCTCGCAGCACCTCGACCTGCCGCGCGCGGCCGTGGCATGCGTGCACCTGCACGGTCCGGTCCTCGGCCACGCGCGCGGAGTCGAGCCTGCCCGCGGGGTCGTCCGATTCGACGTCGTGCCGGATGCGGGTGTGGAGGGCGCCGAGCACGGTGGGGGGCGCGAGCGGTGATTCGAGAAGCGTCACCACCGGGGCTGTCGCTGCCAGGCGGGCCTGCAGCTCCACTGCGTCGCCCGCCATCGAGGCCAGCAGCGGGTGCTCCGCGACACGCGCCAGGTCCTGGCGCCGCGTTCCCACGCGCGGTGGCCCGGCCGCGACGCGCTCCCACAGCGAGAGCGACGGGTGCGGCAGCCACAGATGCACGTCGCGATGCCGCGCGATCGCCGCGAGCACGCCGACGTGTGCGCCGGGCAACGACGTCGCGCCGAACATCGACAGCCGGTGCGGCAGGTCGAGCTCGTCGGGCGCGGACTCGACGCGCTCGAGCACCTCATCGAGCCGCTGCGCGGGTGACGGCGACCCGACCCGCTCGCGCACGAGCCGCCACAGGTGCGCCTGCCAGGCGAGGTCGACGGGGAGCGGGGAACCGGCGCCGTCCTGGTCGTCGCCGCGCGCCCACGCGAGCGTGAGCTCGGGGCGCTGTTCCTCGTACGACGCGAGCAGGCCGGCGAGCCGCTGCGCGAGCCCGAGCCGGCGGCCGCGCCGCTGCTCGTCACCGGGCTCGCCCAGGTGGGCGAGCACCGGGCGCAGGCGGGCGTCACCCGCGTCGAGCACGTCGAGCACAGCCCACGCCAGGCGGTCGGCGCGCCACGGGTCGTCGTCGCCGACCTGCGCGCGCAGCACGGAGCCGAGCACGCGAGCCGGTGAGTCGAACCGCACGTTCGCGCAGACGCCGTCGTCGCCGCTGTTCGCCCCCAGGTGGTGCGACAGGCGCTGCGCCACCCACCGCTCGACGCCCCGCGTGGGGACGAGCACGAGATCGGGCGCGAAGGGATCCGCTGGAGCGATGCGCAGCACGTCCGCGAGCCCACGCACGAGCCCGTCGCTGCGCTCGGCGACGTGTGCGCGCAGCGTCCCGCCGCCTGGCCTCAGCACCACACGCGACACCGTAGCCGCGCGCACCCACACGCGGCCGCCCCGAGCCGAGTTCCGGGCACGGGCTGACGGCTCGCGGCTGCGGCACTGTGACGAGGGACGCCGTCGGCGGCGTGGCGCCGAGAGTGTCCAATAGGTGAGACTGTGCCCGCACGCCGACCCTGACGCCGCCCGAGCGCGGCACTGGTCGGGTGGCGTGACGGACTCCCCGAACCTTGAGAGCCATGGCCACGATCGACACGACCACACAGCCGTCCGCGATCCCGCACGGGCGCGCCGAGGACCTCCTCGGCCTGCTCACGGGCATCACGCTCGTGGCCGTCGGGCTGTCGCTGCTGCGGGCCGGCGGGCTCGTGACCGGCGGGATCGCGGGCGCCGCGCTGCTGCTGTCACGCGCCATCGACGTCCCGCTCGGCGTGCTGTTCTTCGCGCTCAACGCGCCGTTCTTCCTGCTGGCCGCGCGCAAGTCGGGCTGGTCGTTCGCGCTCCGCAGCCTCGTCACGGTCGCGCTCGTGTCGTCGGGCACCGGGCTGGTGGCGGGCGCCTGGCAGCTCGGCGAGGTGAACCCGCTGTTCGCGGCGCTCGCCGGCAACGTGGTGTGCGGGACGGGCGTGCTGGTGCTGTTCCGCCATCGGTCGAGCGTCGGCGGGTTCACGATCGTCGCGGCGATGCTGCAGGAGCGGTCGGGCATCCGCGCCGGCTACGTGCTCATGGCGCTCGACACCGTGGTCGTGCTCGCCGCGTTCACTGTCACCGATCCGGTGCTCGTGGCGGTCTCGGCGTCGGGCGCGGTGCTGCTGAGCCTCGTCATCGCGTTCAACCACCGGCCGGGCCGCTACACGGGCCACTGAGCGCGCCGAGCGGGCGCCGCTGGCCGATATTCGGTGCAGGTCAGGGTGGATCGTAACGATACGATTCGGGGCGGCGTCACCGCGGCGCCCCCACCCCGGAAAGCCCCGCATGCCCAAAGTCCTCACGTCCGGCCGCCCCTGGCGCGTCATCCTCGCGTTCGCCGTGCCGCTGCTCGTCGGCAACGTCGTCCAACAGCTCTACCAAGTCGTCGACGCGTTCGTCGTCGGCCGCACCCTCGGTGTCGGCGCGCTCGCGTCGGTGGGCTCCACGGGCAGCCTGCTGTTCCTGCTGCTCGGCTTCGCCTGGGGCATGACCAGCGGATTCGCGATCCCCACCGCGCAGGCGTTCGGCGCGCGCGACCACGCCGCGGTGCGACGCTCGGTCGCCGCAGGCACCGTGCTCACCGCGGCGGCGAGCCTGGTGCTCACCGCCGGGTCCATCGCGCTCACCGGCCCGGCCCTGCGCCTGCTCCACACGCCCGACGAGCTGTTCGACCAGGCGCACACGTTCGCAGTCGTCAGCTTCGCGGGCGGCGCCACGATCATGGCGTTCAACTACCTCGCGGCGATCATCCGCGCGATCGGCGACTCCCGGACACCGCTGTTCTTCCTCGTGCTGGCCTGCGTGCTCAACGTGGCCCTCGTCGTGCTCCTGGTCCGGGTCCTGGGCCACGGCGTCGGGGGAGCCGCGCTCGCCACCGTGTTGTCGCAGGCCGCGTCCGTCGGGCTCTGCCTGTGGTTCGTGGTGCGACGAGTGCCCGTGCTGCACGTGCGGCGCGAGGACTGGCGCGTCACGCGGGCCGACCTCGCCCGGCACCTGCGGCTCGGGCTGCCGCTCGGCTTCCAGGCGTCGATCATCGCGATCGGCACGCTCGTCGTGCAGCTGCGGCTCAACCTGCTGGGCGCCGACGCGGTGGCCGCCTACACCACGGCCGCGCGCGTCGACAGCCTCGCGGTGGCCCTCCTCGCGTCGCTCGGGCTCGCGGTCTCCACCTTCTCGGCGCAGAACCTCGGCGGACGCCGACCCGACCGCATCCGCCGCGGCGTGGGCCAGGCCGTCGCGATGTCCGTCGGCGGCGGTCTCGTCCTGGCCGGGGTGCTCATCACGTGGGGGAGCGACATCGTCGCGCTGTTCGTCGGGCCCGGCCAGGAGCGGGTGGTCGCGATGGCGGCGCAGTTCCTCACGATCAACGGGTCCATGTACGCGGTGCTCGGCGTGCTGTTCGTGCTGCGTGGCGCCCTGCAGGGCCTGGGCCACACGGTGGTCCCCACCGCGACCGGCGTCGTCGAGCTCGTCATGCGCGTGGGCGCCGCCGTCGTGCTCGGCTCGGCGTTCGGATACGCGGGCGTGGTGTGGGGCAACCCGCTCGCGTGGATCGGGGCCGTCGCGCTGCTGGTGCCCGCGTACCTGCGGGCACAGCGCGCGCTCGCGGGTCAGACGGAGCCGCGCGCGCGGCGCAGCACCAGCGCGCACACGTCGTCGTTCCCGTCGGCGAGCTCGACGGCCGCGACGAGCGACGCGGCCGGGCTCGGGTCGTCGGCTCCGAGCGCGCCCCACGCGCCGACGAGCGCGGCCATCCCGGCCTCGAGCGTCACCGTGCGGCTCTCGACCAGGCCGTCGGTGTAGCCGACGAGCGCCGCGCCCTGCTCGATCCGGAACCTCGTGGCCGCGGGCTGCGTGCCCGCGGCGCCCACGGGCGGCCCGGGCGGCACGTCCAGGAAGTCGGCGCTGCCGTCCGGGCCGATCACGAGCGGGGGCAGGTGCCCCGCACTCGCTGCGTGACACTCGCCGGTCAACACGTCGACGACGATCACCATGACCGTCGCCAGCACGTCAGGCATCGTCCAGTCGACCACCCGGTCCAGAGTCGCCAGCGCGATGTCGGGCGTCTTGCCCTCGACGAGGAAGCCGCGCAGCATGCCGCTGAGCTGCGCCATCGCGATGGCGGCCGACAAGCCGTGCCCGACCACGTCCCCGACCAACACCATCAACCTCCCGTCCGGGAGGATCGACGAGTCGTACCAGTCGCCGCCGATCGGGCCGCCGCTCGACGGCAGGTACGCCGCGTCCACCGCCCATCCCGCGGGCTGCGGCAGACGGTCGGGCAGCAGGCTGCGCTGCAGCCGCTCGGACGACGTGATCAGGTGCTGCGTGCGGTCGCTGATCGCGCGGTCGATCGCCTGGTCGACCATCGCCACCGCGCGCACGTCGGCCGACGACCACGGCGTCGACAGGTGCGCCGTCGCAGCCCTCCACTCGCGCCGCGCGCGGTGGCTGTCGTTCGGGGCGTGGCCCGTGCCGGGCAGCGCGGGCACGTTCGCCGCCGACCTCCACCACGCGGTGAACCCGAGCGGCTGATGCAGCATCAGCACGCCCGCCACCTGGGGCATGAGCGCCGCCAGCTCGGGCGCCTCGTCGCGCAACGACGTGTGCTGGATCACTCCGTACGGCTGGTCGCGCATGTACTCGGTCATCGCGAGCAGGTTCACGGGGATGGGGCCCGGCGAGTGCACGTTGCCCTCCGCGAGCGAGAACACGCCGTCCGCGTCGACCAGGTGCACGAACTCCGGGATCTCGTACAGCTCGGCGCCCGGGACGCCGGCGTGCGCGAAGACCGCGCGCTCCACCGCGGCGACCACGCGCTCCGTGTGGCGGAACGCGACCGCGTCCTCCTGCGCGAGCAGCTCGGCGAGCCGCCGCGTCATCGCCGCCGCCGCCTCGTACGCCGCCATCCGCACCGGGTACGGCGGGCGCAGCGACGTGCGATAGGTGCGCGCGAGGACCGCGCCCCACGTCCCGTGCAAGCCCTCGAGGTGGATGACGAAGACGCCGGAGACGCCCATGTGCTCCATGTACTCGATCTCGTCGTCCTGGGCCCACGCGAGGTCCGCCGCCCGCAGGTCGAGGCCCGTGCCGGGGACGACCTCGACGGGCTCGCGCCTGATGTCGTCGATCAGGTGCACCGGGTTGGCCTTGCTCGCGGCGTCGACGAACACCGCCGCGTGCGCGGCGGGCAGCCGCTCCCCGGTGAACGACTCGATCCCGGCGCGCTGATCGCTCGCGACGACCGTCCCGGTGCCGTCGAGCTCGATGCGCAGCACGCTCACCTGGTCCGCCTGCGCGACCGCCCTGACCTGCGCCGCGATCACACGGCACGCGTCGGCGGAGGTCTGCGAGGCCGCGAGCATCACGTTCATGCCGCGCAGCGCCGCCTGGATCCGGGCGTACGGCACGCGCGGGCCGGTCGCGACGGGCTCGAGCTCGACGATGAGCTGGTGGAACTCCGCGCCCGGCGGGCGGTGGAGCGACACGTGGAACGGGCGGCTCCCGTGCGCGGTGATCGCCGTGGTCTCGAAGTGCATGCGCTCGCTGGGCGAGGTCCAGTGCTCGAGGCGCATCATGACCTCGCGCGCGGCGGCCGGGCCCAGCACCTCCCGCAGCGGCCGCCCGATCACCTGCTCGGCCGACTGGCCCAGGCCCACCCGGGTGTTCGTCGACGCGTGCAGGACCGTCAGGTCGTCGGCAGGCGCCACCGCCAACAGGAGCCCGCGGGGCATGATGCGAGGAGGTTGGGCCGTCGCGTGCTCGCGCGCGTCCATCGCCTCACCCCCGGGCAGCGAGTCCGACGCTAGTGCCGCCCGGAGGCGGGCGCTCGGTGTGCGTCGCCGCCGGTCCGGGCGCTCAGCCGCCGTCCGCGCGGCTCGCCAGGAACCGGTCCTCGGCGGCGTACGCGAAGAAGTCGCCCATCGCCTCCATCCGCACGAACCCCGGGAACGCGTCCCGCCACTCGCGAGCGGCCGCCTGCTCGACGAGCCACTCGACCATCGCCGGCACCGACTCGGCGTACGTCGCCGGGGCCACGTAGCCCAACTCGAGCGCGGCCTGGTCCATCGACAGCACCAGCGGCCGCGGCACCGCCCACGGAGTCAGGCCCACGCCGTCGACCGGCGGGCCCGGCACGCGGACCGTGCGCGTCTCGACGCCCATCGCCGCGTCGATCGCGTGCCCGATCTCCGCGACCGTCGGCGCGTCAGGGTCGGCGGCGTTGAGCGCGCGGTCGCCAGGGAGCTGAGCGGCCAGGCGGATCAGCTCCGCCAGCACCCTCGTCGAGACCGGCTGGAACCGGCTCTCGCCGTCGTACGCCAGCACGCGCACGCCCCGGCGGTCGAGCACGCGCTTGACGAACGTCCACTCGCGCGGCTGGCGGCAGCCCGGCCCGTGGATCGCGCCCGCGCGCAACGCGGTGGCCGGCACGTCGCTGTCCAGCCACGCGCGCTCGAGCGCGACCTTTCCCGTCGCATACGTCTCCCGGCCCGCGTCGACAGTCGGCTGGCCCTCCTCGACGGGCGTCGGGAACGCGCCGAACTCGTCGCTCTCGAAGCCGTCGCCGCGCTCGTCGACGTAGACGGCCGCCGACGAGACCGCCACGACCGACCCGATTCGGTCCCGCCGGGCGAGCAGGGGCGCCGCGTCGCGGTCGTCGTACGCGACGACGTCCACCAGTACGTCCACGCCGCCTGCGAGCGCGCGGTCGAGCGAGGCCTCGTCGGCCCGGTCGCCGACCACCGGCTCGGCGCCCCAGCCCTCGACGAGCGTGGCGCGTTCGTCGTCGCGCGTCAGCACACGCACCGCCCACCGGTCACGCAGGAGCGCGGGCACGGCCGCGCGTCCGATCTGCCCGCTGCCGCCGATCACCAGAGCCGTGCGCACCCCGCCACCGTACGGCGGCCCGGCGTCACTCGCAGGCGACTCCGTCCTTGTCGCGGTCCAGCGCGGGCCGGTAGCCGGGTGTGCCCACATACAGCGGCGCTGCCCCGGCACTGCGGGCCTCGGAGCAGTTCTTGAAGTAGACGTCCGCCAGATCTGCCGGGTCTGCCGGGTCCGCCGGCTCGTCGGGGACCAGGACCACCGGGGGCGCGCTGGCCGTCGTCGCCGGCGCGCTCGAGGCGGGCACAGGCTCGTCGGGGCACGCCGCGAGCACCCGGGCCATCGCGTCCCGCTCCGCCTGCGTGACCCACAGCCCGTACTGGTGCTTGACCGCGATCTGCCGCGCGACGTACGCGCAGCGGAACGCCTTGTTCGGCGGCAGCCACGTCGCCGCGTCGCCGGCGCCCTTCTGCTGGTTGAGCGGCCCGTCGACCGCCAGGAGGTTCAACGGGTCGTTGCCGAACCGGGCCTTCGTCGCCGCGTCCCACCGCTGCGCGCCCTTCTGCCACGCGTCCGCGAGCGCGACCACGTGGTCGATCTGCACGGCCGACGACGTCGCCGTGCCGCGCGTGAACGCGATCGCCCGGCCCGAGTACGGGTCGGCCAGCGTGCCGGTGGAGACCAGGCAGCCGCCCGGCCGGTACTTCACGGCGCTGAGGTCGCGGGCGAGGATGTCGTTGCGCGTGTCGCAGCCGTTGCCGTCGAGGTCAACCTCGCCGTACTCGAACTGGCCGCGGTCGTAGCCCGTCATCGGCGCCCGGCCCTTCACGGGCAGCGTCGCGAGCACGGCGAGCGCGGTGCCGGCCTCCTGTGGACCGGTCGACGGGCCTGTCGACGGTGACGCCGCCGGCGTGGGAGTCGGGGTCGGCGTGCCGGTCGGCGTCGCAGCGGGCGACGAGGGAGCCGCGCTCGAAGGCCGCGCAGTCGGCGTCACGGGCGTGGCCTCGTCGTCGCGCGCGCTCGACGAGACCGCCCCGCCCGCGAAGACGAGACCGACGCCGACGAGGGTGGCGACGACCCCACGCGCAGTGCCCCGCACTGCGGCGAACGACCGTCGGGCCAACAGCGCGAATCCGCCACCCAGCAGGAGCCCACAGCCGCCGACGATCAAGCTGCCCGCGAGCCCGCCCGCGACCGCCCCGAACGTGAAGCAGCCGACGAGGACCGCCCACCCCCCGACGCCGGCCGGCACGTACGACATGCGGCCCTTCGCGGAGTTGGCGGACCCGCCGGACGGAGGATTGCCCGGCAATGGTGCATCCGCGAACAAATGCTGTGAATCGGGCGGCCGTGGCGATGGGACGGGATCTTCGTCCCATCCGTCGATTCTGCCCACGTTGTTCCTGCCGTTCGCTCCGATGGCGGTCGGGTTGGAGTCCGCGGCTATTATCACGTCAAGATTGCACGTGAGACGAATCCGTCCAGCGCCTCCAGAGTTCGCGCTCGCGCACCGATAGGTGTCGTGTGGCCCGGCGGCGCTGGCAACCTTTGGGGGCGGGTGGTGGACACGTACGACGAGGTAAGGGCGCCAGCGTGGCCCGTCGCCGCGCAGACGGCGACCGTCGCGTTGTCAGCGGCCGGCGCTGGCCTCGCTCTGGTGACGCCGACTCCCTCTCTCGCGCTCGCGGGCGCGGGCTATGTCCTCGGAGCGATCGTCGTCACCGTCCTCGCCGCGGTGTACCGCGCGTCGCGTGACGCGCGCCGCGGACACGGAGCGTTCCGTCCGAGTCGATTGCTCGACCGGGCCTCGACCGCCCTTGTCGTCTGTGGCCTCGCCGCGGGAATCGTCAACGCGTACGCACTCGCCACGGAAATCGCCAAATGACGGGTCGGCGCTCGCTGACGCGGGCGATAGGCGCCCTCGCGGTGGCCGCCCTCAGCCTTGCCGTCGCGGCGCTTCCCGCGGGCGCGGCGGAGCTTTCCCCGACGGGCGAGCAGGCGTTCGCCGATGTCGCAGCCTGCGCCGCGCAGTCCCCGCATCTCCTGGCGGCGATCGTCGTCGACCAGTCCGGAAGCCTGAAGCAGACCGACCCGCAGGACATGCGCGTGTCGGCGATCGTCACGGCGCTCGACGCTCTCGAGCAGCTCGGGGCCGCATCGGACGGAGCCCTCGACGTCGAGGCGAACCTCGCGGTCTTCGGAACGCAGTACACGCCGCTCGTCGGGTGGGGCCCTGTGTCCGGGGCGCACGCATCGTTGTTGCGGGGCACCGCGGAACGGCAACTGCCCGCGCGGGACCGCGACAACTACACGGACTACCGCGCGGCGATGCGCGGGGCGCAGCAAGAGCTCGACGCGCGCGCGGGCCAGCTGGACGGCGCGTCGTGCAAGGTCATGCTGTGGTTCACCGACGGACGGTTCGACGTCGACGGGACCGGGTCCGGACCAGCGACCGACGCGGGCCGCGCCGAGCTGTGCGCGCCACAGGGGATCGCCGACGGCGTGCGGGCGGACGGCGTGACCGTCGTTGCCCTCGCCCTGTTCACGGCGTCGGGCGGGGGTTCGGTCACCGAGCAGGACCGCAACCGGCTCCAGGCGATCGCGGAAGGGGTCGGCGCAGGGGAGAGCTGCGGCACTGTGCCCATCCCGGCGGACTCGACCCCAGGCGCGTACCTCAAAGCCGACGACGCGGGCGCGCTGCGCCGGTTGTTCGCGCAGGCCGCGGCGCTGATCGAGGGAGGGACTCCCGGGCAGTCGGTCGCGTGCCCTGATCCGACCTGCGTGGACGGTCGGCTCGCGATTCCGCTGGACGCCGGTGTCGAGGGCTTCCGGCTCGTGGTCGACACCGACGCGGCGGCCGCGGCGCCCCGGCTCATGGCCCCCGACGGCTCGGTGATCACTCTCGACCGAGCGAGCGCCCAGGTGGCCGGGGCCACGGTGGCCGTGGCGAGCCGCGACGGACTCATGACCATCGACCTGCGTGATCCGGCCTCGGCGGGTGGCACCTGGACGCTCCTGCTGGCGGCTGGCCAACAAGCGCAGATCGACCTGTACTACTTCTGGGGCATCACCCTCGCGATCTCCGCTCCCGAAGGCGTGGTGATCGGCGCCACGAGCGAGCTGCGGATCGTGCCGCGACACAGCGACGGGACGCCGGCCGACCTCGGTGAGCTCGCCAGCGTCGACCTTGCGGTGACCGTCGACGGCGTCGCCTCGGACGCCGTGGCCGACGCCGGCGGCTGGACCGTCTCCACCACCGTGCCCGCCGCGCAGGCGGTCGGGGCCGTGACGGTCGAGGCGCTTGCCAGGGGTGTGAGCGACCCCCACTCGATCAAGTTGGGGCCGGTGAGCGCGGCGGCCGCACTCGACACCAGTTTTCCGCCCTCGTTCCCGAGCGTCATGCCGCGTCGAGTCGAGCTGTCCAGGATGGTCGGCGACGAGCCTGGCTCGGCGACGCTCACGTTCACCGGGGCCGAACGCGGGCCCACGCAGGCATGTCTCGGCCAGGTGAGCCTCACGGGGCCGGAGCCTGCGGGCGCGCTGACGTTCGACTCCGCCGAGCCGTGCGTCACGATCGCCGCCGACGAGACCGTGCGGCTCACGGTCAGCGTCACGGCCGAGCATCCAGCCGATGGGCAGGTGGTCGGCACGCTCCCCGTCGAGCTCACCGGAGTCGACGGCGACAAGCTCACGGTGGAGCTGCCGGTGGCGGCGTCGATGGTCCGGCCGGTCGACGAGGGGGAGCGCTGGGGCCTGGTCGCGTTGTTCGTCCTCCTCGCGCTCGCATTCGCGTGGTTGACGGCGTCCGTCGCGCGTCGGATCGCGGACCGCTTCGTCCTGGGCACCGACGCGAAAGCCGCGTCGATCCCAGTGGTGGTGGCGGGTGGAACAGTCAGGCGGTCGGACGACTCGGGGCGGGCCCTCGCAGACCCTGCCGAGGACTTCCGCCACCTGGGGTACGCCAAGCGGACCCGGAAGGCCTCGTTCTCCGCGGAAGGCGTCACCTTCTTCCGCCGGATCCCGGTCATCCCGCTGCGGCCCGCGCAGGCGTGGGTGCGCGCGGACGACGGCTCGGTGATCGTCACCGACGTCCTCGGCGACGCACCCGTGGACGGCACGCGCGCGCCCGCGCGGTTCCCCGGCACCACGGGCTTCGTGTTCGTGGCACAGGGCGCCGCAGCCGACGACCCCCAGGCCATCCGCGGCCGTCTCGTGCTGATCGTCGACTCGCCGCGGGGTGTGGCCGCAGTGTTGGACGACCGGCTCGGCCTCGTCACCGCCGGGACCTCGTGGGAGTTGGTCGTCGAGCGCGTGCGCAAGGCGTGGCTCGCGCGTGAGGAGGCCGCCGCCGCGAGCGCGGCTCCCTCGACGACCCGGCGCAAGGGCGCGCGCTCGGTCGACGCGTCCGCGCACGCGCCGACCAGCGCGAGCGGTGGAGTTACCGCCGGGTCCAGCCAGGCCGGCGACGACGGCCGCGGCGCGCCCCCGGTGTCGTCCTTCCTCGACGACGACGCGGCGCCACCCCCGCCCGGCGGGAGCTGGGAGTCCTCGTCGAGCAGGCCGACGCCGACGCGCGCCGAACCCGGCCGCAAGCGCCGCGCCACACCCAGCCAGCCAGAACCAGCGCCCGCTCCCGACGGCGACGACCCGCCGCCGCCCTCCGTCAACTTCTGGGATTGACCTGCCCGTCCATTCGCCCTGACCACGAAGAAGGTGCCCGACCATGCTCCGTCCATTCCTGCTCGTCGGTGTCGGCGGTTCCGGTGGCAAGACGCTGCGCGTCGTGCGCGACGACCTCGAGCGCCGGCTCGCGCAGGCCGGTTGGTCCGGTCCGCTTCCGCGCGCGTGGCAGTTCGTTCACGTCGATGTGCCGACGGTGGCCGACGGGAACGACCCCGATCTGCCGCCGCAGCTCCCCGAGCGGGACTACCAGGGCCTGGTCGGAGCGGGGATCGACTACCGCACGATCGACCAGGCGATGGTCAACAACCCGGGCGCGCACGTGAAGGACGCTCTCGGCGGCTGGCGCCCTGACCCCAACCGTGTCAATGTCCCCGCGAGCAAGGGCGCCGGCCAGTACCGGGCGCTCGGCCGCGTCATCACGGTCGCCAGCCTGAACCGGGTGTACGCGGCGCTCCAGGCCGCGCGCCGCAACCTCACCGGCGCCGAGGTCATCGGCGAGCTCCAGGCTGTCACGACGAAGCTCGGCGGCAAGTCGGCGACCGTGGCCCAGGAGCCCACCGTCATCGTCGTGTCGTCCATGGCCGGCGGCAGTGGGTCAGGCGCAGTGATCGACGTGTGCGACGCGCTGCGCGCGCTCGGCGACAAGTGGGCAGGCGAGAGCGTCGGCGTGCTCTACGCGCCCGACGTCTTCGACTACCTGCCCGAGGAGGCGCGCCGTGGCGTGCGGCCCAACTCGCTGGCCGCGCTGGCCGAGCTGATGAACGGGTACTGGAACACCGACGGCGCAGGAGAAGGCACTTCGGAGCTCTTCGCGCGTTATGGCGTCCAGCTCGGCGCGAGCCGTCGCATGGGCCCGCGCTACCCGTTCCTCGTCGGCGCCCGGAACGAGAACGTCACGTACCGCACCCAGAACGACGTCTACCGCGCGATGGGCAGGTCCCTCGCGGCGTGGGTGGCGAGCGAGAGCCTGCAGGACAAGCTCACGGCGTACGTGCAGACGCAGTGGGCCGCGACCGCGTCCTCGGTCCGCGACAAGCTGCCGCTGCACCCCGCGGGCACGGAGACGCCGTTCGTCGCGCTCGGCTCGGCACGCGTCGGGCTTGGCCGAGACCGGTTCCAGGACTACGCCGCCGAGCACCTGGCCCGGTCGGTCGTCGAGCGCTTCCTGCACCGGCACGAGGAACTGCGCCAGCGCGGCGACGACCGGACGGCACGGCACCTGATCCGTGACACCGCCGAGCAGGCCTTCGGCGGGTTCCTCGGCGCGTCCGGGCTCGACGAGCGCGGCGAGGTGCGCAACCAGATCGTCGACGCGCTGCAGCCCGCGAGCATGCGCGAGGACCTCAGGGCCACCTACCAGCAGTCGCTGGCCGCGGTGAAGGAGACCATCCCCGCCAAGGGTGCGAAGGCCGGCGACGTGCGTCGCGCCATCCGCAACGCCGTGGCAGACCGACGCTCGCAGTTCCAGACCAACCAGCTCGCCGCACGCACGGCCGCCGGGCGCGAGTGGGTCACCTCGATCCAGGCGCAGCTCACCGCGCTGGTGGCGCGTTCCATCGCGCAGCACGGCGCGAGCGTCACCGCCGAGCTGCTGCGTCGTCTGACCACCGAGGTCAAGGCGGTGCGCGACGAGCTCCAGACGGAGGCGGCGCATCGGCGCCGGTGGGCCGCGGACGTGGAGCAGCAGATCCACGGCGCGCTCGACGACCCGGAGACCGCGCTGATCCTCGCGACCACCGCCAAGCTCGACGAGGCGGTCAAGCGGGCGGTCCAGACCCTGCAGTGGGAGCAGGAGGCGGAGATCCGCCAGCTCGCGATCACGCTCATCCCGGACCTCGCGTCCAACGTGCTCGAGCCGCTGACGCAGGCCGTGGACGACGCGGTCGAGGCGCTGTCGGAGCAGGAGCGCGGCAGCGTCGACGGCCAGCCGAGCGCCATCTCGCAGTGGCCGACCGCGGACATCATCCCCGTGCGTCTGCGTCCCGCCCCCAACGAGTTCCTGCTCGAGGGCGCCGAGGACTACCCGACGATCCTGGCGGACCTCCTGGTGCGCACCACGGGGCTCGAGCGGGCGGCGTCCGCCCGGCGGGCGGCAGAGCAGCAGGTGCTGCTCGGCGCGCGCACGGAGGACGACGTGGATCAGCGCCTCCTCGTCGTCGAGCAGGACTGGACGCCGATCGACCACACCCTCCACCTGTCGGTCTCCAGCGCGCCGACCCGGGCGCGGTTCGCGGTGCGGGTCAAGGCCGACGATGTGCTCGCGCGCGCCAACGCCTGGCTGCTGAGCCCCGGCACCGCAATCGGCAACTACGTCACCGAGGGGCTGCGCGACTACCTCGACCCGGACAAGGCGAGCCCGGCAGAGCACTCGCAGCGCCTGGGCCGGTTCGAGGGCCAGCTCATCGCCGCGCTCAACGCGGGCGCGCCACTGGTCAGTGTCAACACCTCGGTGCTCGTGCAGGTGCACGACCGCTCGGAAGTCGCCTACTCGGTGTCGTTCAGCGAGGTCCCGCTACCCGACCGCTCGCCCGCCAAGGAGCGCTTCCAGAAGGTCCTCGAGGCGCGCGGCGAGTGGGGCGAGGGCGTGGCGAAGGCGTTCACCGACAGCGGCTCGGGGTTCATCGACCTCTTCACGGTCCTCGCTGAACCGTACGAGCCCGTCGTCTTCGACAGCCTGATGCGTCCGGTCGCGAGCGAGTGGGGCACCCGCAACAAGGCCGACGACACGCGCGCCGAGTTCTGGCGGTGGCGCCGGTCGCGCCCACTCCCGGAGGCGCTGCCGATGGCGCCCTCGGCGATCAGCGCCATGGTCCGCGGCTGGTTCGTCGCGGGGTCGCTCAAGCAACTGGAGCTGAGCCCGTCCGGCGTCAAGATCTTCGTGCCCAGCGAGGTGGGCCGTGGCGGCGCGTACGCCGACTTCCCGTGGCCGCCGCTGCAGGCGACGAGTCACGACAGCCCCGACGTCCTGCCGGCGCTGCTCGAGTCGATCTCGCTCGCGATGGTCGCCGTGAACACCAGTGAGTCGCTCGACGCGATCAAGCCGTACGCCCGGCTCGCCCAGCTGGGCCAGGGCGACGAGCACCGCGCGCCCGACGAGCTCGCGACGTGGGTGCTGCAAGGCGTCCGCGCCAACGACTCGCAGGAGGGCGTGGGCGACTGGGCGCAGCGGCAGGCCGAGGTCAGCCAGCGGCTCGCCAAGCTGCAGGACGCGTACCAGGGCTTGTTCGCGAAGGCCGACGCGAGCACCGACGTCCTCGGCCACTCCGGCGCCTACGAGTTGCGGCACTACATCCTCGCGGCCCTCGGCGACCTCCAGAGAGCGGTGTCGGGGCTCCAGGCGACGGTGAACGACATCGGATGGCAATGATGTCCGCCATGACGGTCGTCGTCACCGGCGACGGCGCCCGCGCGGCCGCGGTGCGCGAGCTCGTCGCCCAGTGGACGCGGTCCGGCATCGTCGGGCCGAGCGTGTGGGTCGGCGTCGGGGACGTCGTCCCCGCCGACGGGGGGCCGCCACGCGTCACCGCGACCGTCGTCGACGCCGGCGGCACGCGTGCGGTCGACCTGTTCTCGCACATCGGCCGGTTCCGGCTCGACCTCGTCCGCGTCGTCGTGACCCACCTGGTCGATGTCGGCGCGGTCGAGCCGGCCGTGGCGGACGCGGGCGACGTCGTCGCGAACGCCATCGAGTCGGTGCTCCCACGCTCGCTGGACTCCGACCGGCCCTCGACGAGCCTGCACCGCGTCGTCCTGGTGGTGCCCGCCACGGGGGCGGCCGGAGTGGGGACCGAGGTGCTGCGGCCGATGTGGGAGGCGAACCTGGTCATCTCACCCGAGGATCGCCCAGACCTCGACCGGTCCAGCGTGTACGTGCGCTCACCCGGCAACTTCGACGGGCACGCCGCCGCCGCGGTCGCGGCAGTCGGCGGGGTGCTGCGCGGAGTCGACGACGGCGTCGTCGACACGCTCGACACCGACTCGACCTCCGGTGAGAACGACGTCGTCGTCGCACGCGTCTCGATCCGCTCGGTGATCGGCGAGGATGTCGTGGACGCGCTCGCGCGCCGCGTGCTCGACCCGGCCTCGCTCGAGCCCGGCGGTCCGGGTGGAGTCGTGGAGTGGGCGGCCCCGGCGAGCCAGCCGCAGATGGTCGTCCGGCAGGCCGCGCAGCATGTGCTCGCGCAGCCGGAGTGGGCCCCGACGTCTCTGCGCGCCGGCCCGACGCCGACCGCAGCGCGCCGTGGGCTGTGGGCGTCCCTGCGCGCGGCCGCGGCGTTCAACCTGCGCACGGTCGGCGCAGTGGCGTCGTGGACGCTCAGCCGTGGGCGCGTCGCGGTCGAGCGGCGGGCCACCACCGCGATCGTCGGGCAGGGCTCGGGCGTCCTGGTCACTCTCGGGCCGCGTGTGGCGTCGCAGGTGGAGGACGTCGCTGAGGACGTGCTGAGGGCCGAGCGCGACCGGCTCGACGAGCGGATCCGGTTCGAGGCCACCCGCGTCCTGGCGCCCCAGCCGAGCACGTGGACCAGGCTGCGGACCGTCGCGCTGGGTCTCGTCGACGGCGGAGACCTGGACGGCATGCCCGAGCCACGGCAGGTCGGGCGGCGCGAGCTGCTGCCGCCCGGGCTCGTCGCCGTCACCCCCGGCGCGTCGTGGCCGACCCTCGACGACGAAGCGCTCGGCGCCGACGACCCCGCCGGCATGCGCCGCTACGACGATCGGCTGAGCGCCGATGTCGCGGATGCGCAAGCGCTCGTGAAGAGCCTCAGCGAGGCACTGGAAGCGCGGCGGCGCGAGGTGGCGAAAGCGCTCGCGGCCGCGCGGCACACGAGGCAGGACTCTCCCGACGCCACGGCGGAGGCTGCGCCTGAGGGCGCCGAGGACAACCCGCCCGACGCCGCGGCGCCGAAGCCCGCGAAGAAGCCCAAGCGCAAGCGCGCGCCCCGGATCGACGACGATCCCGAGGTCGTCGAGCTCAACGGCCTGCTGCGCGCCGCGAAGTCCGAACTCGACGCGCTGGTGGCGCACCACGGGGCCTACCGGCCGTGGTTCGACGCGCAGGCGGGCACTGTGTTGTGGCAGGTGGGCGACGACGTCGGCCGCAGGGCGGCGGAGCAGGCCGGGCTCGTCGAACAGCTCGATGCGCAGCGGGCTGACACGAGTGCCCCGTTGGCCCAGCGGATCAAGCGCGCCCGGCGCGCCCTGCTCGTGACCTGGTGGATCAGCCTCGCCATCTGGGTCGCGGCGGTCGCCTACCTCGTGCGTGAGGGGGTCCTTGACCACGACGGCGGATGGACCATCGTGTGGCACTGCCTGATCCCCACGGGTGTGGTGATCGTCGTGCTCGCGGTCGCGAACCACCTCTTCTACCAGGCGATGGTCAAGTACGAGTGGGCTGTCGAGCAGCGGATCGCCCTGTTGCGCCAGCAGACCGACGCCTACCTCCATGCGGGCCGTGAGCTCGGCCGCCTCGAGGTCCTGTACCGGACGTTGCGCGACTGGGTCCGCATCCTTGGTGAGGTGGCGCACCGCCCCTGGTCGCCGCCCCGGCCCCGGTTCGACGAGCTGACGGACGAGGTGATCGAGGCGCTGCCTGCGGCGATGGGCGTCGCGCGCCAGTCCGGCGATGCCGGTGACCTCCCGTCGCGCGTCCTCGTGGATGGCTATCGGGTGGTCTACCAGCCAGGGTTCGCGTCGCGCGCCTTCGAGCGGGCCTACGAGTCGTTCGAGTCCCTCGGCGCCGACCACGCCGCCCAGGGCCATCGCGACGTCGACCTCGACGTCGGCACGTCGCTCGTCGGCGCTCGATCACGACTGCGTGAGTACTGGCAGACGGGTGAGGCGAGGGAGCAGGTGGGCGAGCTGGTGTTGGTCGACCTGCACACCGCAGTCCAGGGCGGCGCCTTGGAGCTGCCGATGCGCGTCGTCGGACGGCTCGGGCCTTACGGCGACGGAGCGCAGGTGGACGAGCCCGAGTTCTACCAGGCCACCGCGCGCGAGAGCACCGCGCTGACGTTGGACGTCTTCACGCCCGCCGGCCGGCAGAACCGACGGCACTACGTCCAGCGTTCCCAGGTATGGCTGCCGAGGGCCGCGGCCGAGGCGCTCGGCTCGACCGACCTCGTCCCGCGCGTGTGCGACGGCCCGACGGCCGTCCGCGTCGACCTGTCGCAGCGGATGCGGGCAGACGAGGTGGCCGGCTTCACGGAGTTGGCCGCGGCGCCCGACGCCGAGGCGACGCCCGGGCCTGACGCCGGGTTGGCCCAGGGCGTCGTCTGGCACTGAGATCCGTCGACGAGGGGTGACCATGCCACTGTGCCTTCCCGCCGAGCCGGTGTTCCGGGACACGCTCGGCAGCGAGCGTGTCGTGTGGGAGTCGTTGCGGAACACGCTGCCCGACGACGCCGTGCTCTTCGCCGGAGTCGCCCTGCAGGACGGCGACGAGGAGCGCGAGATCGACATCCTCGTGGCCTGGCCAGGGGTCGGGCTCGCGGCGGTGGAGGTGAAGGGCGGCTTCGTCCGGCGCGAGGACGACGGCCAATGGTGGCAGGGATCGGGGCACGACCGGCATCGGATCGACCCGGTCTTCCAGGTGCAGCGCGCGCGCCACGTCCTGCAGGAGCTGATGCGCGCACATGGGCTCGGCGCGGCCCGTGTGCGCATCGCCCATCTCGTCGCACTGCCCCACGTGTTCGTCCGTCACGATTTGGACGCGCCCGACCTCCCGCGCGCGCTGCTGGTCGACCGCGGGGACCTCGACGACGCTGCCTTCGTCGTCAAGCGCGCGATCGAGGAGCACGGCCAGGGCCGCCAACCGCTCGACGAGGGCGACCTGCACGAGCTCGTCACCTACGTGGCTGGCGCGTTCGACGCGCAAGTCGACGTGTTGGCCCAGGCCGCGCGGCACGAGGACCACCTCGACCTGTTGACGCGCGACCAGGCGAGGCTGCTCGACCACTTCACGCGGTTCGACAGGCTGCAGGTGGTGGGCGGCGCCGGCACGGGCAAGACCTGGCTCGCGCTCGAGCAGGCCAGACGGCGCGCCAAGCTGGGGGAGCGGGTGGCCCTGCTGTGCTACTCGCGCGGGCTCGGGCGCTACCTCCAGCGGGTGACACAGACGTGGCGACCCGCCGAGCGGCCCGCGTTCGTCGGGCTGTTCCACGACCTGCCGCTGGCGTGGGGCGCGACGCCGGGGTCCGACGACGACAGCGCGTACTGGGAGCACGAGCTGCCGGCCCAGCTCGCGGCGCTCGCGGCCGGCAAGCCCTTCGCCGAGCTCTTCGACACCGTCGTCGTCGACGAGGCGCAGGACTTCGGCGAGCAGTGGTGGCCCTCGCTCCTGCGCGTCCTGCGAGACCCGGAGGGCGGCGGCCTGTTCGTCTTCCTCGACGAGGCGCAACGCGTGTTCGCGCGCGACGGCGCCGCGCCCATCGCCATCCCACCGATCGAGCTCGACGAGAACCTGCGGTCCACCAAGCAGATCGCGCAGCTGTGCGGCGCGTGGCGCGACGGCCGGACCCGGCCCCGCGGCGGCGACGGCGCCCCGGTTCGCATGGTCGACGTGCCGTTCGACGAGGCGATCTCCGGGGCCGACGAGATGGTGGAGGAGCTGCTCCACGAGGGCTGGCCGCCCGGCCAGGTGGCGCTGCTGGCCACCGGGAGCCGGCATCCGATGCAGCTCGAGGCTGTCGGCGCCGGCGGGCACGCCGCGTACTGGGACGAGTTCTTCCGCGGCGACGAGGTGTTCTACGGGCACGTCCTCGGGTTCAAGGGGCTCGAGCGGAGCGCGGTCGTGCTCGCCGTCAACGGCGTGCGGGACGAGGCCCGGGCCCGGTCGATGCTGTACACGGGAATGTCGCGCGCACGGTCCCAACTCGTCGTGGTGGGGCCGCGCGCGCAACTCGAGGCGTGGGGTGGCGAGGGCGTGCGCCGCCGGCTCGAGCAGGCGGAGGTGTGGCGAGTCGACGCCTGACTGTGTGCTCGTGCCTCGCTCAGTCGTCGAGCATGGGGGCCTCGAAGCCCGAGCCCCGGCGTAGCAGGCTTGCGCGAGTGACGACGTCCCGCCCGAAGCGGGAGCCGATGCCGTCCACCGCGCGGTCGAGCGCTCTGGCGCCGGGGCCGCCGAGGTCCAGGGTCGGCTGGATCATCTCGTCGGACTCCAGTAGTTGGAGCGCGACCCCGACGAGCGTGACGCCGCGCTCGCGGAGCAACGGCTCTGCGTCCTTGAGGAGGGCGAGCGCAGTGGCGCCGAACTGGTCGGTCTCGTTGGTGGCGAACGCGAACGAGCGGGACCGGGTGGCGCGCGTGTAGTCGTCGAAGCGCAGCCGCAGCACCACCGTCCTCGCGGTGCGATGGCCCTTGCGCAGGCGGCGCGCGACGCGGTCGACCAGGCCCAGGAGTGCTGCGCGCACGAACTCGGGCGAGTGCGGGCCGCGTCCGATGGCGCGCTGCGCCCCGACCGAGCCGCGACGCTTGTCCGTCTCGACGCGCACGGGCGTGCGGCCGTGCACCACCGCGAACAGGTGCCCGACCGCGGCCGGCCCGAGGATGCCGCGCAGGACCGCGACGGGCAGCTCCGCGACGTCGCCCGCGGTCCGCAGCCCGTACGCGTGGAGCTTGTCGGCGGTCACCTGGCCGACGCCCCACAGCAGCTCGAGCGGGAGCGGGTGGAGGAAGGCGTCCTCGTGGGCAGGCTCGACGAGCAGCAGGCCATCCGGCTTGGCCACCCGGCTGGCCACCTTCGCCAGGAACGGCGTGCGGGCGACTCCCACTGTGATGGGCAGCCCGACCTCGTCGCGCACTCGTGCGCGCACGCGGGCGCCGATGTCGACGGGTGGCGCGTCGATGTGGCGCAGGCCCGCGACGTCGAGGAACGCCTCGTCGATCGACATGCCCTGCACCTGCGGTGTGGTCGAGCGGAAGATCTCGAACACCCGCCTGCTGGCCTCGACGTACGCCTCGAACCGCGGCCGCACGATGACGAGGTTCGGGCACAGCGCCTTGGCCTGCCGCCCGCCCATCGCGGTCTGCACGCCCCGGCGCTTCGCCTCGTACGACGCGGCCAGGACGACGCCCCCGCCCACCGCGACGGGCCGTCCGCGCAGGCGCGGGTCGTCCCGCTGCTCGACCGACGCGTAGAACGCGTCCAGGTCGGCGTGCAAGATCGTCGCGCGCCCGCTGTCCATGAGTCATTGTCGAACAGATGTTCGATTGCGGTCAAGTCGGCGGGCGCCGCCCGCACGCGGGCCGGGGTGTCAGCCCGCGTGCGCCGCCAGCCACGCCGCGACGCGCTGCGCCGCGTTGGCCCCGAGGTTGTCGTAGAAGAACAGCACGTCGTACGAGTGGTAGGTGCCCCGCGGGAAGAGCGTCAGCATGTCGCCGGTCGCGGAGTACTCGTCGGGGTCCACCGTGCTGACCGTGACGACGCCCTTGTCCACGTCCACGCGCGCGTCGGCCAGGTGCTCCACGCGCGTGAGCCCGCCGTCGTCGTCCAGGCGCCGTGAGCCCAGGTTCGCGCTCGCGGGCGCGGCCTCGTCGGTGCGGGTCCACGAGATCGGGTTGATCGCCACCGATCCCGGCCGCCACACCTCGCTCTCTTGCGCGACGCCAGGCGCCTCGGTGTTGTACGAGATGAGCACGCCGGTGTCGTCGGCGCCTTGCGCGAACGGCACCGCCGGATGCGCGTCGAGCTCGTCTTGGGTGACCGCGTAGCCGATCGCGTACACCGCGACCAGGCGGTCGAGCGCGTCGGGGTGGTCGGGCAGGTAGTCGTACACCAGGTTCTTGGCCACCTGCGAGCCTTGCGAGTGCGCGACGATCGTGTACGGCCGTCCGTCCGTCTCGTCGAGGAACTTCTCGAACGCCGCGACCGCGTCGGTGGTCGGCGCGCCGCCGACGTACGCCGTCTGCTCGTCGTCGGGCAGCGGCAGCACCTGCGCCAGGTCCGTCTGGCGGTACAGCGGCGCGTACAGGTTGCCGGCGCCCTCGAACGCCGACGCGAACGCCGTGAGGTGTCCCAGGGCCTGCTCGCGCATGCCTGGATCGTCGACGGGGGAGATCATCGGGCTGCCCTCGGCCGTCGGGTGGTACGCCGACGGGTAGAGGAAGAACACGTCGCTGGGCTGCGTCGGGCTTTGCGGCCACGCGATCCAGTGCTCGGGGTCGGCGTAGTCCGTGGGCGTGATGTGGTCGCCGGCTTTGGGCTCGGCGCTGGTGTTCGGGCTCGGGGCCGCGTCGTCGTCGGCCGACGACCCTCCCGAGCACGCCGCGATCCCGAGGCTCAGCAACACCACGGCCGCGAACCCCACCCGTCTGCGCACGAACCGCGCCATGTCATCTCCTCCTGTGATTGATCCCGCGCGCGTGGAGGGCTGCGCTTCGGGCGCGCGTCCACCGCTCGGGCCGGCAGTCCCGCCGCCAGCGCTCCGACGCTACGAACCCCGCCAGGGGCCCGGCCGCGCGAAGGTCCGCCCGCACGATCGGGACTGCCGAGTCCGAGTGCCGCCAGGCGCGCCTTGAGTAGTGGGAGCCCAGCCCTCGGCCCAGATCAATGAGCCCCGGCCCAACTCGCCAGTCCCGGCCAACTCACCAGCCCCGGACCAGCTCGCTCGTCCCGGACCGGATTGCGCGTCCCGGACTGGATCCGTGGCCCCGGACTGCGACATGCCACGGTCCGACGCCACGATTCCGGTCCGACGCCACGAATCCGGTCCGGGGGATGGGGCCAGTCCGCCGCAGTCCCGTCACCTGCCGCGGGGCACCCCGGCCGCGACCAGTCGCCTGGCGAGCGCGGGCGGGTCCCATACCGTGGCCCAGGTCCAGCGCGAGAACCCGGCCGCGACGGCGCGCAGCCGGTCCTCCCTGAGCTTCTCGTCCCACAGCCGGTCCTCGACGCGACGGCGGTCGTCGACGCCGTCGGTCCGGTACTTGACCCGACCGTCGAATTCGCCGACGACCCGCGCTCCTGGCCACCAGAAGTCCACCCGGCCGATCGGCCCGCGCCCATCGGCCACAGTCGTCTGAAGCTCCGGCGCGGCGAGGCCGAGCTCGTGGATGCGGGCGCGGCTGATCGACTCGCCGGGGGACTCGGCGCGCTCGTCGGCGAACGACGTGACCAGCGCAGCCCGCCGAGCGCCGCGCTTCGACGCCGTCGCGGCGTTCCGCTCGTCGAGGGCCGCTCGCGTGACGAGGCCCCGACGGAGCGCCGCGTCGGCGACGGCGACCCCGACGATGAAGGGGCGGTCCCGCGCCAGCGCCAGGACCGTGTCGGCGGCGGACGTCAGGCGGACACCGTCCTGCTCGACGACCTGCATGCCATCCCAGTCCACATGCGTCCGGCGGCCGACCCGTGCCGTGCCCCCGCCTCGCCAGGGCTCGACGACGTGCGCGGCCAAGTCCCGTGCCTTCTCGACCACCGGAAGCCCCCAGAGCGCCGCTGCCGACTCGTGGCTGAACACCGGACTTTCTGCGGCCGATGATCCCGTGGCCTCGACCAGCCAGCGGTGGCGCTGCTCGGTCGTCGCCGACTCCCACTGTGGCGCGCGCACGTAGCAGCCTGGCCGCACGCGTCGCAGGCGCCCGGCGCGCGCAGCTCGCGAGGCGAACGCCGCGTCCCGGCCCGTCGCGCGCAGGTGGTGGAGCGTGATGACGCCATCGGGGAGCGCAGCAAGCGCGGCATGGAGGTCCACGCCCCGGAGCATGCCCACCGGGGCCCGCGTCAGGTGCCGGCCTATCCACAGCCCACGCCGCGCCGGGGCCCCTCCGGGCCCCGGCGGACCGCTTCCCACGGGCACCCGGCGGACCGCTTCCCTGGCCCCGGACCGGATCCGTGGCGCCGGACCTCGGCATGCCACGGTCCGGCGCCACGGAATCGGTCCGGTGCCGTAGATCCGGTCCGGGGGCGCGGCGGGCGCGGGAGCGGGAGTGGGGAGGCGGGAGTGGGAGGCGCGGTTACACGTGCATGGGGGTGAGGGACTCGTAGGTGGAGACCGGGGCGTTCGACAGCACGGCCTCGATGATCGAGCGGCCCAGCGGGTCTAGGTCGTCGGAGAGGAACTGCTTGAGCTCGGACTCGAAGAACGACTGGAGGATCGCGGCGCCGGCGTCGTAGGCCTCCGGGCCGACGAACGTCTGCATCTCCGGTGCCAGCCACGTGGGGCGGATGTGCTGGCCGTCCAGCTTCATCTCCTTCAGCGTGTACCCGAACAACGCGCAGCGCGCGGGTGTGAGCTGCTCGCGCCGCACCCGGCCGCCGCCTCGTCGGGCCACGTACTCGCGCGTGATCCACTCGGCCGAGAAGCCCACGTGGTACGCGCCGATGTGCTGGTTGGGCGTCAGCACGTATCGGGTGTTGCGGGCCTCCAACAACTGGGTGAGCAGCAGGTTGGCCGCCGCGACCTTGGTGCCCGTGGAGAACGGCCAGTACGAGCCGACGCCCTCGGACACCAGCCCGCCGTGCGAGATCACGCACGCCTCGGACTTGGACTCGCCGATCGACGGGTTCTTGTCCCCGCGCGGCGCGATCAGCCGCCATACCCACGCCAGCGACGGGGGGACGAAGTGCGTGATGCCCATGATCCCGTAGGTCGGGTGGTCGCGGGTGCACGCCGGCATGCGCACGCCGAACGTGCGCACGTCCACGGGCTCGGGCCGCGAGATCACGTTGCGGAACTGGGAGCGGTCGATCACCACGCGCGGGTTGGAGTTGGGCTTGCCCGACGAGTCGGGGGTGTGCTCCCAGGGCAGCGCGGTGGCGTCCGGCTGGCCTGCGATGTTGTAGAAGACGAGCGGGCGCGACGGGTGGATGCACGCGCGCTCGAGCTGGCTGTCCTCGCCGTACGCGCGCAGGTTGTCGACGCGCACGAACCACCCGGCCTCGGCGTCGGCGATCACCAGCCGGCCGGAGTCGTCCTGGAGCGACGAGTGGCACAGTGTCATGTCGTCGGTCACGGGCGCCAGCGCGGAGGACTCGGCGAGCGTGATCATGTACGGCTCGTGCGTCACCACGTTGGTGCCGAGCAGGATGCGCCCGTCGTCCTGGCGGCGCAGGTCCTGGCACATCTCCGACTTGCCGCCGCCGGACGCGCCCTCGTGCATGACGACGGTCTCGTTGTCGTACGGCGTGGTCACGCGCACCGCGGACGCGTGCGCGGTGATCCAGCCCTCGTTCTCGCCGATGTCCAGCAGCACCGAGAACACGCCCTTCTTGGCGGACGGCCCGGGGTACAGGTTGTACGCGAACACCTCGTGCAGCTCGCGCGTGCGGTCGTGCACCACCACCTGCCGCCCGCCGAACTGCGTGTGCCGGAACGGCGGCGCGACGTACAGGATGGCGCGCGGCGCGAAGGCGCCGTACTGCGCGTGGAGCTCGTCGAACGTCACCCAGCCCTGCAGGTCCACGAGCGTGAGCGCGAAGAACGCGGCGTTGGCGGGCACCAGCGCGATCGACGGGTAGCCGAACGTCGGCCCACCCGCCTTGAACGGCACGACGATCAGCTCCTGCTGCGACAGCCAGCGCAGGGTGTCCGCCTTCACCGGGGCGAACGGTGAGCCGAACACGTCGGAGTACCGCGGCTTGTCGGTGGGCAGGTCGTCGGCGATGTGCATGCAGTCCGGGTCACGCCGGCGCAGGTAGTCCTCGAGGTAGTTGACCGCCACGCCGTTCTTGCAGCGCGTGACGACGGCCTCGGTGACGGGGGAGCCAGAGACGTCGTAGGTGACACGGTGCTCGGGCCCGCCGTCGGGGCCGAGCGACAGGTGGTACAGCTCCTCGCGCGTGGCGGGCACGATCACGCGCGCGCACGCGTCGAGGGCCTCCCGGACGCCCGCAGGCAGGATGAGGTTCGGCAACGCCCCCATGGTTCTCCTCCTTGGCCGGCGCCGGTCCGGTCGCGACGCGTGTCTCGACGAACGACCCGCGGGCCGTGTCCGCATACCGACGCTCGATGTGCGCTTGACCTGGAGATTACGGGCGGGAAGCGCCGCCGATCTGGGACCTCTGGCGGGCCCGCGCCGGCGCCCGCGCGTTCCCCAGGTGAGGATGCCCGCGGATGGGTAGCGTCGCGAGCGTGACGGCGAGCCCGGACCGGCGGCTGCGGTGGGTGCTGGTGTGCGTGGGCCTGGGCATGTTCCTGTTCGGGCTCGACAGCATCATGGTCTCCACCGCGCTCCCGACGATCGGCGCCGACCTGGGTGGCGTGAACCACCTGGCCTGGGTGTTGTCCGCCAACCTGCTGGCCGCGACGATCGCTACCGCGGTCTACGGCTCGCTGGGGGACCGGCTGGGCCGCCGCCCGATGTACCTGGTGGCGTGCGCGATCCTGACGGCGGGATCGGTCGCGGCGGCCGCGGCCCCGAGCATGGGCTGGCTCGTCGCGGCGCGGGCCGTGTGCGGGCTGGGGTCCGGCGGCGTGATGGTGCTCGGCTCGGCCCAGCTCGCGGACTGGATCTCGCCGCGTGAGCGCGGCCGGGTGTCCTGGATCTTCCCCGTCGCCGGCATCTCCGCGTCGATCGCGGGACCGGTGGTCGGCGGCGTGCTCACCGACCAGGTGTCGTGGCGCGGGGTCTTCGTCGTGACCGCGGTGGTGGCGGCCGGCGCGTTCGTCGTCATGGCGCTGCGGCTGCCGGGCCGCCCGCCCGCGCCCCACGCGGGCCGCGTCGACGTGCTCGGCGTCGTGTGCCTCGCGGTCACGATCACCGCGCTCGTGCTCGCGACGACGCTCCCGCGCAGCGCGGCGCACCTGCCGACAGGCGTGTTCGTGGGGCTCGGCGTGGTGTTCGTGGTGGCGCTCGCGGGCCTGGTCGTCGTCGAGCGGCGCGCCGCCGATCCCGTGGTCCCGGTGCGCCTGTTCGCACTCCGCACGTTCACCCTGCTCGCGCTCGTCGGGTTCTGCTCGAACGCCGTGATCACCGCGCTCTCGTCGTACCTGCCGCTCTACATGCAGGTGGTCCAGGGCCTGTCCGCGGCTGGCTCGGGCCTGGTGTTGGTGCCGAGCACGCTGGTGGGCGCCGCGGCCACGGCCCTCGTCGGGCGCGCGCTCGCCAGGACCGGCCGTTACCGCCTGTTCCCCGTGGCGGGCTGCGTCGTCGGCGCTGGTGGGGCCGCGCTGCTCGGCACGCTGGAGCCGACGAGCTCGCCGTGGGTCATCGTCGCGGCGATGTCGCTGATCGGCGTGGGCATGGCCGGGATCGGGCAGGTCATCGCGATCGTCACGCAGAACACCGTGCCGGCGCGCGTGATCGGCGCCGCGTCCGCGACCACGTCGATGGTGCGGCAGACCGGCTCGTCGCTGGGCGTCGCGGTGCTGGGCGCCGTGTTCGGCGCCGAACTGGGCGCGCTGATCGCGGCGCGCGTGCCCGCGGACGTGCTCAACCAGGCGTACGGCGACGGCCAGCGCCTGCCGGAGGGGCTCCTGACCGCGCTGCCGCCCGACGCGCAGGCCCAGGCCGCGCAGGCGGTCTCCGACATCCTCGCTCCGCTGTTCGCATGGGGCGCGCCCGTGATGCTCGTGGGCGCGGTCGTGGCGGTGTTCCTGCCGTTCCGGCCGCTGCGCGCCAACGTTCCCGACGCGCTCGCGGACCGGCATCACGACGAGGCGCGCGACAACCTCGGCCGCCAGGCGTGAGAATCAGCGCGTGCCGTACGAGTTCGACGCGACGCTGCGTCTGTGGGACGCGCGCAAGGACGACAGCTGGACCTTCGTCGACCTGCCGACGGACCTCGCCGACGAGATCGCGGACGTCGCCGAGGGCGTCGCGCGGGGCTTCGGGTCCGTGCGGGTGCAGGTGACGATCGGCGCGACGACCTGGCGGACCTCGATCTTCCCCGGCGCGACGACGTACGCGCTGCCCGTGAAGGCGCAGGTCCGGCGAGCCGAGCGCGTCGAGGCCGGGGACACCACGCGGGTGCGGCTGAGCCTCGTCGACCTGCCCGACGACTGACCCGCCGACCAGAAGGGACCGAGCGATGGCGCTGGTCACGTGCCACTTCTTCTCCGACGTGCTCCAGGTGAGCACCGCGATCAGCGTCCTGCTGCCGCAGCGCACGCACGCGCAGATCGGCCTGGCCGGCACGGCGTCGGACGGCCCGCCTCCCGTGCTGTACCTCCTGCACGGCCTGTCCGACGACGAGACGATCTGGACCCGCCGCACCTCGATCGAGCGGTACGCCGCCGAGCTCGGCGTCGCGGTGGTCATGCCGCGCGGCGGGCGCTCGTTCTACGCCGACGAGGTGCACGGCGACCGCTACTGGACGTACCTCACCGAGGAGCTGCCCGCGCTCGTCGCGTCGTTCTTCCGGGTGTCGGCGCAGCCGTCCGAGACGTTCGTCGCAGGGCTGTCGATGGGCGGCTACGGCGCGCTCAAGTGGGCGCTGCGCAAGCCGGAGGCGTTCGCGGCGGCGGCCTCGTTGTCCGGCGCGCTGGACGTGGCCGGGGAGCTCGAGCTCGCGCAGCTCGTGCCGCAGGTATGGGGCGGATCGGCGCCGGCGGGGTCCGACGACGACCTGCTCGCGCTCGTCGCACGCGCGGACCCGACGAGCCTGCCCCCGCTGTTCGTCGCATGCGGCCTGGGCGACCCGCTGCATCCGGCGAACCGCCGATTCGTCGAGCGCGCGACGGCCGCGGGCATCGTCGTCCAGGCCGACCTCGACGGGCCGGGCGAGCACGAGTGGGGCTACTGGGACGCGCGCATCCGGGACGTGCTGGCGTGGCTGCCGCTGCCCGCGGCGGCCGGGCGGGGCGACGAGCCGGGCGCGTAGCCGCGCTTACCCTGGACGCGTGCGCTGCTCCTACTACGACGCCGGCGCGTGCCGCTCGTGCGCGTGGATGGGCCGCCCCTACGACGAGCAGGTCGCGGCCAAGCAGGCCCGTGAGCGCGGGCTGCTGCCGGCGGGCCTGACGTGGCTGCCGTCCGTCGCCGGGCCCGAGGAGGGGTTCCGCAACAAGGCCAAGATGGTGGTCGGCGGAAGCGTGGACGCGCCCACGCTGGGCATCCTCGACGACGAGGGGCGCGGCGTCGACCTGCGCCGCTGCGGGCTCTACCCGCAACCGATCACCGACGCGCTGCCCGCTCTCGCGGACTTCGTCACGCTCGCGCGCCTCACGCCGTACTCGGTGCCGCGCCGCACGGGCGAGCTCAAGTACCTGCTGGTCACACTCGCGCCGTCGGGCGACCTCATGGTCCGCTTCGTGCTGCGCTCCACCGAGGCCGTCGCGCGCGTGCGCAAGCACCTGCCGGCGCTCCGGGAGCGACTGCCGCGCCTCGTCGTCGCGTCCGCCAACATCCACCCCGCGCACGCCGCGACCCTCGAGGGTGACCGGGAGATCGTGCTGACCGAGGCGCAGTCGCTGACCATGGAGGTCGGCGGGCTGCCGCTGCACCTGCGGGCGCGGTCCTTCTTCCAGACGAACACCGCGGTCACCGCCGAGCTGTACGCGCAGGCCCGCGCGTGGGTCGAGCAGGCCGCTCCCGCCTCGGTGTGGGACCTGTACTGCGGGGTCGGTGGGTTCGCGCTGCACTGCGCGCTGCCCGCGGGGGGTGCGGCCGGCCGCGAGGTCGTCGGCGTCGAGCTCTCCGACGAGGCCATCGCGAGCGCACGGCTGTCCGCGGCCGAGGCGGGGCTCGACGCGCGCTTCGTCGTGGGCGACGCCACCGCGTTCGCGCTGGCCAGCGACCCGTCCGACGCGCCCGACCTCGTGATCGTCAACCCGCCGCGGCGGGGGATCGGGCCTGCGCTGGCCGCTTGGCTCGAGGAGTCGCGCGTGCGGAGCGTCGTGTACTCGTCGTGCAACGCGGTGTCGCTCGCGCGGGATCTGGACGCGATGCCGTCGCTCCGGCCGGTCGCCGCGCGCGTCCTGGACATGTTCCCGCAGACCACGCACGACGAGGTGATCGCGCTGCTCGAACGTCGGTAGTGCGCCGGCGCCGTGCTCCGCGAGGCTGGACGACTGACCGAATGATGTCCAGTTGTCGGTTCTGCGGGCTACGCTCTGCCCTCGAACCTGCTGCGCCAGGGCAGGCCGCGACGAAGGGGCACGTGAATGACCACACCTGACGAGGGCACGCAGCGGCCGGTGGCCCAGGCGCCGTGGCCGCCGCCCGTGGCGCCGCGGCCCTGGTCGTTCGACGGTGTGCCGGTCCGGGACTACGCCACCGACGTGGTCGCGATCGTGCTGCTGTGCCTCTCCCTCGGGCTGGGCTGGACGGGGCGCCAGGGCGCCACCGACAGGGTGGACGCGGTGCTGGTGACGCTGCTGTCGATCCTGTCCCTCGCGCTCTTCTACCTGTTCCGGGCGGGCGCGCTGCCGGCGGCCTGGACCCCGCGCACGGTGTGGCGGATCCGCGCGCTCGCCAACCTGCCCTACGCCGTGGTCGCTGCCGTGTACGTGGTGGTCGACGTCGTCAGCACGCTCGCGCGCGGGGCCGGCGGCATCCCGACGAGCCCCGGGGTCGGCGCGGCGATCGGTGTGGGGCTGGCGGGAGTCGCGCTCGCGGCGATCCCGCGAGCGAGCGAGTCGCTCGACGAGCCGGCCGCGTCGCACTCGGCCGCGTTCGTGCGCCGGTCGCTCGTCGCGCTCCTGGTCGCGGCGGCGGCGCTCGAGCTGTGTGCCCTGATCGCACTGTTCGGGTGGCTCGGGGACCTCGACGCGCTCGGAGCGGGCGGCGCCGCCTGGTGGGTGGCTCGCGTGGTCGGGACGTTCGCGGTCGCCGCGATCGCCGGGCTGCCGGTGCTCGGGATGGTGCGCCGCTCCGAGCCCTGGCGGTGGGTGCTCGTCGCCTCCGCCGGATCGACGCTCGCCTACTTCCTGGTGTTCGCGCCGGGGGCTCTGGACGGGAGGCCCGCGTTGGGCACCGCGTCGAGCAGTGCCGCGTTCGTGCTGGTCCCGGCCGCGGGCGCGCTCGCGCTGTCGCCGGTCGCGGCGCGCCTGGTGAACCCTGTCGTGCCACGGGTCGCGCTCTGGTTCGGCGTCGCGGCGCGCGCGTGGCTGTCGCTCGCGGTGGTGGCTGGGGCCGCGGCCGTCGTCGACCTGCTGGTGGTCGTGGCGAGCTCGGGCCGTGGGGTCGGCGTCGGGTCGGTGGTGACGCTCGTGCTGCTCGTGATCATCGCGGTCGCGGCGCTGGTCGCCCGGGCGGTGGCCGCGGCCGACCCCGCGGGCGGACGGCTGGTCGCCGTCGGCGCCTCCGGGGCCGCGGCGCTGCTGGGGATCGCCGTCATCGGCCTCCGCATCTGGGGCTCCGGATCCGGCGCCGGCACGGCGTCACCCGGCCTCGTCCTGATCGCGGTCGGCCTCCCCGCGCTGGCCATCATCGCCCTGCTGGTCCCCGCGCCCGTGCGGGAGTTCGCCGCGGCGGCTGCCGCTGCGCACGAGTTGGCGCACGAGCAGGAGCCCGAGCATGTGCCCGAGCCTGTGCCCGAGCCCGAGCCCGAGCCCGAGCCCGAGCCTGTGCCCGAGCCCGAGCCCGAGCCCGAGCCCGAGCCTGCGCATGAGCCTGCGCCGAGCGACCCCGACGTGGCCGAGCAGACGGCGCGCGTGACGCCGCCGGACCCGAAGGACGAGGGTGGCGCGCGGTGGCCGTCCCAGCGGTGGAGCGTCGCGGAGGCGCCAGC
>JAEWOA010000238.1 GCA_023461115.1 Actinomycetes bacterium
CCGCCATGCTCTTCGTGCTCGGCGGCCGGCCACCCGTGGCGCCCGCGAGCCACCCCGGCGCCGACCTGGGCGTGCTGGGCCAGACGACGCGCCGGGTCGATCCGGCGGCGCGCCCCTCGGGCGGGACCACGGACACCGCGGTCGGCGCGGCGCAGGGCGGCTCGATGGACGACCAGCTCGTGAGCCTGCGGTCGCTCGGCTGGATGCTGCCCAGCCGGCTGCCGGACGGCTGGAGCGTCACCGGCGTGCGGTGGACGGGCGAGGACGGGGATGTCCTGCGCCTGGACGTCGTCGGTTCCGGGGGCACACTCGTCGTCACCGAACAAGCTGGCCGGCTCGACACTGCCGCCCTCGCGGGCGCCTCGACGGCCGCGATGGGCGAGCACACCGTGTACCTGCTGGGCGCCGAGCCGTGGCACGTCGCGTGGGAGGCGGACGGCACCGTCGTCCAGGTGATCTCGGGCCACGGCGGCGACGCCGTGGCGGATCTCGTGGCAGCCTTCCCGGGTGGCGCGTACGACGACGGCGTGCCGGCGCGGATCTCGCGCGGATGGTCGACCGTGACAGGAGTGCTCAACCAGCCATGACGACGCCCTCGAGCCCGGACGAGCCGTTGTTCGCGTCCCCGAGCGGCGGACGTCCCCTGCCGGCGCCGCCCGTGACCCAGACGCCCGCGCCGCCCGAGCTATACGCTGCTCAGCCGCCCGCGCCCGAGCCATACGCTGCTCAGGCGCCCGCGCCTCACCCGCCCGCGCCGTACGGGACCCACTTCCATGCGCCCGCGCCGCACCCGGGGTCACCGGCCGTGGCGCCGCCGTTCCACCCGCAGGCCAGCGCAGCGGCCAACGGCGAGCAGCCGCCGGCGCCTCCGAAGCGATCGAGGCGGCCGAGGCGGTCGATGTCGGTCGCGTGGGTCGCCCCGCTGCTGGTCGCCGCTCTGTGCGCGGGCGCGGTCGGCGGCGTCGTCGGGGCCCGGCTCGCCGACGACGCCGGGGGCGCCCGGCTCGCGGACGCAGGCCTGCCGGTGAGCGTCCCCGACCAATCCGGGCGCGCGATCGACCCGCAGTCGGTCGCCGGCATCGCGCAGGCGGTGCTCCCGAGCGTCGTCTCGATCGAGGCCTCGGGCAATGAGGGGATCGCGACCGGCTCGGGATTCGTCCTGCGCCAGGACGGATACGTGTTGACGAACAACCACGTCGTCGCAGGTGCGTCGTCGTCGAACGGCCTGACCGTGATGTTCGCGGACGGCCGGGAGTTGCCCGCCACGCTCGTCGGGCGCACCGCCGAGTACGACCTCGCGGTGATCAAGGTCGAGGCGACGGGCCTGGTGCCGCTCGCGCTGGGCGATTCGAGCGAGGTCGTGGTCGGAGACCCGGTGGTCGCGATCGGCGCGCCGCTCGGGCTCGCCGGAACGGTCACGACGGGCATCGTCAGCGCGCTCAACCGACCCGTGTCGGCGGGCGACCAGGAGACCGCGTTCATCAACGCGATCCAGACGGACGCCGCGATCAACCCGGGCAACTCCGGCGGCCCGCTCGTGAACGCGCGCGGCGAGGTCATCGGAATCAACTCGGCGATCGCGCAGCCGCCGGGCCAGGCCGGGCCGGTCGGCGGGAGCATCGGCCTCGGCTTCGCGATCCCGTCCGACCAGGCGCGGCGCACGGCGACGCAGCTGATCGAGACGGGCCACGCGACCTACCCGATCATCGGCGTGCTGCTGGACCAGCGATACCGGGGACAGGGCGTCCGGGTGGCCACCGAGCCGCAGAACGGCACGCCGCCGGTGCGCTCCGACGGCCCCGCGGGCCGTGCGGGCATCCGCGCGGGGGACGTGATCCTGTCCTTCGACGGCCGGGTCATGACCGATCCCGACGAGCTCATCGTCGCGATCCGGGCGCACGAGCCAGGCGACGTCGTCGAGCTCAAGGTCCGCACGGGCGACGTCGAGCGCGTGGTGCGCGTGGAGCTGCAGGAGTCGCAGTAGCCGCTCGGGCGCTCGACCACGCGGGGTAGCCTGAAGCGTGCTCTTCGACATCAACGGCGGGGAACTCCTGGTGATCCTCGCCGTCGCGGCCCTCGTCATCGGGCCGTCCCGCCTCCCCGGCTATGCCGAGCAGCTCGGCGCGCTCGTGCGCAAGGCCCGGGTGTGGATCAAGGACACGCGCACGCGCATCGACGCCGAGGCCGGGGACACCGGGGTCGACTGGGAGGCGCTCGACCCGCGCAAGTACGACCCGCGGCGGATCGTGCGCGACGCTCTCCTGGAGCCCGAGCAGGCGACCCCCGCGGCGGGCCGGGCGCCGTCCCGCGTGGGACCGGCGCAGGCGACCGGGACGTGGACACCCCCGGTGGCCGCAGCCGCGTCCACAGGGCCGATCCCCTTCGACGACGAGGCCACGTGACCGGCTACGCTCGCGAACCAGCACTTCCGTCTCCACCCGCAGCACAGATTGGTTCCCACGCCGTGCCAGTGCCCACCTCCGCGCCGATGTCCGCGCGCATCTTCTCCGGGATGCAGCCCACGTCGGACTCGCTCCAGCTCGGCAACTACCTGGGCGCGTTGACGCAGTGGGTGGCGCTCCAGGAGGGCAACCAGGCGATCTACTGCGTCGTCGACCTGCACGCGCTGACCGTGGCCCCAGACCCCGCCGTCCTGCGGGAGCGCACGCGCCGCACGGCCGCGCAGTACCTGGCGGCGGGCGTGGACCCGGAGCGGTCCATCCTGTTTGTGCAGTCGCATGTCGCCGAGCACGCCGAGCTGGCGTGGCTGCTGTCGTGCTACACGGGCTACGGCGAGGCGTCGCGCATGACGCAGTTCAAGGACAAGTCCGCCAAGCAGGGCTCGGACTCGACGAGCGTCGGCCTGTTCACGTACCCCGTCCTCATGGCGGCGGACATCCTGCTGTACGACACCAACCTGGTGCCGGTCGGCGAGGACCAGCGCCAGCACCTCGAGCTCACGCGTGACCTCGCGCAGCGGCTCAACTCGCGGTTCGGCGCCGGCACGGTCGTCGTCCCCGAGCCGCACATCGTCAAGGCGACGGCCAAGATCTACGACCTGCAGGACCCGACGGCCAAGATGAGCAAGTCCGCGGTCTCGCCCAACGGCCTGATCGAGCTGCTCGACGACCCGAACGTCATCGCCAAGCGCATCCGCTCCGCGGTCACGGACACCGAGCGGGAGATCCGCTTCGACGTCGAGGCCAAGCCGGGCATCTCCAACCTCCTGACGATCTTCTCGGCGCTCACCGGCCGCCCGATCGCCGCGCTCGTGGCCGACTACGAGGGCAAGGGGTACGGGGACCTCAAGAAGGACCTCGCCGACGTCGTGGTCGAGTGGGTCGAGCCGTACCAGCGCCGCGTGTTCGGGTACCTGGACGACCCGGCCTCGCTCGACGAGGTGCTCGCGGCTGGCGCCGAGCGCGCTCGGGAGATCGCGACGACCACGCTGGACCGGGTCTACGAGCGGACCGGGCTGCTGGCGCGTCGGCCGCGCGTCGGGGTCGGTGCATGAACATCCCGCCGCATGATCCCGGTCAGCTCCTGATCGGGATCGCGGTGACCGTGCCGGAGCCGTACGGCAGCGAGCTGCAGGAGGCCCGGGCTCGGTTCGGCGACCCGTGGGCGGGCGGGATCCCGCCGCACGTGACGCTGCTGGCGCCGACGGTGATCGATGCCGAGCAGGCCTCGAGCGTCCGCGAGCACCTCGACGAGATCGCGGCGCGGCACGCCCCGTTCGTCCTGAGGCTGCGGGGCACCGGCACCTTCCGGCCGGTCTCTCAGGTCGCGTTCGTGCAGGTCGCGGACGGCATCGCGGCGTGCGAGCTGCTCGAGAGCGACGTCCGCTCGGGCCCTTTGGCGCAGGAGCTGCGCTTCCACTACCACCCGCACGTCACTGTCGCGCACGACCTCACCGACGAGCAGCTCGACGTCGCGATGGACGAGCTCGCGGAGTACGACGCGTCGTTTGTCGTCTCAGGCTTCCACTGCTACCGCCACGGCGACGACGGCGTCTGGCGGCCCGAGCGTGAGCATAAGCTCACGGGCCGCGCCCACCGCCCCTGACCCCCACGCCCGCGTAGGTTCGCAGGGCCGCGGCCCGCCGCGGTCTGCCATGCGAGCGCGCGAGCGCCCGCTTACTGTCGGGCGATGGGCCCCGACGAGGCTGGCGCACCCCGTGGC
>JAEWOA010000239.1 GCA_023461115.1 Actinomycetes bacterium
CGGCATGACCGCAAGCTTAGCGTGTCGCTGCATTCGTTCAGCTACAAGCGTGGCGTCCCGCGCGGTACCGACATGATGTTTGATTGCCGGTTCTTGTCGAACCCACATTGGGAACCGGCTTTGCGCGACAAAACGGGCCTAGATCCTCAGGTTCAAGGGTTTGTCGAATCAGATCGCCGATTCGCGGAATTCTTTGAGCGGGTTGAAGGGTTGATCCGTTTTCAGCTGCCCGCGCATGTCGAAGAGGGTAAATCACACCTTGCAATCGGATTTGGATGTACCGGAGGGCAACACCGCTCCGTCACAATGGCTGAAAAGATGGCCGTTGCGCTTGCGAATGCAGGCTGGCCAGTGTCAATAAGACATAGGGAACTTGAACGGCGTCATTTGACGCCCTCTTCGTCTACTCCAACGACAAAGGACACAGAACGTCCGGTCGAGGCGCAGCAAGAAGAGGGCGGCGATGCGCCTGCTTTTGGACGTGGTGGAACGCGTTGATTGGTATCGTGATCGTGGCTCATGGCGGGTTGGCGCGAGAGTATCTCTCGGCAATTGAACACGTCGTTGGCCCGCAAAAAGGAATTGCCGCCGTGACGATCGAAGACGATCACGACCGGGCAGCCAAAACGGCCGAGATTCGTGCCGCAGCCGATTCAGTAGACCACGGCGATGGTGTCGTTGTCGTGACAGACTTGTTCGGGGGGTCACCTTCGAACTTGTCGTTGCCAGCCTGCGCGGTGCGTGGCCGGACGATCCTTTACGGGGCGAACTTGCCGATGTTGGTCAAGCTGACCAAGTCGCGCCATCTGCCGATGCCCGATGCGGTGGCCTTTGCCAAGGAGGCGGGCCGCAAATACATCAACTCTTACAATGTTCCGATCGACGCTGTGTCCAGCGCGAGGACACACGCCAGATGAACGGAGAAGTTGTGCGCCGTCTGGCGATCATCAATGTCAAAGGACTGCATGCACGTGCGAGTGCAAAGTTCGTAGACGTTGTCGAAGATTTTGACGCGCAAGCGCAGGTTGAAAAGGACGGGATGGCTGTTTCTGGCGATTCCATTATGGGGTTGCTGATGCTGACCGCACCTCGCGGCAGCGAAATAATCGTGACCACATCGGGTCCTCAGGCCGTCGAACTGGCGGATGCACTGGAAGCCCTGGTTTCTGATTATTTCGGTGAAGGTATGTAGGGCAGCCAGCGGTGTCCCAACGCAAATCATACCATCATGGAAATCTGCGACAGGCTTTGGTTGAAGCAACAGCGACGTTGATCGAAGAGGTTGGCCCGCAAGGTTTTACCATGGCCGAGGCTGCGCGCCGGGCTGGCGTGACGCCGGCGGCACCTTACCGTCATTTCAAGGGGCGTGAAGATCTGCTGGAAGAGGTTGCTCGGCAAGGCTTCCTCGAATTCAGAGATTTGCTGGAAGTGGCGTTCGATCAGGGACGCCCCGCTAAACTGACTGCCTTTGACCGGATGGGTCGCGCCTATCTGGATTTTGCCCGCAAACGTCCCGGCTATTATATGGCCATGTTTGAATCCGGGATCTCGATTGCCGGCAGTTCGGATCTGATGGCGGCGGCTGAAGCCGCATTGGGCGTCATGGTTCATGCGGCCGAGGTGTTGACCAGCCATCTGCCGCCTCAGGAACGACCGCCGTCGCGAATGATAGCCCACCATGTCTGGGCCATGAGCCACGGTGTCGTCGAACTTTATTCGCGCGGCACACCCGGATCGCGCAGTTCCGTGGCCGCGATCGAAATGCTGGAAAGCATGATGCTGATCTATCTTCGCGGCCTTGGGCTTATGATCGAATAATTTTGCGTCTCGACCTCTTGATCGGAGAAATTTCGCGTCCATATATGTGAATGTGATTAACATTCACATGGAGGGAAAGACCCGATGCAAACCGCATCATACAGAGTACCGGCGCCTCAGTCATTTTTTTCGCGCCTCACTGATCTTCTGATGCAGCTACGAGACTGGCTTGATGCGCGCGGCAAGCTGGCGTGGATTGCCGCAATGGTTCTGGGCTTCATCGCCTTTTGGCCGGTCGGTCTGGCGATTCTTGGATATATGATCTGGAGTAAACGGATGTTTGGTTGCCACAGACACGCATATCGCCCCGAACGTTTCAGCGGGCGCACCGGGAACGTTGCGTTCGACGCCTATCGTGACGAGACACTGAAGCGGCTGGAAGAGGAGCATCGCGAATTCATCGATTTCCTTCAGAAGTTGCGCGAAGCGAAGGACAAGGCGGAATTCGATCAGTTCATGGCGCAGCGCGGCGAAAAAGACGACAAAATCGACGCATAAGCGGAATGCAGGGATTGGCCCCAAAGGCCAATCCCCCAATTTTTATCGCGTCGGCACGACCGTGTCGCCGCGATAATCATAGAAGCCACGGCCAGTCTTACGGCCAAGCCAGCCTGCTTCGACATATTTCGTCAGCAACGGGCAGGGACGGTATTTGGTATCCGCCAGCCCTTCATGCAGGACGTTCATGATCGCAAGGCACGTATCCAGCCCGATAAAATCAGCCAACTCCAGCGGGCCCATCGGATGATTGGCCCCGAGTTTCATCGATTCATCGATGGATTTGACGTTTCCGACGCCTTCATACAGCGTATAGACGGCCTCGTTGATCATCGGCATCAGGATGCGGTTCACGATGAAAGCCGGAAAATCCTCTGCGCTTGCTGCCGTTTTTCCAAGCTTTTCAACGACATCGTGTAGTTTTTGGAACGTATCGTCGTCGGTCGCAATGCCGCGGATCAACTCGACCAGTTGCATCACGGGTACCGGGTTCATGAAGTGAACGCCCATGAATTTTTCGGGACGATCGGTACGGCTTGCAAGGCGGGTGATCGAAATTGAAGACGTGTTCGAGGCCAAGATCGTTTCGGGCTTCAGATGCGGCAACAGATCTTCGAAGATCGCCTGCTTGAC
>JAEWOA010000240.1 GCA_023461115.1 Actinomycetes bacterium
TGGTGCGCGACGACGTCGTGCAGCTCACGCGCGAGCTGCTCACGCTCGCGCAGCCGGACCGCGTCGAGCTCGCGCTCACGTGACGAGCGCAGGATGCGCACCGCGACGCCGAGCACCGCGGGCAGCGAGATGAACACGAGCGCCGCGATCGCCTCGGTCAGCCCCGAGTAGTCGGTCACGATCCCCGCGGTGAACGCCGCGAGCACCACCGCCCCGCCGACGACGACCTCGCGCCCGGAGCCCCAGCGCAACAGCGCGTACACGAGGATCACGACGCACGCGGACGTCCCCAGCCCGAACGAGCCCTCCTCGCCCGCGGCCAGCCACACGGCGCTGGACACCAGCACGGGCCCGAACGCCGCGAGCACCGCGCCGAGCGGATGGGCCCGGCGCCACAGCAGCGTCACCGCGAGCCACAGTCCGAGCGCGATGGCCGCGGGACGCCACGCGACGTCGTCGCGGAGCGTGCCCTCCAGCAGCATCCCGGCGGCGACGAGACCCGAGAGCACCCAGTCGCGCGCGACGCGCCGCGGGGCGTGCGGGGACCGGGGCAGGTCCCACACGCGTCGGGGCGCGGCCGTCGTCACGGTGCCCAGCGTAGGGACAGCGTCGGACGCCGGGGATCGGCCGAACGGACCAGAAGCGCTGGCCGGACGGCTGATCGGCTCCGGCCGCGAGGCTGATCCCCTCGGCGGGCCGGGTCGCGACGCTGGCCATGGCGTCAGTCGTCGCCCCGCCGCGCAGCCTCGTCGGCTGCCCTTTCGAGAGGACCACCATGTCCCACGCACTCGCCTCGCTCGCGCGGCGCAGCGCCCGCCGCCCGTGGGCGGTCGTCGGCGCCTGGTTGCTGCTCGCGGTCCTCGCTGTCGGCGTCGGCACGTTCGGCGACGACTACGAGGACTCGTTCCGCGTCCCAGGACTCGACTCGCAGGTGGCCAACGACCTGCTCGCGTCGGCCGGCTCGGCGCAGGCCGGGCTGACGGCCCAAGTGGTCGTCACGCCCGCCGCCGAGGGCCGCGCCTTCGCGGACGAGCCCGCGGCGGTCGCCGCGCTCGTCGAGCTCGAGGACGCGATCGCCGCGCTCCCCCACGCGCTGGACCTCACGAGGCCGAGCGCCGCGCTCGCCACCGGGTCCACCAGCGGTGGCGTCTCGCCCGACGGGCGCGTGGCTCTCGTGCAGGTGCAGTACCCGGAGCTCGACGCGCTGTCCGCCGCGGATCTGGACCGGCTGGTCGCCGCCGGCGACGGCGTCGACTCCTCGGTGCTGCGCGTGGAGATGGGCGGCGCGCTGTTCTTCGCGTTCGAGAATCCGCCGGCCGGCCTGGGCGAGCTGATCGGCGTGCTCACCGCGCTCGTGGTGCTGCTGTTCGCGTTCGGGTCGGTCGTCGCGGCGCTGATCCCGCTGGGGATGGCGGTGATGGGGCTCGCGGTGGGGGTGGGCAGCATGCCGCTGCTGGCGCTAGTCGTCGACGTGCCCTCGTATGCGCCCGTCCTGGGCGCGATGGTCGGGCTCGGGGTCGGCGTGGACTACGCGCTGTTCGTCGTGACCCGGCACCGCGACGGGCTGAGCCGCGGGCTGCCGGCAGCCGACTCGGTGGCCCGGGCGCTCGGCAAGGCCGGTCCCCCGGTGGTGTTCGCGGGCGGCATCGTCGTCGTGTCGATCCTCGGCCTGGCCGTGGCGCGCGTGCCGTTCATGACCGCGGGCGGGCTGGCGATCGCGGGCGTGGTCCTGATCATGGTGGCGGCGGCCACGACGTTGCTGCCCGCGCTGCTGGGGCTCGCGGGGCGGCGCGTCGTCGGGCGGCGCGCCATCCCGCAGGAGGGGCCGCGCTGGCAGCGGTGGGTGCGCCACGTCACGCGCCATCCAGTGGCCTACGCGGTGGGTGTCACGGCGCTGCTGGTGGCGATGGCCGCGCCCGTGGCCGCGCTGCGTGTGGGCATCCCCGACGACGGCTCGCTCCCCGCCGACTGGACCCAGCGCCAGGCGTACGACCTGCTGGCCGAGGGCTTCGGGCCCGGGGTCAACGGCCCCCTGATCGTGGCCGTCGAGCCGCGCGGGGACAACGCGGCCGCGAACGCGCTGGTCACAGCGCTGCGCGACGACCCCGGGGTGGCGTCGGCCGCGCCCGCCGCGGTGAGCCCGGGCGGGATCGCGTCGATCGTCGTCGTGCCCACCACGGGGCCACAGGAGGAGGCGACGGCCCAGACCATCGAGCGCCTGCGCGACGACGTGTTCCCCGCCGCGCTCGAGGGCAGCCCCGCGCGGGCGCACGTCGGCGGGCAGACCGCGAACTTCGCCGACGTCGGCATCCGCGTCAACGACCGGCTGCCGCTCTTCATCGGGGCGGTGCTGGCCATGTCGTTCGTGCTGCTCGTGCTGGTGTTCCGCTCGATCGTCGTGCCGCTCAAGGCCGTGCTGCTCAACCTGCTGAGCATCGGCGCGGCCTACGGCGTCATGGTGATGGTGTTCCAGTGGGGCTGGGCCGCCGACCTCATGGGGCTGGAGTCCACGGTGCCGATCGTGTCCTTCATCCCCATGTTCATGTTCGCGATCCTGTTCGGCCTCTCCATGGACTACGAGGTGTTCCTGCTCTCGCGGGTGCGCGAGGCGTACGACGCCGGGCTGCCCAGCGATGAGGCCGTGGTCCACGGGATCGCCCGGACCGGCCGCGTCATCACGTGCGCCGCGCTGATCATGGCCGCGGTGTTCCTGTCGTTCGTCTTGGGCGAGGACGCCGCGACCAAGATGTTCGGCGTCGGGCTCGCGACGGCCGTGCTCGTCGACGCCACGCTGGTGCGCCTGGTGCTCGTGCCGGCGTTCATGAAGCTGCTCGGCGACGCGAACTGGTGGCTGCCCGCGTGGCTCGACCGCCTGCTGCCCCACGTCTCCCTGACCGAGGGCGACGACGAGCCGCTGCCCGCGCCCGCCGCCGAGGCGCCCGCGCTCGCGCTCCGGTAGCCCGCTGGTCGGTGGGGCGGTCTTTGGTCAGCTCGGCTGATCGACCGCCCCGCCGTAGCGCCGGTCACGGCGCGCGTACTCCTCCACCGCGCGCCACAGGTGCCGGCGGTCGACGTCCGGCCACGGCTCGTCGAGGAACACGAGCTCGGCGTACGCCGCCTGCCACAGCAGGAAGTTGGAGGTGCGCTGCTCGCCCGACGAGCGCAGGAACAGGTCCACGTCGGGCATGTCCGGCTCGTCGAGATACCGCGCGAACACCTTCTCGTTCACGCGCTCGGGGTTGAGCTTGCCCGCCTTGACGTCGCGCGCGAGCGCCGCAGCGGCGTCCGCGATCTCGGCGCGGCCCCCGTAGTTGACGCACATCGTGAGGGTGCAGGTCGTGTTGTCCGCGGTCAGCCGCTCGGCCTCCTCCAGCTCGGCGATCACCGAGCGCCACAGCCGTGGGCGGCGGCCCGCCCAGCGCACGCGCACGCCCCACGAGTTCATGACGTCGCGGCGGCGGCGCAGCACGTCCTTGTTGAAGCCCATGAGGAAGCGCACCTCCTCGGGCGAGCGCGACCAGTTCTCGGTGGAGAACGCGTACGCCGACACGTGGGTCACGCCGATCTCGATCGCGCCCGCGACCACGTCCAGCAGCGACGCCTCCCCGGCGCGGTGGCCCTCGGTGCGCGGCAGGCCGCGCTGGTTGGCCCACCGGCCGTTGCCGTCCATGACGATCGCGACGTGCTTGGGCACGAACTCGCTGGGGATCGCGGGCGGGCGCGCGCCCGACGGGTGCGGCGGGGGCGGGACGGGGGCGGCGGAGCGTGGCACGTCCCTCATTGTGCCGGGAGCAGCTAGACCCGTTCCACGTGCGGGAGCGAGCGGAGTTGGCGCTCCAGGTGGAACTGCGTGTACGCCGCCACCAGTCCATTCGCCTCGCCGCGGTGCCGTTCGGCGCTCGCGTCGGCCACATCCCAGTCGCCCGCGAGCAGCGCCGCGAGCAGCCCGAACGTCTCCCGCGCCGGCGACGCCGCGCCCGGCGGACGGCACGCCTGGCACACCGCGCCGCCCGAGCCGATCGCGAACGAGTGGTGCGGGCCGGGCTCGCCGCAGCGTGCGCAGTCCGCGAAGCTCGGGGCCCAGCCGGCGACGGCCAGCGCGCGGAGCAGGTAGGAGTCGAGGACCAGGCCGGGCGCGTGCTCCCTCGTCGCGAGCGCCCGCACCGCGCCCACCAGGAGCCAGTACTGCTGCAACGCGGGCTCGTGCTCGGCCTCGACCAGGCGCTCAGCGGTCTCGAGCATCGCGGTGCCGACCGTGTAGAGCGCGTAGTCCTCGGCGATCTGACGGCCGTAGGGGCCGAGCGTCTCGGCCTGGGTGACGATGTCCAGGTTGCGGCCTGTGGAGAGCTGCAGGTCCACGTGCATGAACGGCTCGAGTCGCGATCCGAACCGCGACGTCGTTCGTCGCACGCCCTTGCCGACCGCGCGCACCTTGCCGTGCTGGCGGGTCAGGAGCGTGACGATCCGGTCCGCCTCCCCCAGCTTGTGGGTGCGCAACACGATCGCCTCATCGCGATAAAGGCTCACACCCCCATCCTCCCCCACCCCGCCCACACCCCGCCCACACACCCCCGCCGAGTTCGTCGGAGGTCCGCGAGATCGTCGGAGATCCCCGACGACCTGGGCGATCTCCGACGAACTCGGCGGGGTTGTGGGGTGGGGGGAGGGTGCCGGTGTGCCAGGCCTTCAGGACCGCGTGTTCGTGCGGGACCACCGGGGTGGGGAGCGCGTCGAGGTCGAACCAGCGCAGTTCGGCAGCCTTGTGCTGCTCCTGGATCACCGGCTCGCCCGCCCACCGCTCGCACGCGAAGAACCAGTCCACGCGCTCGTCGATCAAACCGCCCACGCCCGTGCGGTGCATACCGGTGAGCCCGACGAGGTCGCGCTCGTCGATCCTGATCCCCAGCTCCTCGCGCGCCTCTCGCGCGGCGGCCGCCAACACCGACTCCCCGAGCTCCACGTGCCCGGCGGCGGCCACCGCCCAGTGCTCGTCCATGTACCCGGTCCCGCGCCTCAACTGCAGCAAGACCTCCCGCCGCGCCCCCGACCCGCGGTGCACCACGACATAGGCGGCAGGAATGACGGAGAACCTGGTCACGGAGCGAGGCTAGCGGGCCCACCACCCCCCGCCCC
>JAEWOA010000241.1 GCA_023461115.1 Actinomycetes bacterium
CGCCCGGGCGCTGCGCGAGCGCGACCGGGTCCGACTCCAGGACCGCGAGGTCGGCGCGGTCCCCCACCTGCAGGTCGAGCGCACGCCCGTTCACGGACGCCGCGAGCGCCGCGCGCACCGGGAGGCGCTGCTCGGCGTGCCACGGCTCGCGGTTGTCGCGCTGGCGCCACACGGCGGCGTCGATCGCGGCCCACGGATCGAGCGGCGCGACCGGCGCGTCGGAGCCGAGCGCGAGCGGGATGCCCGCTCGGTGCAGCGACCCGTACGCGAACGCGCGGTCGGTGCGCCCCGCCCAATGGTGGTCGGCCACGTCACGGTCGTCCATCGCCTGCTCGGGCTGCACGCTCGCGACGAGGCCCAGGTGCGCCATGCGCTCGATGTCCGGCCATTCGATGAGCTGCACGTGCTCGACTGCTCCACGCGCGCCCGTCGTCATGAACGCGTCCAGCACCATGGCGACCGCGGCGTCGCCGATCGCGTGGATCGCGGCCTGCAGCCCGTGCGAGCGTGCGTGCGCGAGGAGCTGCTCGAGCGTCTCGCGCGGGACCGCGAGCACCCCGTTGGCCTGGTCGCCGGACAGTCCCGGGTACGGGTCCCGGCACCAGGCGGTCCGGGTGTTGAGCGAGCCGTCGACGATCACCTTGAGCGGTCCCTGCTCGACGAGCCCGCCGCGCCCCACGAGCGAGTCGCCCGTGTGCAGGTCCTCGACGATCACGCGCTCGATGTAGCGCGCCCACACCGCCGCACGGACGCGGATCGCGGGCGGGGCGGACTCGGACCGCCGCCGCCACACCGCGACGTTGTCCGCGACCTCGAAGTCCGTGACCCCGACGACCCCGAGCGACGCGGCGTGCCTGGTGGCGTCGGCGACCAGCGCGTCCGCGACGTCGTCGGGCACCGCGTCCACCCCGCCTTGCAGCGGGATCCAGTCCGACTCGCGCAGCACCCCCGTGGGTTTGGACGTCACCCCGAGGAACCGCAGCCCGCCCGATGACAGCCACCCGCAGTGCAGGTCCCCCGACACCAGGACCACCGGGGTCACCCCCGCGACCGCGTCGAGCGCGGAGACCGTCGGCTCGTCGGGCCACAGCGCGTCGCGGAACCCGTACCCGACGAGCGCCGTGCCCGGCGCGGGCGGGTCGCTGGCGAGCCGCTGCGCGACGAGCGCGACGACGTGCGCGGCAGAGCGCGCCTCGGACAGGTCGAGGCGGCGGCGGGCCAGCGCCCACTGCGTCAGGTGCACGTGGTTGTCCCACAGGCCCGGCATGACGAACCGGCCGTCCACGTCGACGACCTCGCCGTGCGAGCCCGCGACCGCGGAGAGGTCGAAGCCGAGCGCGATCACCCGCCCGTCCCGGACGAGCACATCGACCGGCTCGTCGTGCCCGATCCGCCGGGCGCGCCGCACCAGGAGCTGTCGCGGCATCGTGGGCAGGCGCTCCATGGCCACAACCTATGCGCGACCAGGCTGGTCGGCAGGGGAACGCCGCGACCCGGGTGCGCTCCGGCCGGCGCGAGGCCCGCCGCGCCGTCCAGAGCGGGGACTCGGTCGCGTCGGCGCGCGGGCGCTAGACGGCCAGCGGCGTGCCGGTCAGTCGCTCGTAGGCCTCGAGGTAGCGCGCTCGAGTGCGCTCGACGATGTGCTGCGGGAGTGCCGGGGGCGTGGTGTCGGACTCACGCTCCCAGCCCGACTCCGACGACGTGAGCCAGTCACGCACGAACTGCTTGTCGAAGCTCGGCTGCGCGTGGCCCGGCTCCCAGCCCTCCGCGGGCCAGAAGCGCGACGAGTCGGGCGTGAGCACCTCGTCGCCGAGGGTGATCTCGCCGGTCGCCGGGTCGACGCCGAACTCGAGCTTGGTGTCCGCGAGGATCACGCCGCGTTCCCGGGCGATCTGCTCGGCCCGCGCGTACACCGCGAGCGTGAGGTCACGGAGCGTGGCCGCGGTCCGCTCGCCGACGGTGGCGGCGACCACCGAGAACGGCACATTCTCGTCGTGGTCGCCCAGCTCGGCCTTGGTCGCGGGCGTGAAGATCGGCTCGGGCAGGCGGGAGCCGTCTACCAGCCCCGCGGGCAGTGGGATGCCGGTGACCTCGCCGTTCGCGCGGTACTCCGCGAGCCCCGAGCCGGTGAGGTAGCCGCGCACCACACACTCGACCGGGAACATGTCGAGGCGCCGGCAGATCATCGCGCGGCCCGCGACCGCCCCGGGCACGTCGGTGGACACCACGTGGCTCGGCACGAGGTCCGCGAGCTGGCGGAACCACCACAGCGAGAGCTGGGTCAAGACGATGCCCTTGCCCTCGATGCCCGGCGCGAGCACGTGGTCGTAAGCGGAGACGCGATCGCTCGCGACGACGAGCACGACGTCGCCGTGCGCCGCGACGAGCGCGTGGCCCTCCGCCGAGTCGTCGGGGACATACAGGTCGCGGACCTTGCCCGAGTAGGTGTGGGTCCAGCCGGGCAGCGAAGGCGAGGCGGCGAGCATCACGCGCACAGTCTCTCCGACGACGGGCGGCGCCGGAAACCGCGTCCGCCAGCCGGGCCCGCCGCGCCGAGGTCGCACCGCGTCACCTCGCGTCCCACGCGCGCCACGACCGGCGCATCGGCGACAGGACCGCGGCAGTCAGCCCGGCGAGCGCGGCGACCACGAGCATCAGCCCCGTGATCCAGCTGGGGAGGAAGCGGGTGACGTCGAGCCCCTCACCGCGCTGGGAGACCAGCAGGCCCAGCACGTAGGCCGCGGGGATGGACGCGAGGAACCCGATCGCCACGGTCCACCGTCCGACGCGGTCCACCTCGCGGTCGCGCAGCCCGATCCGCAGCAGGGCGCGCTCCTCGACGGCTCCCGCCAGGAGCCGGTCCCCGAGCTCGCGCAGGACCGCCAGCAGCAGGAGAGCGGCCGCGACCAGCCACCCGCCCATCACCCAGTAGCCGAGCGTCTGGCTGACTCCCGCCGTGGAGCTGCCCGTCAACAGGAAGGCGGGCAGCCGCGCGCCACCCGCGCGGTAGAACTCCGCCTCGGGGTGCCCCACCGCGTCGATCACGACGAGCTCGTTCGCCGCGCGCGTCGTGGCGCCGTGGGTCGCGGCGTGTGTGGCGGCGTCGAGCCCGATCACCACGCGTTGGTGGAGCTGCTGCGAGACCGCCTGCGCGAACTGCGGCCGCACGTGGTCGCCGTCGCACGCAGGGCCGAGCCACCGCTCGGCGGGCGCCAGCGCGGCGCACCCGTGTGCCCGCAGCACGGCGCCGCCACCGTCGCGGTCGACCTCGAGCACCGCGACCCCGTCCAGGCGCGCCCAACCGGCCTGGAGCGTCGGCGCGTCGTGCGGACGCGCACCGGTCCAGCTCGCGAGGTACACCTGCGGGCCACGTGCGCCAGCCCCGGCCCCGAAGCTCGTCGCGTAGGCGGAGAACGCCGCGGCACTGAGGAAGACGAGCAGCCCGAGCGCCGCGGCGGGACGTGCCAGGTGGGTCGGCGCGGCCACGAACCGCCGGGCGGCGAGCCACACGTCCGGCGTCCGGACCCTCTGGAGCGCGACCGCGAGCCACGAGCCCAGCAGCGGCACGAGCAACGGGACCCCCGCGGCCACGAGCACGACGCCGAGCAGGTAGAGCGGCGTCGCGTCGGCCACGAGCCGCCCCGAGAACGTCGCGGACAACCCGAAGGCCACCGGGAGCACGCGCCACAGCCCGGGCGCACGCGGCGGCCGGTTCCGGCGCGACGCGACGAGCCGGCCCGCGGCGGCGGACGCCGACGCCGACGCGACCACCCCGAGAGCGATCAGGCCGACGGCGGCCGACGGCGCCGCCAGGTCGCCCGGGACCAACGTGGTCCGCGTCGCCGGCAACGCCGTGAGCCGCGGCAGCACGACGAGCGCCACCGCGCAGCCGAGCGCCGCACCGACTGCGGCCAGCGCGCCGCCCTCGACCGCGAGCATCCATCGCACGGACCGCCGCCGGACCCCGAGCCGCAGCAGCGTCTCGGCACGCGCGGTCCGGAGGGGCGAGCGCGCGCGGGCGCCGAGCAGCAGCACCAGGACCGCGGGGAGCACGTAGAACGTGACGACCAGCACCGGGACCCGCCCCGGCTCGACCATCGGGTAGTCCGACGCGAAGCCGGCCAGCTCACCACCCGGCGGGGCTTGCGCGAGGCTCTCCGGGTAGCCCGCGAACCACAGCAGCTGTCCGGGGTCGCCCAGCGGGCGGCCGGCGACGGCACGCGCGTACACCAGCGGCTCGCTCGCGGCGCCCAGTCCCTCGACGCCGATGCGGCCGTCCGGGCCCGTGCCGGTGCGGGCGTCGGCGAAGCCCAGCGCCTCGGGGGTGATCCCGCGCTCGGCGAGGCCCGCGGACACCACCGCGGATCCGGGCGGCGGCAGCGCGGACAGCCCCGGCGGCACGATCCGCGGGTCGGCCTCGTGCCCGGGCGCCGGCTCGACCCACAGGATGCTGACCTGCTGCGAGCCCTCCATGAACCCCATGAACGCGCCCCGCAGCGGCGCGGCCGCGACGTCGTCCGACCACAACGGCGTGCGCAGCCGCAGCCGATCCTCCACGCGGAGCGCGGCGTGCCATACCCCAGCCGCGAGCGCGAGCGCGAGCACCGCCGCCAGCGCGCTGCCTATGACGCTCAGCTGCCGCCACCGCTGCCGCGGGTCCCGCGAGAACGCGAGGCGCGCCGCGAGCCTGACTCCGGGCGTCACGGGACCAGCGCGCCCGCACGCAGCTCGACGACGCGGTCGCACCGCCCGGCGACCGCGAGGTCGTGCGTCGCGACCAGCAGCGTGGCGCCGCGCCTGCCCGCGAGCCCGAGCAGCGCGTCCATGACCAGGTCCGCGTTGGCGCGGTCCAGTGAGGCCGTCGGCTCGTCGGCCACCACGATCCGGCTCTCGGCCCCGCCGGGCCCGCTCAACACGAGCGCGCGCGCCACCGCGACTCTCTGCTGCTCGCCGCCGGAGAGCTCTTGCGGACGCCGCCCACCAGCGTCGGGCAGCCCCAGCTCGGCGAGCATGGCGTGCGCCGCCTCGAGAGCCGCCGCGCGGGGGAGGCCGTCGAACAGCAGCGTGAGCGCGACGTTCTCCGCGACGCTGAGCTCCGGAAGCAGGTCCGGACCCTGCGACACGAGCCCGAAGCCCGTGCGGCGCAGGTCGGACCGGCGGCTCGTCGAGAGCGTGTCGACGCGCTCGCCCCATACCCAGACCTCGCCCGCAGTCGGCCGCGCCAGGCCCGCCACGCAGTCCAGGAGCGTCGTCTTGCCCGACCCGGACGGGCCGACCAGCGCCACCGACTCGCCACGCCGGGCGCGCAGCGTGGTGGTCGGCAGCGCGACGACGGCGCCGAATCGCACCTCGACGTCACGCACGTCCACCACCAGCGGGCCGTCAGCGGCCGCTGCGCGGTCAGACATGGAAGTAGCGCCAGGGCCCGTGCACGTCCGGCGTGAGCGAGATGATCTCGGTGATGCGGTGCGCGTACAGCAGGCCGACGCGCCGCGAGACGGTGGAGCCCTTGCCGCCGCCGTTGAACACCGACCGGAGCTTGGCCGAGCCCCGCAGCCCGTAGTCGCCCGCGACGTTCTGGCCGGACTCCCCGTCGTGCACGTAGAGGATCTCCGCGCTGGCGTCGTTCGACGTGAAGTTGTTGCCCCACGAGCTCACTTGGATGGGATAGGCGCTGGCGGGCAGCGCCGGGACGGCGACTGCGACAGCGACGGCGGCGACGACGAACGCATGGCGAACCCTCACGAAAGCCCCCTCTTCGTGGGCCCCCGTTGGGCCCGCGCCAGACCGTAGCAACGGCCCAGAGCGGTGGAAATCGGGCATCCACCCAGTGGGCTACCCCGGGGGTGTTAGCCGTTCGCCGCCGCGAGCGCGATGTCCGAGCGGTGGTGCGCTCCGTCGAGCGCGATCCGCTCGACGCCGCGGTACGCGGCAGCGCGCGCCTGCGCGAGCGTGCCGCCGACCCCGACCACCGAGAGCACGCGGCCCCCGGCGCTCACCACGGCGCCCGCGGCATCCCGGGCGGTCCCGGCGTGCAGCACGTGCACACCGGGCTCCGAGTCGGCGTCCTCGAGCCCACGGATCGGGTCTCCCGTGCGGCTCGTCGTCGGGTATCCCTCCGACGCGACCACGACTGTGACGGCGGCGTCCGCGCGCCACTCCAACGCGGGCAGCGAGCCGAGGCCCCCGGTCGCGGTGGCCAGCAGCACGCGCGCGAGCGGAGTGGCGAGCCGCGCGAGCACCACCTGCGTCTCGGGGTCGCCGAACCGCGCGTTGAACTCGACCACGCGCACGCCCTTGCTGGTCAGCGCGAGCCCGCAGTAGAGCACGCCGACGAACGGTGTGCCGCGACGCCGCATCTCGTCGACCGTGGGCCGCGCGACGCGCTCGACGACCTCGTCGACGAGCCCCGTCGGCGCCCACGGCAGCGGCGAGTACGCCCCCATGCCGCCCGTGTTGGGGCCCTGGTCACCGTCGTGCGCGCGCTTGAAGTCCTGCGCGGGCACCAACGGCACGATGTGCTCGCCATCCGAGAGGACGAACAGCGAGACCTCCGGGCCGTCCAGGTACTCCTCGACGACGACACGGCCACCGGGCTTGGCGAGGCACGCGAGCGCGTGGTCGAGCGCCGCGGCGCGGTCGTCGGTGACCACGACGCCCTTGCCCGCGGCGAGCCCGTCCTCCTTGACGACGTACGGGGCGCCGAACTCGTCGAGCGCGGCCTCGACCTCGGGGGCGGTCTGCGCGACGCGGGGCGCGGCCGTGGGGACGCCGGCCGCCGCCATGACCTCCTTGGCGAACGCCTTGGAGCCCTCGAGCCGCGCGGCCTGGCCCGACGGCCCGAACACGGGGATGCCCGCGGCGCGCACCGCGTCGCCCACGCCCGCGACGAGCGGCGCCTCGGGCCCGACGACGACGAGGTCGACGCCCAGGCGGGTGGCCAGCGCCGTGACCGCGGCGCCGTCGAGCTGGTCGACCTCGTGCAGCGTGGCGACCGCCCCGATCCCGGGGTTCCCGGGCGCCGCGTGCAGCTCGCGCACCTCCGGGTCGAGCGAGAGGGCTCGCGTGATCGCGTGCTCGCGGGCGCCGGTTCCGACGACGAGGATCTTCACGGCGCCGACCCTACCGGGCGGCGCCGCG
>JAEWOA010000242.1 GCA_023461115.1 Actinomycetes bacterium
GGCTCGACGCGCCTGCGCGGCCACCGGCTGGGCGCGGGCCTCACGACTGTCCCGTCCGCGCCCGCGCAGGACCCGCTGCAGGCGATCATGGCCGTGCCGGAGGTCCCGGAGCGCAAGCGGTACTGCGCCGCGTGCGGCGCCGAGGTCGGCCGCGGACGCGAGGGCCAGCCGGGCCGCACGCAGGGCTTCTGCCCCAAGTGCGGCGCCGCGTTCGACTTCACTCCCCGCCTCGGCCCCGGCGACCTCGTCGGCGGCCAGTACGAGGTCGTCGGCTGCCTCGCGCACGGCGGGCTCGGCTGGATCTACCTGGCGCGCGACCAGAACGTCTCGGGCCGCTGGGTCGTGCTCAAGGGCCTGTTGAACTCGGGCGACCCCGACGCCTACGCGGCCGCGATCGCGGAGCGGCAGTTCCTCGCCGAGGTCGAGCACCCGCTGATCGTCGAGATCTACAACTTCGTGATGCACGAGGGCGCCGGCTACACGGTCATGGAGTTCGTCGGCGGCCGCTCGCTCAAGCAGCTCCTCACCGCGCGCCGCGAGGCCAACGGGGGAGCGAACGACCCGCTGCCCGTGGACCAGGCGCTCGCGTTCGTGCTCGAGATCCTGCCGGCGTTCGCGTACCTGCACGACATCAGCCTGTTGTTCTGCGACTTCAAGCCCGACAACGTGATCCAGCAGGGCGACGGCGTCAAGCTCATCGACCTCGGCGGAGTGCGCCGCGTCGACGACCTGGACTCGCCGATCTACGGCACAGTCGGCTACCAGGCGCCCGAGGTGCCGCACGTCGGGCCCTCCGTGGCGTCGGACGTCTACACGATCGGCCGGACCTTGGCGACGCTCGTGCTGGACTTCCGCGGCAACACCACCACCTACGCCGCCGCGTTGCCCGCGGTCGCGGACACCCCGGTGTTCCAGCGCTACGACTCGTTCTACCGGTTGCTCGCGAAGGCGTGCGCGCCGGAGCCCGCGGACCGGTTCGCGACCGTCGACGAGCTGCGCGCGCAGCTCGTCGGGGTGCTGCGCGAGGTGGTCGCCACGGACCTCGGCCCGGGCAGCCCCGCGCTGCACTCGGCGGCGTCGGTGCTGTTCGACCCGCCGACCGCGGACGTCCCCGAGCGGCCGCTGGCCTGGGACGAGCTGCCGCTGCTCAAGGTGGACCCGGCCGACCCGGCGGCCTCGTGGCTCACGGGCGTGAACGTGAGCGACGCCGCCGGGCGGCTCGTCGCGCTCGACGCGGCGCCGGAGGTGACGGTCGAGGTGCGGCTCGCGCGTGCCCGCGCGGCCATCGAGGCCCAAGACGGCGCCAGGGTCGCCGACGAGCTCGCCCAGATCCTGGCCGACGACCCGTGGGAGTGGCGTGCGGCGTGGCTGGACGGCCTCGCCCGGCTGGCCACCGGAGACCCGGTGGGCGCCCGAGCGTCCTTCAACGCGGTCTACGGCCAGGTGCCGGGGGAGCTGGCGCCGAAGCTCGCGCTCGCCGCGGCGTGCGAGCAGTCGGCCGAGCCGGGCATCGCCGAGGCGCTGTACGTGGTGTGCGCGCGCACCGACGCCAACTACACCGCGACCGCCGCGTTCGGCCTCGCGCGCATCCGCGGCGCGCGTGACGATGTGCCGGGCGCGCTCGCGGCACTCGAGCTGGTCGCTCCGACGCGCGGCTCGTTCGCCGACGCCCGGGTACGACGAGCCCACCTCCTGATGCGCTCGAAGCGAGGGCTGCCGGGCCTGGCCGATGCGCTGGCCGGGCTGTCCGCGGTGACCGTGGCGCCGCGCGAGCGCGTCGACCTGCGGGTGTCCATCCTGTCGGCCGCGCTCGCGCACGTGCAGTCGGCCGGTGAGGACCCGAAGGTGCTGATCGACGCCGTCCCGGCGCAGGAGGGCCCGTTGCGGGACGCGCTCGAGTCCGAGTACCGGCAGGCCGCCGCGCTCGCTCGGACGGCCGACGAGCGGATCGCGCTCGTCGACGAGGCCAACGCAGTGCGGAGGTGGACGACGTGGTGACGCGCGCGTGCTCTGCCTGCGGCGCGCTGGCGGGCGACGACGCGTCCTTCTGCGAGGAGTGCGGCGCCCGCCTGGACTCCGCACCTCCGCCCGTCCCACCGCTCCCCGCGCCGGCCGCGGCTGCCGCACCCGCCCCCCAGGCCGGCGCCGAGTCCGGCACCTCGAGTCGAGACCGGCAGTTGGAACTGCCAGTCTCGGACCAATCTGCCGGTCTCGCGGCGGAGGCGGCTCCGGCGCGGCGCGCGTGCGTCGCGTGTGGCGGGGAGGTGGCCGCCGACGGGTACTGCGTGATGTGCGGCCGCCCTGCGGACTCCGAGCGGGACCACTGGGCGCAGTCCGCGTCGCCCACCGTCGGGGGAGTGTGCGACCGCGGCATCCGCCACGACCGCAACGAGGACGCGATGGCGCTCGCCGCGGGGGACGGCTACGCCGCGCTCGTGGTGTGCGACGGGGTCTCGTCGGCGCCGGACTCCGACGTCGCGAGCCTCGCGGCGGCCCGCGCGGCGCTCGACGTCCTGGTGGGCGGGGCGCCCGGCGGCTCGGCGCCGGTCGAGGGCGTCGGCAGCCAACGCACGGGCGCCTGGTCGGCGCTGTTGGCGATGGCCGCTCGTGCGGGGGACCGCGCGATCGTCGAGGCGGTCGGGGACGTCACGGGCCGCGCCGACCCGCCGTCCTGCACGTTCGTCGCCGCGGTCGTCGAGGGCCCGCACATCGTCGTCGGCTGGCTGGGCGACTCGCGCGCGTACTGGCTTCCCGACGAGGGCGCCGCGCAGCAGCTCAGCGCCGACGACTCCGGCGCCGCCGAGCTCATGGCCGAGGGCGTCTCCCGCGTGCAGGCGGAGAACTCGCCGCACGCGCACGCGATCACCCGATGGCTGGGGCCGGACGCGCCCGACGTCACAGCGCGCACCACGGCCGCGACCGCGCGCGGCGCGGGCTGGCTCCTGGTGTGCAGCGACGGGCTGTGGAACTACTGCTCGCCCGCCGCGGACCTGGCCCGCCTGCTGCGGGAGACCGCCGAGCGAGTCTCGGACGAGCCCACCGCGCTGGCCGGCGCGCTCGTCGACTGGGCGAACGCGCAAGGCGGCCGCGACAACATCACCGTGGCGCTCGCGCGTGTCACCGCTGTGGCGGGGGTCACGGTGGGCGACCCGGGCGCTAGCCTCGTCGGCAGCGAGCCCGCGTGAGAGCTCCGACGCGCTGACGCAGGCCCCAGCCATCCGCACGACCGCATTTCGACCGCTCCACCGACACGACGAAGGACCGACGTGGCCGTCTTCACCGCCGAAGTGTTCCAGAACGAGTTCCTCGCCCCGGGCGCGACGGACGTGCACGCGATCGTCGCGGTCACGAGCACCGGCGCGGGCTCGGCGGCATCGCTGTCCGGTGGCGTCGCCGAGATCGTGATGATCGACTCGTCGGGCTCGATGACCGGCCGCAACCTGGACGCCGCCAAGCACGCGGCGGCAGTCGCGGTCGACCAGATCGCGGACGGCACCTGGTTCGCGGTGATCAGCGGCAGCCACGTCGCCGAGCGAGTGTTCCCGTACGCCAACGCGCGCCTGGACATGGTGCAGATGGAGCCGGGAGCGCGCGCCGAGGCCAAGCGCGCGATCAGCACCATCCGCGCGACGGGCGGCACCGCGATGAGCACGTGGCTCCTGCTCGCCGACCGCCTGTTCGGCACCGTGCCACAGGCGGCTCAGCGGCACGCGATCCTGCTGACCGACGGCAAGAACGAGTCCGAGCCGCGCTGGCAGCTCTCGTCGGCGATCAGCCAGGTCACGGGCAAGTTCCAGTGCGACGCGCGGGGCGTCGGCGCCAAGTGGGTGGTCGAGGAGCTGCGAGAGATCTCCACGGCGCTCCTCGGCAGCCTCGACCTGATCGCCGACCCCGAGGACATCGCCGAGGACTTCCGCGCGCTCGTCCAGGCGTCGATGAGCCGCGGGGTGGCCAACGCGGAGCTACGCGTGTGGGCGCCGCAGGGCGGCCAGGTGCTGTTCGTCCGGCAGGTCGCGCCGACGCTCGAGGACCTCACGGCCCGGCGCGTCGAGGTCAACCCGCTGACCGGCGGCTACCCGACGGGCGCGTGGGGCGACGAGGAGCGCGAGTACCACGTGGCGGTCCGTGTGCCGTCGAAGACGCCGGGCGCCGAACAGCTCGCGGCGCGCGTGCAGATCGCGGTCGGCGGCAACGTGTTGGCCTCGGGTCTGGTGAAGGCGAAGTGGTCCGACGACGCGTCGCTCACCGCGCAGATCAGCCCCGAGGTGGCGCACTACACCGGCCAGGCGGAGCTCGCGAGCGCGATCCAGGAGGGCCTCGCGGCACGCGCCGCGGGCGACGAGGCGACCGCGACCGTCAAGCTCGGCCGCGCCGTGCAGCTCGCGCAGGAGTCGGGCAACGACGAGGCGACGAGCAAGCTGCGGCGCGTGGTGGAGATCGACGACGCCGACGAGGGCACCGTCCGGCTCAAGCGCGACGTGGCCAAGCTCGACGAGATGGCCCTCGACACCGCCTCGACGAAGACCACCCGGGTGCGCCGGTGAGCCCCGTCGTGTGCCCCGAGGGGCATCGCTCCGCGTCGGCCGACTACTGCGACGTGTGCGGCGCGCCCATCGCCGCGGCGGCCGCCGCTTCGCCCGCGGCAGCGGCCCCCACGTCCAGCCCGTCGCAGGGAACACCGGTCGCGGTCGCGTGCCCGAACTGCGGCTTCGGCGCGGCAGCCGGCGCGCTGTTCTGCGAGAACTGCGGCTACGACTTCACCACGGGCGCCCTGCCGGCGCCCCAGCCCGTCCTCCCGCCTGTCACAGCGCCCCAGCCCGCGGCGCCCCTGCCCGCATCGGATCCCGGCGCGCCCGCGTCGAGCGAGGCGGCGCCTGGCGATCCGGCCTCGCAGTTGCCGACGCCCGCGCCCGAGGGCCAGGAGTCGTGGATCGCGGAGCTGTGGGTGGACCCCGACTGGTACGAGGTGCAGAAGCCCGAGGACCCGTTGCCCTCGGTCGGCCTGCCGGTGCTCGTCCCGCTGCGCGCGCGCAGCGTGCTCGTCGGGCGCCCGTCCGCATCACGCAACATCCACCCGCAGATCGACTGCGGCACCGATTCCGGCGTCTCGCGCCGCCACTGCCAGCTCAACACCGACGGCCAGCGCTGGTGGGTCGAGGACCTGCAGTCGTCCAACGGCACGTTCTTGAGCCACGCAGGGGATGCGCTCCCGTCCGACCCGATCACCCCCGGGCAGCGCGTCGAGCTGCAGGACGGCGACCGGATCTACGTGGGCGCGTGGACGCGCCTTGTCGTGCGCCACGCGCTGCCAGGTGAGGTGTAGCCGAGGGCCTCGCAGGGTGCGTCGCGGCGCCGGCGCAGCGCGCAGAACGCGGCTGTTCCGCATGATCACGCGGAAGTCGGAGCCAGTTGGACTCTGGGCCGAAAACTCAGTTAGAGTCTGGGACGCACACGGAACGCCGGTGAAAACCGGGGGGAAGTGCAGCGCGGACGTGGCTCAGTGGTAGAGCATCACCTTGCCAAGGTGAGGGTCGCGGGTTCGAATCCCGTCGTCCGCTCGGAGACATCCTTTCGGCTCAGGCCGCTGAGGACAGCGGTCTCAGGGTGGAGTGGCCGAGAGGCGAGGCAGCGGCCTGCAAAGCCGTATACGTGGGTTCGAATCCCATCTCCACCTCGCATGCTTCACCCCCACCGGGCGATTGGCGCAGCGGTAGCGCGCTTCCCTGACACGGAAGAGGTCACTGGTTCGATCCCAGTATCGCCCACCACCGAAGCCCCAGGTCACTGACCTGGGGCTTCGTCGTTTCCGCCGGCGGTTGTGGGGAGAGTAACTCTCGGTCGCGGCACCTCTGGCCGCTCACACGATCTCGCCAGAGATGACGGTGAGCAGCCGGGCGATCCTGTGGGTGATCCGTTCGAGGCCGTGGTGTGGCGCGACGGTCTTCTCGTCCATGTAGGTGTCGCGCCGCAGTTCGATCATCAGCGACGAGACGCGTGTGTCGGCACCGTAGTACGCCAAGGGGACGTAGGTGCCTGCGAACGGTGAGTCGAGGGCCGTCCCCAGCCCGTCGAACGCGGCCCGGGCAGCGTCGACCAACCACGCGGGAGTGTGGTCCGGATCGGTGCCGAGGCACACGCTGGGTCGTGGATCGTGCTGCCCCGCGAGCTCGTAGGGCAATCGGTGGGTTGGATAGGAGTGCAGGTCGACGAGGATCACGCGGCCGCGCTCGGCCAGCGCGTCGGCGACGGCCGCGGTGACTCGCGCGGCGTGCGGGTGGAACCAGCGGTCGAGCAGGCTCTCATCGACGTGCTCGCGCAGCGGGCGCTGGTCGTGAGTGCGCGTGTAGATCGCACCCATACCGACAGCGTTCATCCGCTCTCGCTCGTCGGGGAAGCGCTCCACGTCCACGACGAGACGCGACACCGGTGCCGCGACCACGCGGACCGGGACGCCGGCCAGTTTGGCGGCCTGCTCCGCAATCAGGTCAGTGAAGGAGTCGGTCATCCGGTCGAGTTCGTGCGTCAGGTCGAGGTCGTCCAGCGCAATACCCGCCCGGACCTCTGGCGGGATCACCCGCGAAGCGTGCGGGACGTGTAGGACGAGGGCGGACTGGTTCACCGGCCATCTCCGGCCTCGCCCCGCAGATCCCCGAATGAGTCGCCGCACAGGCGGCAGGTCCAGGTAGGCACCGGTTCGGCGGGCAGGGCGCAGCCGCCGGCCACCTGGGTGAGCGGATCGATCGCGCCCGGAGGGAGCAGGCCCCAGACGATCCTACGCACCCAGACTTCCCTGCCGCAGGACGGGCACCGAGGCCGTGTGGCAGGCAGCGCGTCTGACGCCTGGATGCGATCGTCCAGGGCACCCGCCTTCCGGTCACGCTCAGTCTCGCGGTTGGTGCTCACAGCTCCCGCCCTTCGTAGGTAGAGCTCCAGTCCCGCAACGGACGAAGTATCCGCGCGAGCCGTTCGGCTTCCGTGGCCTCGGGCGCGCCCGACTCAGCCAACGCCGCGATCTCACCCAGGTCCGCCTCGGTCGCGAGTTCAACCAGCAACCCTCCGAGCAGTTCACCCAGTGTCCAGGCGGCGACGTGGCCGCCAGCGCCGGCGTAGATCGCGCGCAGGTCGTCGTCGCCGGCGCATTGCGCGCTGAGCTTGCCGGCGACCCCCGTGAGGTCCATCGCGCGGTCCAGCCCGGCTTCGGCGAGCAGCATCGTCCGGATGGGCGGCGTGGGTCGGGAGGGTCCGGCGCCGGTCAGCTGGCGATCACGGGGCGCGCACTGGAACACAGCGCCCCACGTGTGGCCGTCGGGGTCGAAGCCGGTTGCCGTCGCGGCCGCTGTCGGGAGCAATGTGGCGATAGCGCCGATCGCCGCGGAAGGTTCCTCGTGGTCCCCAAAGAGCACCCGGTGAGCCGTGACGTGCCCGAGTCGCCATCTCGTCTCGTGCGCGAATGGCAGGACCGCCACACTCGTCAGGCGGGCGCCATCCCTTGCGTCAAGGAACCCGGCCAGGTAGCTCATCGCGACTGCCTCTCCCATGCGCTGGTCCCGTTCGGCGACGGCCACTCCCGCAGCCGGTGTGCCGCGGCCAGCAGTGACGAGCGCGGCACGTCGAACGCGATCCCATCGCGCTCCTCGAGAGGCGCGTCGAGTTCGGCGACCACGTCCACCTCGAGTGTCACCGTGAGCGGTGTGGAATCGATGACGGAGACCGTCACGCCGCATTGCTCGTCACTCACCGACGCCACGCTCTGCTCCGGAAACGTCTCGACAGCGGCCGCCAGGTAGAGCGTCTCGAGCTTCGCCAGGAACAACGCCGCCGCCCTGCGCGCCAGGTAGCGCACCAGCCGGTCAGGTGACAGGAGCTCGACGTCGAAGAGGAACGAGCTCGGGTCCGCTGTGGAGACCGCGGCGAGGTCGGCGACTGGCACCAGCGCGAAGCCCGCGCCGGCGTCCGAGGTCAGACGGCCGATGCCCCTGCCCGGGTACTGGGTCACAGCTCCTCCCAATAACGGGCCTCGGATGGCGGGCACGTGACCATCGCCGCGCGTGTCACCTCGTGGCCGCATTCTTCGGCGACGTGGACCTCGATGTCGCCGTCCGCCGCGAGGCCGACGAGTGTGGTCGCGGACAGGAAGACGGTGGAGCAGCACACCGCGCAAGCCTCGGCAGTGCATCGCGCGATGAGAGTCCCGTACGTTGTCTCAACCATCTCATGGCTCCTCAGTGTTCAGCGGCCGCAACGGTCTGGCGATAAGATTATTCTAACGGTAGGACAGCAGAAGAACAAGAGTGGACAGACTTGCCACGCGTCAAGGTTTCCGGTGTACTGACCGCGGCATGCGTTCGGACACGACAAGGAGTGCCTGGTGACGTACGAGACGTGGGACGAGTTGCGCGACGCGGTGGCGACGCCGGGCCTGCTGGCCGTCGAACTTCAGGACCTCAGGGACCTGCTCGGCGTGAAGCGCCTCGGTCGGACCGTGCTGGTCGATATCGCCGACCGGCTCCTCGAGCACGAGCTCGACTTCCTGCCCGACTGGGTGTTGCTCGATAACGAAGAACCGCGCCAGAACCAGCGGGTCTGGCTGGTCCCGAAGGACGAGGCGAACGCGGTCTACCGCGTCCTCGCCGCCATCCGCGAGCCCGGTGAGGTGGGCGTGGATGCCCTGACCGCGCTCCTCCAGAGTGACGGCGGTTGGGCCGAGGTCAAGGAGCTCACGGAGCGCCTCTCCAGGGTGCGGGATGCGCTCGCCGATGCGATGAGCTTCATCGGAGACGATGACGAGCGGGCTCGTGAGACCGCCAAGCGCAGGACCCTTGGGCGCGGTCGCACAAACTGACCTCAACCCGTGGGTGGGCACGGGCGATCCGCGCGATCGGTAGGTTCATCCTCGAGCTCAACGGACGACGGACCCGACGACAGGACCGCGCCATGCCGACCTTCCGCACCACGCTCGAGTCCACGGGCGGCAACAACGTCGGCATCGTCGTGCCGCCGGAGGTCGTCGAGTCGTTCGGCGCAGGCAAGCGCGTGCCGGTGACGGTCACGCTCAACGGCTACACGTACGCCTCGACGATCGCCGTCATGGGCGGTCGCTTCCTCGTCGGCGTGAACGCGGCGCACCGCAAGGGCGCCGGAGTCGGCGCGGGCGACGAGCTCGACGTGACGTTGGCGCACGACACGGTCGAGCGCACGGTCGACGTCCCTCCCGACCTGGCCGAGGCGCTGGCGGGCGCCCGTGTGCGCGAGCAGTTCGACGCGCTGGCCTACTCGCATCGCAAGGAGCACGTCCGGTCCGTCGAGGACGCGAAGGCGGCCGCGACCCGCGAGCGGCGGATCGCGGCCGTCGTCGCCAAGCTGAGCGCCTGAGCCGTCGAGGCGGGCCGAGCCTGGCGCTACCGCAGGCGCTCCTCGAGCTCGGCGAGGAACTCGGCGGCCTCGTCCCTCGCCGGGTCGTCGGGACCCGCCCGTCCGAGCGCGCCGCGCAGCACCTTCGCGGCCTGCGCGTCGTCGCCCTTGCTGTCGGCCAGGACGATCGCGTTGAGCAGGGACTCGCCGAGTGGCGACGAGGCGGCCGCGGCCTCCGGCGGCCCGGCGCGCATGATCCGGATCCAGTTCCCGGCCGGGTCGACGAGGCTGAACCCGGTGCGCCCGTCGGCGTTCTTCCGGGGGCGGGGGCGCGTGATCCTGGGGAAGCCCGACGTGGGCAGGGCCCCGTACCAGGAGCGAAGGCCGCTCGCGAAGGCCTCGAAGAGCGCCTGGGTGTCGTCGACGACGATCCCGCACGTGCTGTGCGAGTCCTGGGGGCGGAAGCCGGGCATCCCGTAGTAGTGCAGCGGGAAGCCGTACCCCTCGAACGCGACGTAGGGGTTCGGCCGGCTCTGCCGGTAGGTGACCGCGAAGCCGAGCGCGGTGTGGAAGTCGACGATCTCGTCGACGTCCGCGCACGGGAGCATGGGGATGACCTGCGGACGCATCGCACCACCGTGCCATGTCCCGCGCGGGCCGCACAGCCCTCCGGCGGGCTACCGTGTGCGCCATGCCCCCCCTGCCGCCTGGCCGCGCCGTGTTCGCGGGCGTGGAGCTGGCAGGCGTCGTCGAGAGCGTCGACGTGCGCGCGACGCCGGAGCGGCTGCGGTCCGCCGGCTGGTGGGCCCTGGTCGGGGACTTCGAGGGCGAGGTCCGTGCGTGGCGGTTCGCCGAGGGCCGCCCGGCGCCAGAGTCGACTGCGCCGGCGCCACCGGATCGGGCCTCGTTCGGCCACGGCCTGCACGCGCGCTGGCACGGTCCGCGCCCCGATGTCTGGACGAGCAGCATGGGCCGCCGCGAGTACAAGGAGGCGGTGGGCGCGGTGCGCGCCCGGATCCGTGAGGGTGACGTCTATCAGGCCAACCTCTGCCGCGTCCTCGCCGCTCCGCTCGGCTCGCCCGACGACGAGCCGAGCGCTGCGGCCCTCGGCGACCGACTCCGCGCGGGCAACCCCGCGCCATTCGGGGGGTACGTGCACGTCCCGGCGGGTGAAGGTGACGCGCCAGCCTGGGTCGTCACGGCGTCCCCGGAGCTCTTCCTGAGCCTGGACGACGGCGTGCTCACGTCCGCCCCGATCAAGGGGACGGCCCGCACGGTCGACGGCCTGTCCCCGAAGGACGAGGCGGAGAACATCATGATCACCGACCTGGTGCGCAACGACCTGCAGCACGTGTGCGAGCCGGGGACCGTCGAGGTGACGAGCCTGCTGGCGCACGAGCGGCACCCCGGCCTCGTGCACCTCGTCTCGACCGTGCGCGGCCGGCTCGCGGCCCGACTCCGGGACGATCCGGTGGCGTGGGCCGAGATCCTGGACGCCACGTACCCGCCGGGCTCGGTGTCCGGCGCGCCGAAGTCGTCGGCGCTGCGGATCATCGACGAGCTCGAGCCCACCCCGCGGGGGCCCTACTGCGGGCTCGTCGGGTGGCTGCACGTGGACGACGAAGGCCGCCAGCGCGCACGCCTCGCGGTCGGGATCAGGACCTTCTGGTGGTCGCCCGACCACGACGGCCGCGGGGACGCGCGCGGGACGCTGCGGTTCGGCACCGGCGCGGGCATCACGTGGGGGAGTGACCCGGCCGCGGAGTGGGCGGAGACCGAGCTCAAGGCCGCGCGCCTGATCGCGCTGGCCTCACGCGCAGGCGAGACTGGCCCGCATGTCTGACGTCGTGATCTGGGCGAGGGGCCGGCTGCTAGGCCCGCGGGAGCCCGCCGTGACCGCGGTCGACCACGGGCTCACCGTGGGGGACGGGGTCTTCGAGACGTGCGCGGTGGTCGACGGCCAGGCGTTCGCGTTGACCCGGCACCTCGCGCGGCTCGCCCGCTCGGCGGCCGGCCTGGGCCTCCCCGCGCCCGACGAGGACGAGCTCAGGCACGCCGTGGGACAGGTGCTGCGGGCGGCGCCGTCCGCGGGCCGGCTGCGCGTGACGTACACGGGGGGCCCGGGGCCGCTGGGCTCCGACCGGCATGCGCCCGACGAGCAGCGCGCGACGCTCGTCGTGCTCGCCGGCCCGGCCGCGCGCCGCCGTGAGAGCCACGCGATCCGCTCGCGTTGGGTCCGCAACGAGCGTTCGCCGGTCGCGGGGCTCAAGACCACGTCGTACGCCGAGAACGTCGTGGCGCTGGCGGAGGCGCTCGCGCGCGGCGCCGACGAGGCGGTGCTCGCCAACACGGTCGGCGACCTGTGCGAAGGCACGGCGTCCAACGTGTTCGTCGAGCTCGGCGGTGAGCTGCTCACCCCGCCGTTGTCGAGCGGCTGCCTCGCGGGGATCACGCGCGAGCTCGTCCTCGAGTGGGGGGCGCAGTCTGGCCTGCCGGTCCGCGAGGCCGGGCCGGGGGAGCTGCGCCACGAGGTGCTCGACGACGTGCTCGCCGGGCGCGCCCACCTGGCGCTCACGGGCTCGATCCGCAACGTCACGCCCGTCGTCGAGCTCGACGGCCAGCCTGTGCCGGCCGGCCCGCTCTCGGTCGCGGCACGCGAGCTGTTCGACCGGCTCGCTGCCGAGCGCCTGGACCCGTAGGCCACAAAGACGCGGCAACCGGCCCCGCCGCCGTTGGCAGGACCGGTCGTCGAGAGTGGGTCAGGCGGTGAGGAGCGCCGCGATCAACGCCGTGATCTCGGACTCCATGCGGTCGCTCTCCGAGCCGAGGGGCACGAGCTCCTCGGTCTGCGCGAGGAACCGGATGATGGGCTCGCTGGGCGCAGCCAGGAGCGCGCTGCCCTCGACGCCGCTGAGCGACACAAGGGTGTAGTCGGGGTCTTCGTCGCGCCACACCTGGACGTCACCGCTGCCGGCGGGGGCCTCCGCGGTCGCGTGCATCCCCAGGGAGAGAAGCTCGCGGCCGATGAGCCACGTCGACATCGTGTGGGGGCCGGTGAACACCGCCCGCACCGTGTACGGATCTGACGTCCTGAATGAGAGCTCGGTGCTGACGGGGATGACGCTGGCGTCGCTCCCGATCAGTTGCATCGCGACGACCTCGACGACGTCATACGACGAATGCGTCATCGGGTCCTCCTCGTTGTCAAGTGCTGGCGGTCCCATCATGGCAGGAGCAATGCCCGATTGGACCGGTAGCGGACGTAGGTTCACCCGCCCGGACCTGGGGCTCCTAGGCCTTTCCACCCCCCTCGTCGGTGGCGACGGCAACTTTCGTCACTCGTCAGAGGCACGCCTGAGGATAGCGACGAACCGGGCGACGACCAGGGATTTCACCCGCCGCACACGCCGGTTCGGATTCTGGCCCCAGTCCGGGTAGCATCCTGCCCAGCGTCGCCCACGGGCGACAGCGGGCGATTGGCTCAGTTGGTAGAGCGCCTCGTTCACACCGAGGAGGTCATCGGTTCAAGTCCGGTATCGCCCACAGCTCGAAGGCCCCGGCGGAGGGAATCTGCCGGGGCCTTCGTCGTGCCTACGCTCATCTGCGCAGGTCAAGCGCCATGAACGCGCTCAACGGGTCGGGCTGATAGGCGGCGAACGGCCCGCACTCGACGAAGCCGTGCCGCAGGTACAGGCGCCGCGCCGGCGCGAAGTAGTCCTGCGTCCCGGTCTCCAGCAGGACGCGGGAGTAGCCCCGGCGCGCGGCCTCGTCGAGGATCCGCGCCAACACGGCGGACGCGACGCCGCGGCCCCGCGCGTCGGGCGACGTCCGCATCGACTTGACCTCGCCCTCGGCGCGGGCCAACGCCTTGAGGGCGCCGCAGCCCAGGAGCCTGCCGTCCGCGCGGGCCGTCCAGAAGGCGACGTCCGGCGCCGCGAGGGCGCCGTGGGGGAGCGCGTGGACGCTCTCGGGCGGCGACTCGGCGTGCATGTCGGCCAGGTGCGCGTCGAGCAATGCCGAGACGTCGGGGGCGTGGGGGTCGTCGAGCGAGATCAGCACGGGACCAGACGGTACGAGCCTCGCGTTTCGGCGGTGTGACGCCCCTGGCGAGGCACGGCCGCCACTCGATCCCGCGCGACGCCCCGGTAGCATCGCCACAGGTCGCCGCCCGGGTGGCCGCACCATGAAGGAGGCAGCACTCGTGCCCGATCAGATCGCCCTCACCGTCGACGGAACCGCCACCACGGTCGAGCAGGGCACGACGGGCACGCAGCTGTTCGCGGACCGCCGGGACGTCGTCGTGATGCGCGTCGACGGCGAGCTGCGCGACCTCGCCCGCGAGCTCGAGTCCGGCGCGGTCGTCGAGGGCGTCACGGTGCAGGAGCCCGACGGGCTCGCGGTGCTCCGCCACAGCGCGGCCCACGTGCTGGCCCAGGCGGTCCAGGAGGTCAACCCGTCGGCCAAGCTGGGCATCGGCCCGCCGATCACCGACGGCTTCTACTACGACTTCGACGTCGAGACCCCGTTCACGCCCGAGGACCTGCGCGTGCTCGAGAAGGTGATGTCCCGCATCATCAAGGAGGGCCAGACCTTCCGCCGCTGGGACGTCACCGAGGCGCAGGCGCGCGAGGTGCTCGCCGACGAGCCCTACAAGCTCGAGCTCATCGGGCTCAAGGGCGACGCGACCGACGCGGACGGCGCGAGCGTCGAGGTCGGCCTCGGCGGGCTCTCGATCTACCAGAACGTGCGCGGCGCCGGCCGCGAGAGCGAGGCGGTCGTCTGGCAGGACCTGTGCCGCGGCCCGCATCTGCCCAACACGCGGCTCATCGGCAACGGCGTGCAGCTCATGCGCTCGGCGGCCGCGTACTGGCGCGGCAGCGAGAAGAACCCGCAGCTGCAGCGGGTGTACGGCACCGCGTGGCCCAGCAAGGACGAGCTCAAGGCGCACCTGGACCGGCTGGCCGAGGCCGAGCGCCGCGACCACCGCCGCCTGGGCACCGAGCTGGACCTGTTCTCGTTCCCCGACGAGATCGGCTCGGGCCTGGCGGTGTTCCACCCCAAGGGCGGCATCATCCGCATGGAGATGGAGGAGTACTCGCGCCGCCGGCACGTCGAGGCGGGCTACTCGTTCGTCAACTCCCCGCACATCACCAAGGCCAAGCTGTTCCAGACCAGCCGGCACCTCGAGTGGTACGCGGACGGCATGTACCCGCCCATGAAGCTCGACACCGAGTACCACGAGGACGGCACGGTCAAGCGCGAGGGCCAGGACTACTACCTCAAGCCGATGAACTGCCCGATGCACAACCTCGTGTTCAGCGCGCGCGGCCGCTCGTACCGCGAGTTGCCGCTCCGGCTGTTCGAGTTCGGCACGGTGTACCGGTACGAGAAGTCGGGCGTGGTGCACGGCCTGACCCGCGCGCGCGGCTTCACGCAGGACGACGCGCACATTTACACCACGCGCGAGCAGATGCGCGACGAGCTCGCGTCGCTCCTGGGCTTCGTGCTGGATCTGCTGCGCGACTACGGCCTGGACGACTTCTACCTGGAGCTCTCGACGCGCGACCCCGAGAAGTCGGTGGGCGACGACCAGACCTGGCAGGAGGCCACCGAGACGCTGCGCGAGGTCGCCACCGAGTCCGGGCTGCACCTGGTGGACGACCCGGGCGGCGCCGCGTTCTACGGGCCCAAGATCTCGGTGCAGGCCAAGGACGCGATCGGCCGCACGTGGCAGCTCTCGACCATCCAGCTCGACTTCTTCGAGCCCGAGCTGTTCGAGCTCGAGTACACCGCGGCGGACGGCTCGCGCCAGCGCCCCGTGATGATTCACCGCGCGCTGTTCGGCTCGATCGAGCGGTTCTTCGCGATCCTCGTCGAGCACTACGCGGGCGCGTTCCCGGCCTGGCTCGCGCCGGTCCAGGTGCTCGCGGTGCCGGTGGCCGAGCCGTTCGAGCCGTACCTCGCGGACGTCGTCGCACAGTTGCGCAAGCAGGGCATCCGCGCGGAGCTCGACACGTCCGACGACCGGTTCGCCAAGAAGATCCGCAACGCCAGCACCCAGAAGATCCCCTTCACGCTCATCGCGGGCGGTGAGGACGCCGACGCCGGCGCCGTGTCCTTCCGGTACCGCGACGGGCGCCAGGAGAACGGTGTGCCGGTGGCCGAGGCGATCGAGCGGATCGTGGCCGCGGTCCGCGAGCACGCGCAGGTCTGAGCTGTGGCGCACACGGACGAGGGCGCGCCCGACGAGGTGCTGCCCGCGGAGGTCTTCGCGGGGGAGCCGGACGGCTTCCAGCGGCTGTGGACCCCGCACCGCATGGCGTACATCGGCGGCGAGAACAAGCCGTCCGACGACGCGGCCGGCCCCGGCTGCCCGTTCTGCCGGGCGCCAGGGCTGCCGGACGCCGACGCGCTGATCGTGGCGCGCGGCCGCGTGGCCTACGCCGTGCTGAACCTGTACCCCTACAACTCGGGCCACGTGCTGGTGTGCCCCTACCGGCACGTCGCGGACTACACCGACCTCACCCAGCGCGAGGTCGACGAGGTCGCGGCGATGACGCGTACCACGATGCGCGTGCTGCGCGCGGTGTCCGCGCCGCACGGGTTCAACCTCGGCATGAACCAGGGTGTGGTCGCGGGCGCCGGCATCGCGGCGCACCTGCACCAACACGTGGTCCCGCGCTGGGGCGGCGACTCCAACTTCCTGCCCGTGGTCGGCCGCAGCCGCGCTCTGCCGGAGCTGCTCGCCGACACGCGGGAACGCCTGGCGGCGGCGTGGCCCGCCTCCGACGCCGAGCCCGCGAGGGGATGATCGACTCGTGCTGAATCGCCTGCGCGGCTTCATGACGCGCGTCTTCACGCCCGTCGCGGACGTGCTGCTCAAGCTCGGCGTCTCGCCCGACGCCGTGACCATCACCGGGACGCTCGTGGTGGTCGTCACCGCGCTCTGGGCATTCCCCACGGGCAACCTGCTGGTGGGCGTGCTCGTCATCACGGTGTTCGTGCTGACCGACTCGCTCGACGGCGTGATGGCGCGGCGCGCCGGCCGCAGCGGACCGTGGGGCGCGTTCCTCGACTCCACGCTCGACCGGTTCGGCGACGCCGCGATCTTCGGCGGCCTCGTGCTCTGGTTCACGGCCGGCGGGGACGACCGGCTGACCGCGATCCTGGCGCTCGCGTGCCTGATCCTCGGCTCGATCGTCCCGTACGCCCGCGCGCGGGCCGAGGGCCTGGGCATGACCGCGTCGGGCGGCATCGCCGAGCGCGCGGACCGGCTCGTGCTGGTCCTCGTCGCCACGGGCGTGGTCGGCATGGGCGCGCCGGTCGTCGTGCTGACGGTCGTGCTGGGCCTGTTGGCGCTCGCGTCCGCCGTGACGATCGGCCAGCGCATGGCGATGGTGCGCCGCCAGACGAACGCGCTGACCGCGGCAGGCCCGGCCGAGGGCGACGAGGCGTCGCAGTGAGAGTGGACACCGCCGCGCTGTACACGTTCGCCTGGCGCCACGCGTGGCGCGTGCCCGGGCCGATCATCCGTGGCCTGGGCAATGTGGCCGCGGACGCCGTCTGGGCGCTGCACGGCGGGGGAGTGCGGCAACTCGAGAAGAACTTGGCGCGCGCGGCGCCCGAGCTCGACGAGCGCGGCGTGCGCCGCCTGTCCCGGGCCGCGATGCGCTCCTACCTGCGGTACTTCGGCGAGGCGTTCACGATCGCGGCCCGGTCGTGGGAGCAGATCGACGCGAGCGTGTCCGCCTCGGGAGTCGAGCACCTGACCCGGCACACCGACCAGGGCGGCTCGGTCGTCATGGGGCTCGGCCACGTCGGCAACTGGGACCTCGCCGGTGCCTGGGCCACGCGTGCCGTCGCCCCCGTCACCACGGTGGCCGAGCGGCTCAAGCCCGAGGAGCTGTTCCAGGAGTTCCTGAAGTTCCGCGAGGGGATCGGGCTGCGGATCCTCGCGCTCGGCGACGGCGACGTGTTCCGCCAGCTCGTCCGGGTCGCGCGCGGCGGGCCTGCCATCCTGCCGTTGCTCTCGGACCGCGACCTCAGCTCGAGCGGAGTAGAGGTCGAGCTGTTCGGGCAGCGCGCCCGGGTGGCGGCCGGCCCGGCCGCCGTGGCGATCAGCGCCGGCGCCCCGCTCGTCACCACCGTGATCACGTACGAGCGGCTCAGCGGGGCGCGGCGCAAGGCCGCGGGCACACCCTGGGGCATCCACATCGACTTCATCCCGGTCGACGTCGACCTCACCGACGTGCCGCGCGCCCAGCGCGTGCAGGTGCTCACGCAAGCCTGGGTGGACAAGCTGGCCGAGGGCATCCACGCGAGCCCGCAGGACTGGCACATGCTGCAGAAGGTGTTCATCGAGGACCTCGACCCGGCGCGGTACGCCGAGACGCTCGCGAAGGCGGCGCACACGTGAGCGCGGCCGCGGCCCGGCCGCTGCGCGTCGGGATCGTCTGCCCGTACTCGTTCGACGTGCCCGGCGGCGTGCAGTTCCATGTCCGGGACCTGGCCGAGGCGCTCCAGCAGCGCGGGCACACCGTCGAGGTGCTCGCGCCCGCGGACGACGACACGCCCGTGCCGCCGTACCTGACGGCCGCGGGCCGCGCCGTGCCCGTGCGCTACAACGGCTCGGTCGCCCGCCTCACGTTCGGGCCGGTCACGGCCGCACGCACGCGCAAGTGGCTGGCACAGGGGCAGTTCGACGTGCTGCACCTGCACGAGCCGGTGACGCCGAGCCTGTCGATGCTCGCGCTGTGGATCGCGGACGGGCCCGTCGTCGCGACCTTCCACACGTCCACCGAACGCTCGCGCTCGATGCAGGTCGCGTTCCCGCTGGTCCGCCAGTCGCTCGAGAAGATCTCGGCGCGCATCGCGGTGTCCGAGGACGCGCGGCGCACGCTCGTCGAGCACCTCGGCGGCGACGCCGTCGTCATCCCCAACGGCGTCTACGTCGACGCGTTCGAGGCCGCGCAGCCGGACGCGCGCTGGACCGGCACGCCCGACGCCCCGACGATGGCGTTCCTGGGCCGCCTCGACGAGCAGCGCAAGGGCCTGCAGGTGCTGCTCGGCGCCGTGGGCCGCGTGCTCGACGAGGTTCCCGGCGCCCGCTTCCTCGTCGCGGGACGCGGCGAGACCGGCGAGGACCAGGCGCGCGAGGTGCTCGGGGACCGCGCGGGCGCCGTCGAGTTCCTGGGCGGGGTGTCCGACGAGGACAAGGCCCGCCTCCTCTCGTCGGTCGACGTCTACGTGGCGCCCCAGACGGGCGGTGAGAGCTTCGGCATCGTGCTCGTCGAGGCCATGAGCGCGGGCGCGGCGGTGGTCGCGAGCGACCTCGGCGCGTTCTCCCGCGTGCTCGACGACGGCGCCGCGGGCGTGCTGTTCCGCACCGGCGACTCCGACGACCTCGCGCGCACGCTGGTCCGCGTGCTGCACGACCCAGCGGAGCGTGACCGCGTGCGCGCCCGCGCGTCGGCCGTTGTCCGCCGCTACGACTGGTCCGCGGTCACCGACCAGGTGCTCGCGGTCTACGAGATGGCGGTCGCCGGGCGCGACGCGCCGGTGGGCGAGGACCCGTCCTCGTTGCGTGGCGCACGGCTGCTCGAGCTGCGCCGCACGCGCGGGGGTGAGGGCCGATGAGGTGGTCCGAGACCGCGGTCGTCGTCCTGGTCGTCGTCGCGCTGCTCGTCTGGCTCGTCTGGGTCTCGGCCTCGCGGCTCGACCGGCTGCACCGGAAGGTCGGCGCGTCCCGCTCGGTCGTCGAGACCCAGCTGGTGCGGCGTGCCACGGCCGCCGCCGAGCTGGCGACCTCGGGCTTGCTCGACCCGGTGAGCTCGGTGCTCGTCGGGGAGGCCGCATGGGCGGCGCTGTCCACGGAGGGCGGCGCCACGGCCCCGGACGCCCCCGCCGACCTGCGAGCGCTCCTGAGCTCCGATCCCCGGCCCGCGGCGGACCGCGCGTTCCCCGCCGCGGACGGCGCCTCGCCCGAGGACGTCGGGCGCGTCGAGAGCGAGCTGTCGGCGACGCTCCGCGAGGTGCTCGCGGACGAGGACGAGGTGCGAGCGCTGCGCGACGACCCCGCGGGCGGCGAGCTGCTCGAGGCGCTGAGCTCGTCGTGGTACCGCGTCGAGCTGTCCCGGCGCTTCCACAACGAGGCCGTGCTGCAGACGCAGCGCGTGCGGCGCGGGCCCTTCGTCAGGATGCTGCGGCTCGCCGGACACGCTCCCGAGCCGCGCACGCTCGAGCTCGACGACGCCTGGCCGACGACGCTCGGCCGCCCGGGCGTCCGAGCCTGAGACACGGGGGATTACGGCGCCCGTCGTCGGTCTACGATGGCCCGAACCGGGCCGCCGTCAGCGCAGGCCCAAGTCCATTCGCAACGATTCTGTGAGGCTCGACGTGACCAGCGAGAACAGCCAGCCCACCACCTCCGACGCAGCCGGCGTCGTCGGGACGGCCCGCGTCAAGCGCGGCATGGCCGAGATGCTCAAGGGCGGCGTCATCATGGATGTCGTCACCGCCGAGCAGGCCAAGATCGCCGAGGACGCCGGAGCCGTCGCGGTCATGGCGCTCGAGCGGGTCCCCGCCGACATCCGCGCCCAGGGCGGCGTCGCCCGCATGAGCGACCCGGACCTGATCGACGGCATCATCGAGGCCGTCTCGATCCCCGTGATGGCCAAGGCCCGCATTGGCCACTTCGTCGAGGCGCAGGTGCTGCAGTCGCTCGGCGTCGACTACATCGACGAGTCCGAGGTGCTGACGCCCGCCGACTACGCGCACCACATCGACAAGTGGGCGTTCACCGTCCCCTTCGTCTGCGGCGCGACCAACCTGGGCGAGGCGCTGCGCCGCATCACCGAGGGCGCGGCGATGATCCGCTCGAAGGGCGAGGCCGGCACGGGCGACGTCTCGAACGCGACGACGCACATGCGCACGCTCCGCGACGAGATCCGCCGCCTGACGTCGCTCCCCGAGGACGAGCTGTTCCTGGCCGCCAAGGAGCTCCAGGCGCCGTACGAGCTGGTCAAGGAGGTCGCGGCCGCTGGCAAGCTCCCCGTCGTGCTCTTCACGGCCGGTGGCATCGCGACCCCCGCGGACGCGGCCATGATGATGCAGCTCGGCGCCGAGGGCGTGTTCGTCGGCTCGGGCATCTTCAAGTCGGGCAACCCCGCCGAGCGCGCCGCGGCGATCGTCAAGGCGACGACGTTCTACGACGACGCCGACGTGATCGCGAAGGTCTCGCGCGGCCTGGGCGAGGCGATGGTCGGCATCAACGTCGACGACGTGCCGGTGCCGCACCGCCTGGCCGACCGGGGCTGGTGACCACAGAGCAGCAGACGGGGGCCGCGGGCGACGAGCCGGCGGCCCCTGTCGTCGTCCCCTCTGCAGTTGTCCCCTCGGCGGCGGCGCGTGCCCCGCGCGCGTCACAGGACGGCGGCGGGCCCGTGCATGGGCTCGGGCCCGAGTGGGAGCGCGGCGCCGACGGCCTGCGGTTCCGGCGCGCGGCGCGCGTGATCCTGCTCGACGAGGCCGACCGCGTGCTGCTGATCCGCGGGCACGACGCCGACCAGCCGGAACGCTCGTGGTGGTTCACGATCGGCGGCGGGATCGACGCGGGGGAGTCGCCGCTGCAGGCCGCGATCCGCGAGGTCCGCGAGGAGGCCGGGATCGCGCTCGTGGCGGACGAGGTGGTCGGCCCGGTGTTCACGCGCTCCGCGATCTTCGACTTCTACTACGAGCGCTGCCGCCAGGACGAGGAGATCTTCCTGGCGCGCGTTCCGTCGTCGTCGTTCACGTCCGAGGATCGAGCCGGCTGGACCGACCTGGAGCGCGACGTCATCGACGAGCTGCGGTGGTGGGCGTTGCCCGACCTGGCGACCGTGGGCATCGAGGTGTTCCCCGAGGGCCTGGTGAATCTCGTGGCCAGCGTGGCGGCCGGCTGGGACGGCGAGACCCGCCACCTGGGCCTCGCGCTCGAGTAGCCGGTCAGGCGCCCGGAACGGCCAGCGCCTTCGGGGCAGGCAGCGGGAACGAGTGCAGCGCGTCCAGCAGGATCCGGTTGAACGCGAGCGGCGCGTGCGAGTTCACGTCGTGGCCCGCGCCCGGCACCACCGTGAGCCGCGCCGACGGGAGCGCGCGCAGGTACCGGCGCTCGTCGAGCCGCAACGGGTCCCGGCTCCCGTTCACCAGCCACACCGGCACCGCGAGGCGGCGCAGGTCGGTCAGGGCGCTGTACCCGGCGAGCGCGTGCAGCATGTCGGTGACCACGTGCCAGGTGTCCCCGCCGAGGCGCAGTGCCCGGTTGGCCCACGCCGAGATGCGCCCGTAGATGCCGAGCGGCTTGCCGCGGGTCTGCGTCGAGCAGCCCGAGAGCATCACGCCCGCGAGCTTGTCCTGGTGCTCGCTCGCGTACGCCAGGCTCACGTAGCCGCCGAGCGAGAGCCCGACGAGCAGCGGGGGAGCGTCGCATGCGTCGACCGCGTCGTCGATCGCCGACAGGGCGCCCGCGAGCGTGAACCGCTCGTCGGAGCGGCTGCCGTGGCCCGGCAGGTCCAACGCGAACGTGGGGTGCCCGCAGGACGTCGCGGCCGCGACCTGCTCGGTCCAGATCGCCGACGACGTGCGGGTGCCGTGCACGAAGACGATGGGGCGGCGCGGAGAGTCTTGGCTCGTCGGGCCCGTGAGGAACGGGGCTGCGACGAGTGGCTGCGACGAGGTGATGGCGGGCTCCTGGGACGTGACCTCCGGCGAGGATACGCGCGCCGCCTGGGCGCGCTGGCGGGCCCCCGGAGGTAGTTCTGGGGAGAAACCGTGCGGGTCGGGCTAAGCCGGGGCGGTCCGGGTGCCGATGTGCCTCCTGGTGGACCAGCGGAGGAGGTCGCAGTGAAGCAGCTCGGGGAGATTCTGCTCGAGGAAGGTCTCGTCACCGAGGCGCAGCTCCTGGCCGCGCTCGACGAGCAGCTGGCGGCGGGCTCGTCGTTGGGGCGCACGCTCGTCGAGCTCGGCATGTTGACCGAGGGGCAGCTGGTGCAGGCGCTCGCCGCGCAGGTGGGCATGCCGTTCATCGACCTCGACGAGTACCCGATCGACCGCCTCGCCGTCGGGCTGGTGCCCGGGGCGCTCTGCCGGCGCTATACCGTGCTGCCCGTCGCGATCCAGAACGGCGCCTTGGTCCTCGCGACGGCGGACCCGGGCAACGTGATGGCCGTCGACGACGTGCGGAACGTCTGCGGGATGGCGGTCGTGCCGGTCGTCGCGACGTACGACAACGTGATCCGCGCGATCGACCGCTTCGTGCGCGCCGACGGCGAGATGGAGAACCTCACCTCTGCGTTCGAGGAGAGCCAGCCCGAGCCAGAGCCCGACCTGTCCAAGCTGGCCGAGATCGGCGACGACGACGCGCCCATCGTCAAGTTCGTCAACCTCGTCGTGACTCAGGCGATCACCGACCGGGCGTCCGACATCCACATCGAGCCCGGCGAGCACGACCTGTTGGTCCGGTACCGCATCGACGGTGTGCTCAAGGAGATCCAGCGCTCGCCCAAGAACATCATCGGCGGCGTCACCAGCCGCGTGAAGATCATGAGCGACATCGACATCGCGGAGAAGCGCAAGCCGCAGGACGGCCGCATGTCGGTGATGCACAACGGCCGCAAGATCGACCTCCGCGTGGCGACCCTGCCGACGGTATGGGGCGAGAAGATCGTCATGCGTATCCTCGACAACTCGACTGCGCGGCTCGACCTCCGTGACCTGAGCTTCCTCGAGCACAACTACCAGGCGTACAAGGAGTCGTACACCAAGCCGTACGGCATGATCCTGGTGACCGGGCCGACCGGGTCGGGCAAGTCGACGACGCTGTACGCGACCCTCAACGCGGTGTCGAAGCCGGAGATCAACGTCATCACGGTCGAGGACCCGGTCGAGTACCGCCTCAACGGGATCAATCAGGTGCAGGTCAACCCGAAGGCCGGCCTGACGTTCGCCGCCGCGCTGCGCTCGATCCTGCGGTCCGACCCCGACGTCGTGCTGCTCGGAGAGATCCGCGACCACGAGACCGCGCAGATCGCGATCGAGGCAGCCCTCACAGGCCACCTCGTGCTCTCGACGCTCCACACCAATGACGCCCCCTCGGCTGTCACGCGACTGACCGAGATGGGAATCGAGCCGTTCCTCGTCGGATCGGCATTGGACTGCGTGGTCGCGCAGCGCCTCGCGCGCCGTCTGTGCGACAAGTGCAAGGTGCCCTACCAGCCCACCGAGGGCGAGATGCTCGCGGCTCGGTTCCCGTGGGTGCCGGGCGAGCCGGTGCCGGAGCTGTTCAAGCCTGGCGGCTGCACCGCGTGCTCGCGGACCGGCTACCGCGGGCGCCTGGCGCTCCATGAGGTCATGCGGGTCACCGAGGACATCGAACGCATGGCGGTCGCGCATTCGTCGTCTGCGGACATCGGCGCGAAGGCCGTCAAGCAGGGCATGACGACGCTGCGAGACGACGGTTGGTACAAGGTCGCCATGGGTCAGACCTCGATCGAGGAGATCCTGCGGGTCGTCGCCTGACATGTGTGTCTTCCGGTGCCAGACGCCCTCAAGTCCGGCACGGGCGTGGCCGATGAACCGCTCAGGGCAACGTGGCGTCGTGCGAGCTCTGCGTGCTGGCGGTGCCGTGACAGGGAGGGGATTGCTGTGAGCGAGTCGTACCAAGGGGAGCCCGCGCGGCCCCTGCCGCCCTACCGTCCTGCGGGTCCACAGGCGGGGCCAGCACCTTTGGCCGGCGGCCAGCCCGTGTTCTCGCCCATCCCCTCCCAGAGCACCGTGGCGATGCCCCCGCCCGCGGCCGAGCCCGCCTACGTTGCTGGGCCCGCCGCCACCGGCGCGGCCTCTCGGCCCTCTGTGCCGCAAGCCCCCGGCCAGTTCACCCCCGGCGGCGGCGCGCCCGTTTCCGTCGCCGCGGCGCGCGAGCAGTTCAGCAGGCCCGCAGCCCCGGCGACACCGCGGGCCGCCGCCTACCAACCGGCCAGTGGCGGGCAGCCGACGTTCACGCCCGACGGACCCGCGTTCACACCTGGCCAAGTGTTCTCGCCCTCCGGCCCGGTCACCCCGGCCACGGCGCCCCAGACGTTCCTGCCCGCGGATCCCGCGCCCAACGCCGGAAGCACTGCTGCGCACCCGGCCCCGGCTGCGCCGGGAGCCCTGGGCGCGTCCGCTGCGTCGGCTCCCGCGACGCCCGCCCGGCCCGCGCAGACGCGCGACCGGTCAGCACGCGTCGGGATGGCCCAGGACGCGCAGGAGGGCGACGTCATCATCGACGACGTCCTCACGAAGATGGTCGAGGCCGGGGCCTCGGATGCCCACCTGACGACGGGCGCCCCGCCGATGATCCGCGTGTCGGGCTCGCTGCGGCCCCTCGAGGGCTTCCGGACGATGATGCCCGACCCGCTGCGCCGCACCCTGTACGCGATCCTCACGCAGAAGCAGCGGGAGACGTTCGAGGCCAACCTCGAGCTCGACTTCTCCTACGCCGTCCGCGGGCTCGCGCGGTTCCGCGTGAACATCTACCAGCAGCGTGAGTCCGTCGGCGCCGCGTTCCGTGTGATCCCGTACGAGATCAAGGCGCTCGAGGACCTGGGCGTCCCGGCGATGGTCGGCAACTTCGCGGGCTTGCCGCGTGGCCTGGTGCTCGTCACCGGCCCCACGGGCTCCGGCAAGTCGACGACGCTCGCTGCCATCGTCGACCTCGCGAACCGCACGCGCGAGGACCACATCATGACGGTCGAGGATCCCATCGAGTTCCTCCACCGGCACAAGAAGTCGCTGATCAACCAGCGCGAGGTCGGCGCGGACACGCTGAGCTTCGCCAACGCGCTCAAGCATGTGCTGCGTCAGGACCCGGACATCATCCTGGTCGGCGAGATGCGTGACCTCGAGACCATCTCCGTGGCGCTCACCGCCGCCGAGACCGGCCACCTGGTGTTCGCGACGCTCCACACACAGGACGCGGCGCAGACGATCGACCGCGTCATCGACGTGTTCCCGGCCCATCAGCAGGACCAGGTGCGCACGCAGTTGGCAGGCGCCATCCAGGGTGTCGTCTGCCAGACACTGTGCAAGCGCGCGGACGCCCCCGGGCGGGCTGTGGCCACGGAGGTGCTCGTCGCGACCCCGGCCATCCGCAACCTGATCCGTGAGGGCAAGACCCACCAGATCTACTCCGCCATGCAGGCGGGCGCGAGGCAGGGGATGCACACCATGGATCAGCACCTGGCAGAGCTGGTGAAGAACGGCACGATCTCCTACGAGACGGGGCTGGACAAGTGCCACCACGCCGAGGACTTCAACCGGCTCACCGGCCGCTTCTCCGGCTCGCACGCCGGCGCTGCGGGAATGGGTGACGCGGTGACCATGGGCACCGCCGGCGCCGGACAGGCGTTCTGATGGCGGCCACCGACACCCGGGCGTTCGAGTACGCGGTCCGGGACAAGAGCGGAAAGCTGGTCAAGGGCCGCGTCGAGGCGCCGAACCAGGCAGCGGTCGCCAAGCGCCTGCGGGAGATGGGCCTGGCCGCGGTCTCCATCAGCGAGGTCAGCACCGGGGGCATGAACCGGGAGATCAGCTTCGGCAGCCAGGTGGGGCTCAAGGACCTAGCGGTCATGGCGCGCCAGCTCTCGACGATGATCGACTCGGGGCTGTCCCTGCTGCGCGCGCTCTCGATCCTCGCGGAGCAGACCGAGAACAAGGCATTGGCCAAGGTCGTCGCGCAGGTGCGCAACGAGGTCGAGGTCGGCACGGCCTTCTCCGTCGCGCTCAACAAGCACGCGGAGATCTTCCCGCCGCTGATGATCAACATGGTCAAGGCGGGCGAGGTCGGCGGCTTCCTCGACAAGTCGCTCGTGTCGGTCGCCGACAACTTCGAGGCGGAGGTCAAGCTCCGGGGCAAGATCAAGTCCGCCATGACCTACCCGGTGATCGTGTTCATCGTCGCGATCCTCGCCACGATCGGCATGCTCCTGTTCATCGTTCCGGTGTTCGCCGGCATGTTCACCCAACTCGGTGGCACGCTGCCGCTTCCGACGGCGATCCTCATGAAGATGGCGGAGCTGACCAAGATCACGATCGTGCCGACGATCATCGGGCTCGTGGTCTTCTCGGTGTGGTGGGGGCGGCACAAGAACGACAAGTCGGTGCGGGAACGCCTCGACCCTCTCAAGCTCAGGCTGCCGGTGTTCGGCAACCTCTTCACCAAGATCGCGGTCGCGCGGTTCACCCGGAACTTCGGCACCATGCTCAGCTCAGGCGTGCCGCTGTTGCAGGCCCTCGAGGTGGTCGGGGAGACCAGCGGCAACGTCGTGATCGAGCACGCCGCGATGGCCGTGCAAGAGTCGGTGCGGCGCGGTGAGTCGCTCGCCGGCCCGCTCTCGCAGCACCCGGTGTTCCCGCCGATGGTGGTGCAGATGATGGCGGTCGGTGAGGACACGGGCGCGCTCGATACCATGCTGGGCAAGGTGGCCGACTTCTACGACCAAGAGGTCGAGGCCACCACCGATCAGCTCACCAGCCTGATCGAGCCGCTCATGATCGTCGTCATCGGCTCGATCATCGGCACGATGGTCATCGCGATGTACATGCCGATCTTCGGGGTCTTCAACCTCATCAACTGACACGGCGTGAATCCCCCACTCGGCCCAGCGCTAGGGCCGAGTGGGGGATTCTTTGCGTGCCGGATCATGCGCCGATCGGGTGAATGTCATGGCTTCGGGAACTGTGGCTCAAGGTGCGCGGCCGGCCGGTCGATAGCCGCTGTGCAGGACTGAACCGGCCCCGGCCGGACCGAGATTGACACCTTTCATGCCACTCGACTCCCAGGAGCACAAAATGATGGCTCGCATCCGCAAGTCCATGGAGCAGAAGGACCAGGGCTTCACCCTGATCGAGCTCCTCGTCGTCATGATCATCATCGGCATCCTCGCGGCGATCGCGATCCCGGTGTTCCTCAACCAGCGCGCCAAGGCTCGCGACACCTCCACCAAGGCCGACGTCTCGACCGTCGGCAAGGAGATCGCGACGTACTACGTCGACGGCACCGACGCCCTGGCGATCACGCAGGCCGGTGGTGCGGGCACCGACATCACCATCACGGACGGCGACGCGTACACCGCGACGATCAAGGTCTCGAACGGGACGGAACTGACGACCGACGGCGACGCTATCGTGAGCGACACGGAGTGGTGTGTCGCACTGACCAACGAAGCCGGTCAGAAGCAGGACTACGAGTACTCGGTCAACGGCGGCCTCGCCGAGGGCGACTGTGGGGCGGCCACCCCGTAGCGGTGACGCATGAGTGACTAAGAATGGGCGGGCACCCTGGGTGCCCGCCCATTCTTTTCACCCTCACACGTCGCATTTGTCGTAAATGGTGACTTGACGGCCTTACGCCCCCACGGGACGATTCCTCTGCATTCCCACGTGGATTCCCACGGGTGATCCCCGTGGCTCGTCGAGGGGCAAGGCATGAGCACACGGCAGGGGCGCCGGAATGTCGGCGACGCGGGCTTCACTATGGTGGAGCTCGTCGTCGCCATGGTGGTGCTCGGCATTCTCGCCATGGCGATCGTCGGCATGGTGTTGCAGACGCAGCAGCTCGGCGTGGCAAACCGCTCGAGGATCGCCGCGGCGAATCTCGCGGCACGCGAGATCGACATCGTGCGGGAGCGGTTCTCGAGCGACAAGCTGGCGCCGGTCGAGATCGCCGATCAGGGCACCGTGACGAACCCGAACCCGTTGCGCGGGCAGGTCGCCGGCGAGCCGCTCGTCGTGGATGGCAAGGCGTACACGGTGAAGCGGACGAGCGCCTGGAACCTGCTGGGGTCGGCGAAGTCGGCGTGCGACGGTGGTTCGCTGGTGAGTTTCCCGACGCTCCGTGTCGACGTCGAGGTGACCTGGAAGGACATGGGCGCCATCGCCCCAGTCCGGGCCTCGACCGCGATCGCGCCGAGCAAGGACGCGAACATCCGCGGGACGTCGGCGTACGTCGCCGTGCACGTCGTCGACGCCGCCGGGAAGCCGAACGTCGGCCGCGCAGTGACCGTCTACTCGGCGGCAGAGTCGCGCACCGGCGTGACCGACCCGTCAGGATGCGCTGTCATCCAGGTGCACCCGGCGGCGGGCGCCGGCACGTCGTTCATGGCGAAGCTCGGGGACCCGGGCTATGTGGACGTCGCCAACACCGCGGCGCCCGAGAAGATCGTCGGCGTGGTCATGCGTGGCGCACTCAGCAACGCCGTGACGTTCGCGTACGACCGCTCCGCGTCGGTCAAGCTGCGCTTCGTGGACAGCGAGGGCGCGCTCGTCGCGGACTCCCGCATCGCCGGCGAGCCATTCACGCTGGTCGCCTCCGAGTTCGCCGGGGCTTCGGGCTCCACGCTCATCGTCGCGACCGGGGCCACCATGCAGCTCGACGACCTGTGGCCCACCCGGTACGGCGCGTACTACGGCTCGGTGGCGCCAGCCGGCGGCTACCCCGTGGTCGTCGGCGGCGGCCCGTCGATTCCGACGATCAGCGTGGAGGTGCCCTGATGCGTCGAATGAGTTCCCGGCCGCAGGGGGAGCGCGGCACGACGCTCGCGGAGCTTCTGGTCAGCATGACGATCTTCTCCGTGATCATGGCTGCGGTGCTCGCCATCGCGATCGGCTACCACCGGGTCAGCGCGCAGAACATCGCGCGGCAGGACCAGCTCGACGTCGCCCGCGTCGCCAGCGAGCGGCTCGCGAAGGTCGTGCGCACCGCGGTGAAGCCCAGCCAGCTGATGTCGTGCGGCAACTCGACCTGCGACGCCATCGACTCGTTCATCACCGCGGATGCGACGAGCATGAAGTTCTACGCCAACCTCGAGAACGGCGGAAACCTCGTCGGGCCCAGCCAGGTGACCTACCAGGTCGTCAGCACCGCTGCTGGCGTGGGCAACCTCGTCGAGCGCGTGCAGCGTCCCGACTCGCCGACCGCGACGGTGAACGGGTACGTCTACTGCGACGCGTCGGCAGTGGGCGCATCGCCCGCGTGCAAGGCGCGCTTGACGACACGCACGCTCGCGACGGGCGTCCGCGTCGACGGCGAGTCGCCGCTGTTCGCCTACTACGGCGACGTCGGCGGCGAGCTCGACACGGACCGCTCGGGCCTGACGGCGAGCGAGATCGAGCACGTGCTCTCGATCGAGGTCACTCTCCAGGTCCAGAGCGACTCGCCCACCAAGCCTGGCCCCACCACGTACATCCAGCGCATCCTCATGCCGAACTCGCAGGCCGTGCTCCGGCCGGGGGAGGACTCATGATCCGCCGTCCATCATTCGCCTCCTCAGCGAACCGTCGACTGTTGGCGCTGAGGCGGCGTCCGGACCAGGAGCAGGGCTCGATCCTCGTCGTCGTCGTCGGCTCCATGCTGATCCTCGGGATGTTCGCGACGGTGGGCTTCGCGTACTCGATGAGCAGTCAGCGGTTCGCGCGTCACGACCAGGACTACCTGGCGGCGATGGCCGCGGCCCAGTCCGGGGTCGAGGACTTCATCAGCCGCCTCAACGGCGCCGACACCTACGCCTACAGCCCGGACTGCACCAATCTGGCGTGGGAGGGGCCGATGGACCCCGCTGCCAACACGTGTGGCTGGACGACGACGACGGCGCCCGGCTGGCTGCCGGTCTCGCCCGGCGTCACCGACCCGACCGCGCCGCACTACCACTACTCCGTGGACTCGTCGCAGCGCAACCAGGGGACCTATCGCCTGCTGGTCACAGGACGGGTGAACGGCGTCTACCGGTCGATCGACACGACCGTGGGCAAGGGCGGCTCCACCGACTACGTCTACTACACCGACTTCGAGTCGGCCGACCCCAAGAACGTCCAGGCCTACCCGCCGAGCGGCACCGGCAAGGTGGAGTGCGGCAAGAACGGCTCGGAGTTCGCCCGCTACTGGCACTCGTCGCCCTCGCGCAGCGGCCAGGGCTGCGTGGAGATCACGTTCGTCGGCGGCGACCGCCTCGACGGTGAGGTGTTCACCAACGACAGCATCTACGCCTCGCTGAAGGGCGGCGTGAAGCCCGTATTCCTCGAGCAGGTGTACACCAGCGACCGCAAGTGCCTTTCGGCGACGGCAGCCTCGAGCACCTGGGAGCCGAACTGCCTGCGCTCGGGCGGCGTCGCGGACTTCAGCGGCAAGCAGCCGAAGTACCACGACCCGTTCTACCTGCCCGACAACTCGGCGGCATTCGCCGATCTCCCTGGCTGCCACTACTACGGGTCCACCCGCATCCTGTTCAACCAGAACGGCACCATGACGGTCTGGAACAAGAAGACGGTCAACAAGAGTGTGGCCCCTCTCGCCGTCGCAGCGGCTGGCGGGACGAAGCCGGCGTGCGGCACTCTCACGCAGCTCGACTCGGCGTCCGGCGCGACGGTGGCCGTGCCGACCGAGCAGACGATCTACGTCGCGGCCTCCACGGCAACGCCCCGCCAGTGCTACGCAGGCGAGCTGGGCGGGCCCTCCGGCGCGACGCTCCCGGTGGGCACCTTCAGCTCGACGGCCGCGAGCGGCCCGACCTCGGCCAGTTCCACGTACGACGCGGACGTCACGATGCTCGAGACCACCAAGTACTGCGCCGAGGGCAACCTCTACGTGGAGGGCGTGGTGAAGGGGCGGGTCACGCTCGCGGCCGCGCAGTCGATCGTCGCGATCGGGGACGTCGTGCTCGCGGGTGGCCGTGCCATGACCAGCCCGGACATGGTCGGCATGGTCGCGACCAACTCGGTCGAGGTGTTCCACCCCCGCAAGGGCGTGATGCGGTCCCAGGGCGAGTGCACCAAGTACAACGGCGACGGGACATGCAAGACGCGGAGCACCACCAAGTTCCAGTGGGTCGGCACGCTCGACTCGACGACGCTGGGCGAAGTCTCGAACTGGCCGCGCCGGTTCAAGGAGCCCGGGGCCGGGTCGTACACGCCGACCAAGGGAATCATGGTCACCGCGGCGGTACAGACGCTCCTGCACTCGTTCTACGTGCAGCAGTACGCGGTGGGCGGCGAGAAGGGGGATTTGACCGTGTACGGCTCGCTCGCCCAGCGCTGGCGCGGCATTGTCGGCCAGGGCGAGAACGGCTACTCGAAGGACTACCGCTACGACCGGCGCCTGCAGTTCGCGACGCCGCCCTACTTCCCGAAGTGGGCCAACGCCCGGTACACGCTGCGATACTCCGGCGAGGTGAGCACGCCGCCGGCCGCGCGCCCGTGATGCGCCCGCTGCTGCCGCGCTAGGCGGAATGTCCCCGGGTGCCCTCAGATCAGACGAGCCAATTCCCGCTAACCGCTCATGCTGGGCTGCCCGCTTGCCGAAGGAGAGACGAAAGCGCAGGCCAGCGGAGCGGGAGGACAGGCCGTTGCAGCGAAAGGCGTTGCCACGCCAAGGCGAGGAATCGGGCTTCACGCTCATCGAGCTCATCGTCGCGATGATGGTGATCGGCGGCGTGCTGCTCGGGCTCGCCGTCGTCCAGACGTCCGCGATGGTGACGACCGCCCAGTCCCGGCAGCGTGAGCAGGGCACCGCGATCGCCAACCAGGTGATGGAGCAGCTCCGCGCGCTGCCGTGGAACTCGCTGTCCAAGGGCCTGCACTCGTCGTACGCCGCGTCGGGGGCGGACGCCAACGTCACGAGCGGGCGCCTCCACCCCGCCGTGGAGCCCGGCATCGACGAGCTCCTCATCATCAGCACCGACCAGGGCACCGACCGCGCGCCGCTCTCAGGGGCCGGCGGCTCGAACGTCACGACCAGCCGCAGCCCGGCCGCGCCCGGCATCGTCTTCACCTCGCGCTCCTACGTGACGCGGGCCGCGACGGGTGACGAGGCCCTGGGGCTCACTGTCATCACGACCTGGCGCGCCAACCAGACCAAGGACACGAAGTTCGTCGTGCTGCGCTCGCGCGCCTACTCGCCGAAGGGCGGATGTGGCGATGCGAGCAACCGGCCGTTCCTGGGCGCCTGTCAGGCGGTGCTCTCGGCGAGCGGCGGCGCCAACGGGCCGGTCGTCACGATCACCGCGGCCTTCGGTGGTGACGCCGGCGACCCCGCGGTGGACGCCACCACGCCGATCCTCCCCGGATCCGACACCACGATCGCGCTGATGCGGCTCGGTCAGGGCGGCACGAGCATGACGTCGCAGCAGGCCACGACCGTCGAGTCGCGGGTCCTGCACGCGGGAGGCTCGCTCTCCGCGGCAGGCTCGACCACGGCCGCGAGCTCGACCGGGGGCGTGGTCCTGAACAACGCCGCGTCGAACGACGTCGGCTCGGACGGCGCCGCGCCGCGCGACCCCGCGGACGTGACGGGATCGGGCTCCGCGGCCAGCCTGACCTTCGGCTCGCCCCTGTTGGCGATGACGGTGCAGCCCGGCAGCGGCGCGTCGGGGAACGCCCGCGCCTCGACAGTCGCCTCGTGCCTCGCCGGAATCACCGCCGGCCAGGCCTGCGGCACCAGTCAGCTCTCGGGCTCGGCCTCCAGCAAGGTCAACCTGCGCGTGCTGGCCACTTCCTACGCGCTCGTGAGCATCGCGAACCCGGGCACGACCAGCGCGTTCGCCGGGCGCTTCACCTCAGCGCCGGGCGCGGCGGCAGTCGGGTGCACCGCGCTCACGGGCGCCGGGTGCGCGGCCGGAGGCGTCTCGCGGACCCTCGGCGACGTCCAGCTCGGCGGCGGCCCCTGGCCCGGCGTCACCGGTGGCCTCGTCAAGATCACGTCCTACGCCGACGCGACGCGCGTCGAGCGCGGCGCCTCGCAGCCGGCGGCCACCGACGTGACGAGCCGGTCAGGCGCCATCTCCTACTGGACCGGCAGCGGCTACTCGCTGCCGCTCAACCTCACGGCCACGACCAACACGACGATCACGGTGCCTCAGGTCGAGACGACCACCGCCACGGGCTACACGATCCGCGCGAACGCGCGCATCACGGTCGAGCCCGCCTCCCGGCAGATCAGCGCCACCGACCCGACGGGATGCACCGGCTCCGGGTGCGCGATCTCCACGCAGTCCGGGCTCGTGTCCGTCGCCGTGCAGTACCGCATCAGGACTCCGTTGAACGAGATCGTGTCGTTCACCGTCAGCGCCACACTCGGCGGCTCGACCGCGCAGGCGGCGTACAAGGTGGCGCCGAATGCGTGACGCGGTGCGACGAGTGCGCGAGCGGTCGCGCGAGGATGAGGGCTACACCCTCGTCGAGCTCATCGTGGTGATGTCGATCTTCGTCGGCCTCATGGTGATCGTCTTCTCGGTCATGCTCCAGATGGCGCGCCAGACGAAGGACAACCTCGGCCGGACGGAGGCAGTCGACCAGGCGCGGATCGGCCTCATGCACATCGACCGTCAGGTCCGCTCCGGCAACGTGATCGCGGACCCGGCCACCGAGTCGTCGATCACCTCGGGCGTACCGCAGTACTACTCGCTGCGCGTCTACACGCAGACCGACGGCGTCTACCAGTGCGTGCAGTGGCGCGTCCGCTACCCGACGGGATCCACCTTCGGACTGCTCGAGTACCGGTCGTGGAAGCCCGGCTGGCAGTCGACCGGTCTGGTGGACCCGTGGCGTGTCGTCGCGCGCGGCATCGTCAAGCCTGCGTCCGGCACCGTCGTCGAGTCGGACCCCACCACGTGGCCGCCGTTCTTCGTCGAGCAGACCAATGCCGAGATGTCGTCGACCGCGCAGACCATCCGCGTGACGCTCCGGATGAAGGACCCGTCCCAGAGCGCGCAGGCGACGCCCTCTGTCGTGACCTCGACTCTCACGGGCCGCAACACCGTCTTCGGATACCCAGCCGACACCTGCAGTCCGGTGCCCGCGCAATGACAGGAGAACCCATGCTCACGAGGTTCCATCAGCGTGTCTCGCCGCGCGAGGAGCGCGGCAGCGTGCTCATGGCGGCGCTCGCAGTCGCGATCATCGGCGCGATGCTCGCGGTGCTCGTGGTGGCGAACGCGATCGTGACGGCGCGCTCCACGGGCGTCGACCGCGCGCGCACCAGCGAGGTCCACGGCGCCGAGGGTGTCGTGGACGCCGCGTTCCAGGAGCTGGAGAGCCGGACGCCGTGCGCTTGGCCCTCGACTGGCACGACGACCGTCGGCGCCGCGCCCTCGGCCGTCACCGGCGCGGCCAAGATCGCGTACTTCGACGCCACCGGCAAGGCGCTGACGTGCGCGAACGGGACGCTGACGGGCGGCGCGCCAGCGAGCGCGGTCATCACCGCGACCGCTACCTCCGGCGGCACCTCGCGCACGGTGCAGTCGAAGGTGCTGTTGACCCCCAACACGATCCAGGGTCGTGGCGCCGCCATCTACGCCGCGAACAGCATCTTGACCACCAACGCGTTCACGGTGGGCACCACCTTGCCGGACACGGGCGTCGACGTCTGGGTCAACGGTGGAAACGTCGACTGCAACTCGGGCGTGACGATCGACGGGAACCTGATCATCGCCGACGGAGGCGCCCAGTTCTCCGGGCAGTGCCACGTCAATGGCAATGTGTGGAGCAAGAAGGAGTTCCGTGTGAACTCCGCCCCGACGGGCGGCATCAAGGTCGTCGGTGGCTCGCTGTACGCCACCGCGAACGTCACGCTCGGCGACGGCTCGAAGATCGGGAAGGACGTGCTGGCGACAGGCACGATCTCGGGTTGGGGCACCTACACCGCGGGCGGCGCGATGCGCGCGGGTGTGAGCCCCCTCGCGCTCCCGCAGTACGTTCCGAAGCCGATGCCGGAGGTGTTCTACCGGCCGTCGGACTGGGTGGGCTTCGCCAACTCGGGGAACCGGTACGACGCCTACAAGGCCTGGGTGCTGCAGAACGCGGTCGACAACGGCGCGGAGACCTGGGCCCCGTCGCGGACGGCCTCAACGGACAAGTGCACCGTGCAGGGGGCCAGCTACGACCTCAAGGGCCCGTTGGTGAGCCCGTCGGTGCCCACGGTCTTCGACACCTTCAGCTGCAGCCAGACGCAGTTCACGAACGGGGTCACCCTGAAGCTGCGCTCCGACCTGGTGATCTTCGCCAAGAGCTTCTACTCGACGGGGAACTTCCGGGTGACATCGGCGGACGGGCAGCCGCACAAGCTCTGGATCATCGTGCCCGACCAGGTCGCCAACGGCATCGCCCAGTGCACGGGCGGGATCGGCGACATCAAGGGAGACTCCGGCAGCCTCGCGGTCGCTCCGATCACGATCTTCATGTACACGCCGTGCACGATCGACACGAACAACGACACCAACCTCTCGGGCCAGCTCTACGGTGGCACCGTGAACCTCCGCAACGCCCTGACGGTGAACTACGTGCCGATCGGCATCCCGGGCGTCGACCTGCCGTCCACCGAGCCGGCGACGGCGGCGGGGTACCGCGTGGACATCGTCTACAAGCGCGAGATCGGAACGCCCTGACGTGACGGAGTTCCCGACGCCCGCGCTCGTCGCGGTTGCGGTGGTGGTCGGCCTGGTGATCGGCTCGTTCCTCAACGTGGTGGTGTGGCGGGTGCCGCGCGGCGAGTCCGTCGTGCGGCCCCCGTCGGCCTGCCCGGCGTGCGGCCACGAGATCCGGGCGCGCGACAACGTGCCCGTCGTGTCGTGGCTGCTCCTGCGCGGCAGGTGCCGGGACTGCTCTGCCCCGATCTCGGCGCGGTACCCGTTGGTCGAGGCGGGCACCGGGCTGCTGTTCGGCCTGACCGCGTGGTGGGCCGGGCCGACGTGGGTGCTGCCGGCGTTGCTGTACCTCGCGGCGATCTCGGTGGCCCTCACGCTCATCGACCTCGACGTGCGCAAGCTGCCCAACGTGATCGTGCTCCCGGCCTATCCAGTGGCGGCGGCGCTGCTGGCGCTTGCGAGCTGGAACCCGGGTGGCGCGGCGGACTGGGGCGCGCTCATCCGGGCGTTGATCGGCTGCGCCGTGCTGTACGCCTTCTACTTCCTGCTGGTGTTCGTCTACCCGGCGGGCATGGGCTTCGGTGACGTCAAGCTCGCGGGGGTGCTCGGGCTGTACCTCGGCTGGTTCGGCTGGGGCGCACTCGTCGTCGGTGGGTTCGCGGCGTTCGTCTTCGGCGGCGTGTACTCGATCGGACTGCTTGTCCTGCGCCGTGCGGGGCGCAAGTCGGGAATCCCCTTCGGCCCGTGGATGCTCCTCGGCGCCGCTGCGGGGATCGTCTGGGGCGAGTCGCTTTGGTCGGCCTACCTCGGCTCCATCTGACGCTCGCCACTGGCGGGCGGGAACGCACCGGACGAATGGCGCCGACCTGCTCAAGTTGTGTCTGGCCCGTCCCGATACGACGAGAGAACTGCATGCCAGGCACCACGCGAAGGGAATCCCGTGGCTAGCACACGTGTCATCGGGCTCGACATCGGAACGACCGCGGTACGTGCGGCCGAGCTCGAGTTCGGCGCCGGCGGACCCACCGGTAAGAACCCGCCCTCACTGGTGCGGTTCGGCGAGGTCGCGATCCCTCTCGGAGCCGTCCGCGACGGCGAGGTTGTCCAGCCGGAGACCGTCTCGAACGCCCTGCGCCAGCTCTGGGCACAGGCGAAGTTCCTGACCAAGGACGTCGTCATCGGAGTAGGCAACCAGCGTGTGCTCGTGCGCGAGCTCGACTTGCCGTGGATGCCGCTGCCGCAGATCCGCGAGTCGCTGCCATTCCAGGTGGGGGAGATGCTCCCCATGTCCACCGACGAGGCGCTGCTCGACTTCTACCCGACGGCGGAGGTCGACGGCGACCAGGGCCGCGTGGCGCGTGGCATGCTCGTCGCGGCGCAGCGCGACACCGTGACGGCGAATGTCCTGGCCGTCGAGGGCGCGGGACTGCGGCCACAGATGGTCGACCTCAACGCGTTCGCGCTGATCCGCGCGCTGGCGCGCGGCGACCTCGCGCGCACGACCGCGGCGTTCGTCGACGTCGGCGCGACGATCACGACCGTGGTCATCGCCGACCGCGGTGTGCCGCGCCTCGTGCGGTCACTGCCCACAGGTGGCCAACACGCCACCAACGCGCTCGCCACGGCGCGCGGTATCTCGGTGCCTGAGGCCGAGGCGCTCAAGCGCGAGGTCGGGATCGGCTACGCCGTCTCCTCTGACCGCCAGGACGCGGCCGAGGCGGTGGGGGGTGTGATGCGCGCGCTGATCGAGTCGGTACGCAACACGTTCGTCTACTACGCGGGCAACCACCCCGGCGCGGGCATCGAGATCGTCGTGCTGACGGGTGGCGGCTCGCACTTGCCGGGGCTCGGGCAGTACCTGTCGAGCGCGAGCCGGCTCCCGGCGACGCTCGGCGACCCGCTCGCCGGACTGCGGTCCGCCAAGGGCTCGCGGCGAGAGTCCCTCGCCGGGCGTGAGTCCGTCATCGCCCTGCCCATCGGCCTCGCGTATGGAGTCGCCGCATGACCGCTCTGCTGGAACGTCCACGTCCGCGCACCAAGTCTGCGGGCCAATCGCTTCTCAACGCCGGGCTACCACAGGTCAACCTCCTGCCACCCGAGGTCAACGCCGCGCGCGGCCTGCGTCGCCTGAAGCGCATGCTCGCGTTCGTGCTGTTGGGCGTCGTGGGCGTCTGCGCGCTGATGGTCGTCTACGGGCTGTTCGACGGCCAGACCGCCAAGGGCGACCTCGCGCGCGCCGAGGAGGACGCGCGCGGCCTGCAGCGTCAGCTCGCAGAGCCGAAGTACGCCGAGGTCCCGAAGGTCATGGATGCGCTCGACGGCATCGCCGACGCGCGTCCCAAGGCCATGGCCACCGACGTCTCGTGGTCGGAGTATGTCGACGCCATCGCCGCGGTGCTGCCCAAGGGCGCCAGCATCGACGACTTCTCGGTGACGTACGCGACGCCGATGTCGGGCGTCGGCGACCCCGCCGACCCGTTGCAGGCCCCGAGCCTCGGGCAGATCGCCTTCACCGGGCGTTCGGTCACCGTCCCCGACACCGCCGCTTGGATCGTCGCGCTGAACTCGATCCACGGCTTCAACGACGCGTGGGTGGCGTCAGCCGCGGTCACGGGCGACCAGGAGAGCGGCGAGTACTACAGATTCTCCTCGACCGTCCAGGTCTCGAGACTTGCCCTCACGCACCGATTCGACGACGCGAAGGCTGACGGCACGAAGAAGTCGGACGACGCGGCGAGCTCCGACGACGCGGCGGCCGCCGGAAAGACGGAGGACTGACGTGATCGGGAGCAAGAAGAGCACCTGGGTCGGCGGCACCGCGTTCATCGCTGTCGTGCTGCTTGCGGCGACGTGGTTCGTATTGGTCTCGCCCGCGCTGGCGCAGGCTGCCGAGACGCGTGACCAGGCGGAACAGGCGGAAGCGTTCAACGGGCTGCTCGACCAGCGGCTGAAGAAGCTGAAGGCGAACTTCGCGAAGCTGGACGAACTCAAGCAGGAGCTCGCGACGGACCAGAAGGAGATCCCGCCGACGGCAGGCCTCGACACCTACCTCGAGGGTCTGGACGCGGTCGCCGTCAAGCACAAGGTCACCATCACGTCGCTGACTGCGGGGGTCCCCGAGGCGGTCAAGCTCCAGCCGCTCGAGAAGGTGGCGAAGGCTCCGGCGCCCGAGTCGTCCGAGGGATCGGACGACAAGGGCGCGAAGGAGTCGGACCCCGCCGCCGACGCCGCCAAGAAGGAAGCGGAGGCGAAGCTCAAGGTTCCGACCGGTTTCACCGCGATCCCGGTCTCGGTGACCGTGCTCGGCTCCTACCGGGACACGATGGCGTTCCTCGACGAGATCCAGAAGGTGGCGCCACGACTCTTCCTCGTCTCGGCGTTGCAGGGCACGTCCCAGAGCGAGTCCGATGAGGGAAGCGGCAAGCCTGCGACGAAGCCGGGCGACCAGAACCTGGTGATCACGGGCTACATCTTCGCGCTGCCGGACCAGTTGACCCTCCGCGAGCCCGACCCCAACGCGACGGCCGCCCCGCTCCCGAAGCCGGGCAAGGGCGTCAACCCGCTGGTCCCCGTGACGGGCGACTGAGCACGAGCCCACGGCACGACGGGCGCCCACGGTGTGATCCCACACCGAGGGCGCCCGTCGTCGCATGAAAGGATCGCGGCATGCTGCGTTGGTTGACCGCGGGGGAGTCGCACGGCCCCGCTCTCGTCGGGATCCTCGAGGGCCTTCCGGCCGGGGTGGAGGTCCGCACCCAGGACGTCCAGGACGCGCTCGCGCGTCGGCGCCTCGGGTACGGGCGCGGGGCCCGCATGAAGTTCGAGCAGGACGAGGTCCGGGTGCTCGGGGGCCTGCGGCACGGCGTCTCGCAAGGCGGGCCGCTGGCGATCGAGGTGGGCAACACCGAGTGGCCCAAGTGGGTCGAGGTCATGTCAGCCGACCCGGTCGACGACCCGAGCGTGCTCGAGCGTGCGCGCAACGCGCCGCTCACACGGCCACGCCCTGGGCACGCGGACCTCGTCGGGATGCGCAAGTACGCGTTCGACGACGCGCGGCCGGTCCTGGAGCGCGCGTCGGCTCGCGAGACCGCGACGCGCGTGGCCCTCGGCGTCGTCGCCGCCAAGCTCCTCGAGCAGGCCGCGGGGATCCGGTTGGTCTCGCACGTCGTCGGGATCGGCCCGGTGGCGGTGCCGGACGACGCGGCGCTTCCGACGCCCGACGACGTCGCGGCGCTCGACGCCGACCCGGTGCGTTGCTTCGACGCGGCGTCGTCGGCCGCGATGGTCGCGGAGATCGACGAGTGCCACAAGGATGGCGACACGCTCGGCGGAGTGGTCGAGGTGCTCGCGTACGGCGTGCCGAGCGGGCTCGGCTCGTACGTGCACGCCGACCGGCGCCTCGACGCGCGGCTGGCCGGCGCGCTCATGGGTATCCAGGCGATCAAGGGCGTGGAGGTCGGCGACGGCTTCCGCACCGCGCAGCGCCGGGGCTCGCAGGCGCACGACGAGATCGAGCGCGACGCCGACGGCCGCATCCTGCGGCGGACGAACCGCGCGGGCGGGCTCGAGGGCGGCATGACGAACGGCGAGGTCCTGCGCGTGCGCGCGGCCATGAAGCCGATCTCGACCGTGCCGCGCGCGCTCGCGACGGTCGACACCCGCACCGGCGAGCCTGCCAAGGCCCAACACCAGCGTTCCGACGTGTGCGCAGTGCCGCCCGCGGCGGTGGTCGCCGAGGCGATGGTGGCGCTCGTCCTGGCGGACGCGCTCCTGGAGAAGACCGGCGGCGACTCGGTCGACGAGGTGCGCCGCAACCTGGCGGCCTACCTGGACGCGGTGCCGGACCTGCTCCGCTGACGACTACCCTCGCCTGCGTGCACCACAGTGAACTGCCCGGCCCCCAGATCGTCCTGATCGGCCCGCCCGGCTCCGGCAAGACGACCGTCGGCGGCGCGCTCGCCGAGCGGTGGCATTCGGCGCTGCGGGACACCGACGCGGACGTCGAGGCGACCGCGGGCAAGCCCATCAGCGAGATCTTCGTCGACGACGGCGAGCCGGCGTTCCGCGCGCTCGAGCGCGTCGCGGTGGCGCGCGCGGTCGCCGATCACGACGGCGTGGTCGCGTTGGGCGGCGGCGCGGTGCTCGACGAGGAGACGCAGTCGCTGCTCGCCAACTACCGGCAGTCCGGGGGCGTCGTCGTCTTTCTGGACGTCACGCTCGCGCATGCGGCTCCGCGCGTCGGCCTCAACCAGTCGCGTCCGCTGCTGCTCGGCAACCCGCGGGCTCGGTGGCAGGCGCTCATGGAGGCCCGGCGGCCGATCTACGAGCGCGTCTCGACCGTCCGGGTGCTGACGGACGGCATGCGGCCCGCGGACGTGGCGCAGGCGATCGAGGACGGCTTGGCGACGTGGCGGCTCGCGGCGGCCCACGCACACGAGGAGGACGCATGAGCACGCGACGACGGGTTCCAGTGCAGGGCGCGCTGCCCTACGACGTCCTGATCGGCCGCAACCTGCTGGGCGAGCTCGCGGGGATCCTCGGCGGCAACGTGCGCCGCGTCCTCGTCGTGCACCCTGCGGCGCTCGCGACGACGGCCGACGCGATCCTCGAGGACCTGCGGGCCGGTGGCTACGAGGCGTTCGGCGCCGAGGTGCCCGACGCCGAGGAGGCCAAGACCGCGCAGGTGGCGGCCTTCTGCTGGGGTGTGCTCGGCCAGGCCGACTTCACGCGCACCGACGCGATCGTCACGGTCGGCGGCGGCGCGACCACCGACCTCGGCGGATTCGTCGCCGCGACCTGGCTGCGCGGGATCCGCGTGGTCCACGTCCCGACGACGGTCCTGGCGATGGTCGACGCCGCGGTCGGCGGCAAGACCGGCATCAACACGGCCGAGGGGAAGAACCTCGTCGGCGCATTCCACCCGCCGGCGGGCGTGCTGTGCGACCTCGCGGCCCTGGAGTCCATGAGCCGCCACGACTTCGTCGCGGGCCTGGCGGAGATCGTCAAGTGCGGCTTCATCGCCGACCCGCGGATCCTGGAGCTCGTCGAGGGCAACATCGAGCTGCTGCAGGACCCGGTGGCCGCGGCGCGGTCGGGCGTGCTGCTCGAGCTCGTCGAGCGTGCCGTCGTGGTCAAGGCGAAGGTCGTGGGGGAGGACCTGCGCGAGGCCGGGCTGCGCGAGATCCTCAACTACGGCCACACGTTCGGGCACGCGATCGAGCACGTCGAGCGCTACCAGTGGCGGCACGGCGCCGCGGTCTCGGTGGGCATGGTGTTCGCCGCCGAGCTGGCCCGCTTGGCGGGGCGGCTCGACGAGGGCGTCGTCGCCCGCCACCGCGCGATCCTGACCGCCTTGGGCCTCCCGACGACCTACCGGGGCGACCGCTGGGAACGGCTGCTGACCGCGATGCGGCGCGACAAGAAGTCGCGCGGCGACGTCCTGCGCTTCGTCGTGCTCGACGGTGTCGGCCGCGTCTCGCGGCTCGAGGGCCCGGACCCGACGCTGCTCGTCGCGGCGTACGCGGAGGTCTCGTCCGACGCGCCGAACGCCAGCGTCGTCACGCTGTAGCGGCGCACTCCGGCAGTCGGTAGATCGCGGCCGGGCCTGCGCGGCCGATCAGGGTCGCGCCGGCGGGCACGCGTGTCAGGTTGGGCATGATCGGGCTCGCGCGCACGGGCGTGGGGTCGATGTACACGTACGCGACGTCGAGCCGCCGCGCGGCAGCGCACACCTGCGGATCGGCCAGCAGATCGCCGAGGCGCCTCCCGAGCAGCTCGACATCGGCGCTCGGTGTGGGGAACGACGAGCGCGGCACCACCGGGACACCGGCGAGCCCGAACAGCGTGAGGCCGCCTGAGAGCGGGCTGCTCAGGACCGCGCCCTCGGTCAAGCGGGGAGCCAGGCGCCGCAGCGCGAGCGCCTCCTCGATGGTCGCCTGGGACGGCTGGCCCGGGACGCCCTGAAAGGTCGTCGCCGAGTCGTGCGCGAGCCCGAGCGGGCCAGGCGCCGCGGTGAGGGCGACCGCGAGTGCGCCGAGGATCGCGGCGGCGCGCGGGGTCGTCGGCACTCGCGGCCGGCTGCGCGCGAGGGCGCGCAGGAGCGCGCGGGGAGCGGTGGCGAGCGCGAGCGCGGCGAACGGGATCATCGCGGCCGCGAGCGGTGACGCGATGCGGCGGGCCTCGCCGTACCACGGCGCCTTGAACAGGTCGAGGGCCTCGGCAGGCGTGGACATCGCCGCGTAGAGCACCACGAGCGCGCCGAGCGCGAGCATGAGGTCGCGAGGGTTGCGCAGCGTGCGGGCCAGGAACAGTCCGCCGGCCGCGCACGCGACCACGAGGTAGCCCGCGTGGGCGCCGAGCGTGCCGACCTGCCCCGAGAGCAGGTCCAGCACGGCCATTGCGGGCGACGGCGTGGTGAACTCCCACGCGACCAGGCCACGGCGCAGCAGCGCTGTCGCGGCGATCGCGAAGGCTGCCGCTGCGGCGGCGGCGCTTCCGAGCAGGACGAGTCTGCCGCGCGCAGTCCGCGTCGCGCGTCGCGCTGCGGGGGCCAGGCGCACCGCGGCAACCGGCGCCACGGCCACCAGCAGCGTGAAGGCGGTGTTGGGGTGGGTCAGGGCGCACCCGACGAACGCGCCGGCCGCGAGGATGGCTGCGCGCGCGCTCGGACGGCGTGCCGCCACGAGGATCAGCGCCAACGCGCCCGGCACGAGCGCGTTGGCGACCGCGTTCGGGACGATGCCGCCGGGCGCCAGCCCGAGGGTCGCCGGCACGCCGATCCCGACACCGCTGAGCGCCGCCGCCCACAGGTGCGCACGTGGGCGGCCGGGCAGCGCGGTCTGCGCGAGCAACGTCACGCCACACGTCCACGCGACCGTGGCGAGCACGAGGAACGCGACCGTGAAGACGACGCCATGGTCGGGCCACCCGATCAGCGCGACCATCGCGTGCCACGCGGCCGCGTCGAACGAGCCTGCGGAGCCGTCGAGCGTATTGACGGCTCCGCCGTGGAGGGACGAGGCGTGTCCGGTGCTGCGGATGAGCGCGACCGAGTTGAGATGGCCCGCCACGTCGTAGCCGCTGAAGACCGCGCGCGGATCGCGTAGCCCGATGACCAACGGCACGAGCTGCAGGCCGATACCGCCGAGCACCGCAAGGACGAGCCTGCGCGCGTGGTAGCCCGGGGCGTCGAGCAGCCGCGCCGCGGCTGGCCGTCGTCGGGCCGCCGCGATCGAGCCGGCGAGGACGACGAGGCCGAAGGTCGCCACGGAGGCGAGCTGCCACGGCACGTGGACCGCCTCCGCAGCGATGGACACCAGGCCCGCGAGCGCGAGCGTGAGGCTCGGCGCGACCGCGCCGACGACCAGCCAGGACGGCCGGGCGCGCAGGCTGACGAGGACCGCGAGCCCGGGCGACCAGAAGACCGCTGCGACGGCGAGGGCCGCTGCGCACGCGAGAGCCCAAGCCACACCTGTTCGTCGGCGCGGCGGCCTCGCCACTTGAGCGTTCCCGACGGCGTCGTCGCCCGACGACCCGGGCGCGCGGGCTGCCTCCCGACCGGTGCGGCAGGGCTCCTCTAGGCTGCGGCCATGACGCGCGTGCTGGTGCTCAACGGACCGAACCTGTCGCGGCTGGGCACGCGTGAGCCGGAGGTGTACGGGTCGGCGACGCACGCGGACCTCGTCGCCGCGGTGGCGGGTTGGGCCGCGGACCTCGGGCTCGAGGTCGAGGTCCGCCAGACGAACGACGAGTCGGAGTTGATCGGGTGGCTGCACGAGGCGGTCGACACCCGCGCGCACGTGGTGCTCAACCCGGCCGCGTTCACGCACTACTCCTACGCGCTGCGGGACGCGGCGGCGCAGGTCACGGGCGCGGGGCTGGCCCTCGTCGAGGTGCACCTGACCAACCCGTACGCGCGTGAGGCCTTCCGGCACGTGTCGGTGATCGGCCCGGTCGCGAGCGGCACGGTCGCGGGCTTCGGCCTGGACAGCTACCGCCTGGCCTTGAGCGCCCTCCCGCGGGCCCACGACGCATAACAGGTAGCGAACTCCACAAGCGCGCAGGGTTGTTTATGTCCGTACAACCCTGCATAGTGGTGGCATGTTCGTCGTGACGATCGACCAGCGGTCGAGCCGCGTCGTCGGGGACCGCGTGCCGGAGCTCCTGGGCCTCCTCGGCCCGGGGTTCGTCGCGGGCGGGGCCGCCCGCGACGAAGGCGTGCGGCTCGGCATAGAGCGCACGGTCGGCGACGAGGTGCAGGCGGTGCTCGACGATCCCGCGCTCGTCGTCGGCCTGGCCATGCGGGTCCTGCGAATCGGAGGGTGGAGCATCGGCATCGGCGCCGGCCCGGTCGACGAGCCCCTCCCGACCTCGACGCGCGAGGGCTCGGGACCCGCGTTCATCCTGGCGCGCACCGCCGTGGAGGCGGCCAAGAGCCGGCAGCGCAGTGTCCCGCTCGCAGTCCGGGGTTACGACGACACCGCGGGCCGGGACGCCGAGGCGGTGCTGGTGCTCGCGGCCGCCGTGGCGGCGCGCCGCAGCGCCCAGGGCTGGGAGGTGGTCGACGCGTTGGCCGACGACGACCGGCAGGAGGACGTCGCGTCGCGCCTGGGGATCAGCCAGCAGGCGGTGAGCAAGCGCCTGCGCGCCTCGCTCTGGCCGGAGGAGCAACAGGCCCACCGTGCGGCCGCCCACCTCCTGGCCGCAGCCCAATAGCGCCAACGCGAAGAACTTGCCGCGAATCGCAGCCAGTTCATCGCGCCGGCGGGGGTTGTCGGGGAGGATGCGGGCGTGGATGCGCTGGTGGTGGTGGTGGGGCTCGCGCTGAGCGGCCTGGTCGGCGTCTGGGTGGTGGCGGGCGTGCTGCGGCTCGCCTCGCGGTCGCGGGACGCTGGATCGGCTCCGCCGCCGGACGGGACACCTGAAGGCACACCGCCCGTCCCGCCGCCGCCGATCCCGGCCCGCGCCGCGTCCGACGGCCCGGACGGGCCGCGCGCGCGGTCCACGCTGCGCGGTGGCCGGTGGATCGGTGTGCTCGAGCGGCTGGCCGTCACCGGCTGCGTGCTGCTGGGGGAGCCGAGCGGCATCGCGATCGTCGTCGCCGTCAAGGGCCTGGGGCGGTACCCCGAGCTGCGGGAGAACCCAGGAGCGTCCGAGCGATTCGTCATCGGCACGCTCGCGTCTCTGGTCTGGGCGGCCGGGCTGGGCGCCGCGGGCCGGGCGCTGCTGGCCTGACTGAAGCGCCGCTGACGAGCGCGCGCGTCGCAGCCGGTAGGATTGTCCACCGCTCCACCCAGCACCCCCGAACAGGAAGCGGCTCATCGTGGCGACCACCAACGACCTGAAGAACGGCATCGTCCTTCGCATCGACGGCCAGCTCTGGACGGTCATCGAGTTCCAGCACGTCAAGCCGGGCAAGGGCGGCGCGTTCGTGCGCACCAAGCTCAAGAACGTGCTCAGCGGCAAGGTCGTCGACCGCACGTTCAACGCGGGCGTCAAGGTCGAGACCGCGAACGTCGACAAGCGCGACATGCAGTACCTGTACAAGGACGGCACCGACTTCGTCTTCATGGACACCGACACGTACGACCAGCTCCACGTGCCCGAGACGACGGTCGGCGACGCGGCGCACTTCATGCTCGAGAACCAGACCGCGCTGGTCGCGACGAACGAAGGCGCCCCGCTCTACGTCGAGCTCCCGCCGTCGGTGGTGCTCGAGGTCACGTACACCGAGCCGGGCCTCCAGGGCGACCGCAGCAGCGCCGGCACCAAGCCCGCGACGCTCGAGACCGGCTACGAGATCCAGGTCCCGCTGTTCCTGGAGTCCAACACCAAGGTGAAGGTCGACACGCGCGACGGCAGCTACCTGGGCCGCGTGAACGACTGACGTGGGCGCACGCACCAAGGCCCGCAAGCGGGCGCTCGACGTGCTCTTCGAGGCCGACCAGCGCGGCCTCGAGCCCGTCGCGCTCCTGGCCGAGCGCATCGCGCGCCCCGGCACCGAGGCCGCGTTGCCGCAGTACTCGGTCGACATCGTCGAGGGCGTGACCGCGCACGGCGCGCGCATCGACGAGCTGCTCGCAGCCCACTCGCACGGGTGGACCATCGACCGCATGCCCGCCGTGGACCGCGCGCTGCTGCGGATCGGGGTCTGGGAGCTGCTGTTCAACGACGAGGTCCCGGACGCGGTGGCTGTCGACGAGGCGGTCGACCTGGCCCGTGAGCTCTCGACCGACGAGTCCCCGACGTTCGTCAACGGCCTGCTCGGCCGTCTCCTGGAGCTCAAGCCGACGTTGCTCGCCTAGGCGCCACGGCGAGCCGTATGACGTGAGCCCGGCCCTACGACAGGGCCGGGCTCACGCGCGTCAGGCGTGGCGGTGCATCGCGGCGTAGCCGTCGCCCTCGGACCGCGGTGACGGGACGACCCGCAGCGGGCGCGTGTCCTCGATCCCGCCCTCGTCGCCGCTCGTCGGCCACGACCCCGCCGCGACGGTCGGCCGCGGCCCACGGATGGGGAGCGAGGGGGTGGCCCTGCCGAGGAAGTTGCCCTGCACGCGGCGCACCCCGAGCGCGACGAGCGCGTCCAGGTCGGAGGCGCGTTCGACGCCCTCGGCGACGACGTCCAGGCCGTGCGCGGAGGCGAGCTCGAGGATGGCGCGGATCACCGAGGTGCCACGCTCGGTGTCGATCTCCCGCACGAACGACCGGTCGATCTTCAGCACGTCGACCGGCAGGCGCGCCAGCCGAGCGAGCGACGAGTACCCCGTGCCGAAGTCGTCGACCGCGATGCGGACGCCGCGCGCGCGGAGCTGGGAGAGCACCGGCACCGCGAGGACGGTCTGCACGAGCGCGCTCTCGGTGATCTCGAGCGTCAGGTGCTCCCAGTAGGCGTCGCCCCACGCCGCCTGGATCTGCTCGAGGGCGTCGGGCTCGGACAGGTGGCGAGCCGCGAGGTTCACCGAGACGGGCATCTGGAAGCGCGCCAGCGCACGCCGCGCGTCCCTCAGCATCGCGAGCCCGATCGGGACGATGAGCCCGGTCTCCTCGGCGAGCTCGAGCCAGTCCGCGGGCAGGATCAGCTGGCCGTGGTGGTCCCACCGCGCGAGCGCCTCGACCTGGACCACCTCGAGCGTGCGGGCGTCGACGATGGGCTGGAAGTGCGCGCGGAACAGCCCGTCCGTGACGGCGGCCTCGAGTGCCGCGCGCTGGTGGCGGGACGCCTCGACGCGGCGGCGCAACGCACGGTCGAACACCCGGAAGCCGGAGCGCGACCGCTTGGCCTCGAGCATCGCGAGGTCGGCGTGGCGCACGAGCGCGTCGGGGTCGACGATGTCGCCCGGAACCCAGGTGGCGACCCCGACGGACAGCCGGGACGGCCGCGTGCCGACGCTGCGGTCGACGAACCCGTCCCGCAGGTCGCGCGCGAACGCGACCAGCTCGGCGTCCTGCGGCGCGCGGGCGACCACGACGACGAACTCGTCGCCGCCGAGCCGCGCCACGAAGGAGTCGTAGTCCGCCGACGCCGCGCGCAGGTACTCGGCGACGCGCATGAGCACCGCGTCGCCGCCCTCGTGGCCGTGGATGTCGTTGAACCGCTTGAAGCCGTCGAGGTCGCAGTACACGAGCGAGACGCGGGTGCGCTCGACGTTGGCGCGCTCGATCATGTCGCGCAGGTGCTTCTCGGCGGAGCGCCGGCCCGGCAGGCCCGTGAGCGCGTCCGTGTAGGCGGTGCGGTTCAGGCGCTCGGCGAGCGCGTAGCGCTCGGCGGCGGTCGCGACGATCTGGGCGAGGTCGAGCAGGAACTGGCGGGATTGCTCGTCGAGCGCGTCGAGGCGCCCAGCGGCGGCCTCGGGGAACAGCTCGCAGACGAAGCGCCCGTGCGAGATCGGCCGCAGCGAGCCCTCGACGGACGGGTCGGCCAGGACGGCGCGCGCCTGGTCGCGGGCCTTGATCAGCAGCCCGTCGGCGTTGCGCGCGAACCAGGCGGCGTTCGCGATCGCGGCCGTCGCGTCCCGCATGCGGTGCTGGCGTTCGGCGTTGTGCTGCGCCTCGCGCACGCGCACGAGCGCGAGCCCCGCGAGCCCGAACGCGATCGGCACGGCCCACAGCGAGAGCAGGAGCGCGGCGAGCGGGGTGTCGCGTGTGAACCCGGCGACCACGAGCATGACCATCGACTCGAGCCCCGCGACGACCAGCAGCATCCCCCAGCGGGACACGTGCTTGCGGCCGACGGCCACCACCACGTACGCGATGAGGACGAGCGCCGCGACGACGAGGCAGATGCCGACCACCTCCTCGGGCCGGGCCGCGCCGGGGCTCATGGCCGGCCACGAGAACGCGATCGCCCCGGTGACCAGTGGCAGGGCCGCGCCGACCACCCACCACCGCACGCGGGGCCCACGGGCGAACGTGCGCGTGGCGGGAAAGGCCAGCAGGAGGAAGCCGCCGGTGAGCTGGGTGTGCGCGAACGCGAGGAGCGTGACGATCGAGGTGACGTGCACGTACCCGGAGATGCCCCCGATCAGGAGCATCAGCCCGATGTCCGTGGACCACGCGAGCGCCCACACCGCGCCCGCCGGGCGCTGCTCGCTGCGCCACCAGAGCCACTGCAGCACGCAGAAGCCGGCGACAAGACCGGCGGCGAGCAGTTGGATGACGCCCACCCACGCTGGCACAGTTCCGAGCACGAAGGGGAAATCGGCGCACGAGCCGGACAACCTGACGTGGCATCCGGGTGACAGGCGCCCGCCGAGGGCCCGATTCGCGCGGCGGCGGGCGCCGGGGAGTGTGCAGGACCGACGACGAGGAGCCCACCGTGGTCACGAACGCGGAGGACGGCGAGGCGACCGCGCTCGCGCGCCGCTTGCGCGCCGCGGGCTGCGTGTTCGCGGAGGACGAGGCGGCCGTGCTGCTCGGCACGGGCGCCAGCGGTGAGGTGCTCGACGCGCTGGTGGCGCGCAGGTGCGCCGGCGAGCCGCTCGAGCAGGTGGTCGGGTGGGCCGAGTTCGACGGCCTGCGGCTGGCGGTGGCGCCAGGGGTGTTCGTGCCGCGCCGGCGCACGCGGCTGCTGGTCGACCTGGCCGCGGAGCTCGTCGCGACGACGCCGTCGGCCACGGTCGTGGACGCGTGCTGCGGAGTCGGCGCCATCGCCGCCGCGCTCCTGGCGCGCGCGCCGTCGCTCGACGTGCACGCGGCCGACCTGGACGAGGTCGCGGTGGCGTGCGCGCGCCGCAACCTGCCACCCGGACGGGTGCACCAGGGCGACCTGCTCGACGCCCTGCCCGCGTCGTTGCGCGGGAGCGTCGCCGTCGTCGTCGCCAATGCGCCCTACGTGCCGACGAGCGCGATCGCGACGATGCCGTCCGAGGCGCGTGACCACGAGGCTCGGCTCGCGCTCGACGGCGGGGACGACGGACTCGCCCTCCACCGCCGCCTCGCCGACCAGGCGCCGGGATGGCTCCGCGCGGGAGGCGCGCTCGTCGTCGAGACCAGCGTGCGGCAGCGTGACGCCGACCTCGAGATCCTGCGCGCCGCGGGCTTCGTCGCGCATGCGGCTCGCGACGAGGAGCGCGACGCGACCGCCGTGGTCGGGCGCCTGCCGTGACCAGGTGCGGGGATCTGAGGCTGTGATCGGCGCCTCATGGACGCGTCGCCGGGCACGCGCGGTCGAGCAGGTAAGGTGGCCAAGACCGCAGACCTTCCTTTAACTCCCGTCCCGTGAGGCGGGGAAGGAGTCGCTCAATGAGTTCAGCCCTGCCCACGCCCGCCCCTTCCGGCGGCGGGGATCCCGCCCCCCAGGCCACTGTCGTCCTCGGTGAGGCCGAGATCGCGCGGGCGCTGACGCGCATCGCGCACGAGATCCTCGAGCGGAACAAGGGCGGCGCCGACGTGGTGCTCCTGGGCATCCCGACGCGCGGGCTGCCGCTCGCGCGGCGCCTGGCCGCGAAGCTCGTCGAGGTGGAGCCGGAGCTCGACGCCGCGGGGCTCGTCGGCAGCCTCGACGTGACGATGTACCGCGACGACCTGCATCACCACCCCACCCGCGCGATCGGGGAGACGGACATGCCCGTGGGCGGCCTGGCCGGCCGGACGGTCGTGCTCGTCGACGACGTGCTGTTCTCCGGCCGCACGATCCGCGCCGCGCTCGACGCGATCTCGGACCTGGGCAGGCCCAAGGCCGTGCAGCTCGCCGCCCTCGTCGACCGCGGGCACCGCGAGCTGCCGATCCGCGCGGACTACGTGGGCAAGAACCTGCCGACTTCGCACACCGAGCGCGTGCGCGTGCTGCTGGCCGAGACCGACGGGCGCGACGCCGTGCTGATCGAGGGGGCTGCCCGATGAAGCACCTGCTCTCCGCCAGGGACCTGACGCGCGACGAGGCCGTGACCATCCTCGACACCGCCGCGCGCATGGCCGCGACGCAGTCACGCGAGATCAAGAAGCTCCCGACGCTGCGCGGGCGCACAGTGGTCAACCTGTTCTTCGAGGACTCGACGCGCACGCGCATCAGCTTCGAGACCGCCGCCAAGCGACTGTCCGCCGACGTCATCAACTTCTCCGCGAAGGGCTCGAGCGTGTCCAAGGGCGAGTCGCTCAAGGACACCGCCCTCACGCTGCAGGCGATGGGCGCCGACGCGGTTGTGATCCGCCACCACGCGAGTGGCGCGCCGCACACGCTGGCGACCGCCGGCTGGACCAGCGGCGCCGTGGTCAACGCGGGCGACGGCACGCATCAACACCCGACGCAGGCGCTGCTCGACGCGTTCACGCTGCGCCGGCACCTGGTGGGCGACTCGGGCCGTGCGGACGTGGACGGCCGGGACCTGGACGGTCTGCGGGTCGCGGTCGTCGGGGACGTGCTGCACAGCCGCGTCGCGCGGTCGAACGTGCAGCTCCTGACCACGCTGGGCGCGCACGTCACGCTCGTCGCGCCGCCGACCCTGCTCCCGGTCGGCGTGGGCGCGTGGCCCGCCGAGGTGAGCTACCGGCTCGACGACGTGATCGCCGACAAGCCCGACGCGATCATGATGCTGCGCGTCCAGCGCGAGCGGATGAGCAGCGCGGGCGGCGGATTCTTCCCGAGCCCGTTGGAATACACGCGCGGCTACGGGCTGGACGCGTCGCGGCTGGCGGCGCTGCCCGACCACGCGATCGTGCTGCACCCCGGGCCCATGAACCGTGGGTTGGAGATCTCCGCGGACGCGGCCGACTCGCCGCGCGCGGTCATCGTCGAGCAGGTGGCCAACGGGGTCGCCGTGCGCATGGCGGTGTTGTACCTGCTGCTCGCGGGCGAGCAGACGAACGAGACGAGGACGGCCGAGTGACCACCTACCTGCTGCGCGACGTCTCACCCCTGGGCGAGGGCCGCACCGATGTGCTGCTCGCGGGCGGGGTCGTCGCCGAGATCGGCGAGGGCCTGACGCCGAGCGACGAGCTCATCCGCGAGCACGGCAACGTCGTCGAGATCGACGGCTCCGGCCTGGTCCTGCTGCCGGGCCTGGTCGACCTCCACACGCACCTGCGCGAGCCCGGCCGCGAGGACGCCGAGACCATCCGCACCGGCACACGCGCCGCGGCGCTCGGCGGGTTCACCGCCGTGCACGCCATGGCCAACACGACGCCCACGCAGGACACCGCGGGCGTCGTCGAGCAGGTGTGGCGCCTGGGCCGTGAGGCCGGCTGGGTCGACGTGCACCCCGTGGGCGCCGTGACGGTGGGCCTGGAGGGCGACCGGCTCGCGGAGCTCGGCGCGATGGCCGAGTCGCAGGCGCAGGTGCGCGTGTTCTCCGACGACGGCAAGTGTGTACACGACCCGGTGGTCATGCGGCGCGCGCTCGAGTACGTCAAGGCCTTCGACGGCGTGATCGCACAGCACGCGCAGGAGCCGCGCCTCACGGACGGCGCCCAGATGCACGAGGGCGTCGTGTCCGCCGAGCTCGGGCTCGCGGGCTGGCCCGCGGTCGCCGAGGAGGCGATCATCGCGCGCGACGTGCTGCTGGCCGAGCACGTGGGCTCGCGCCTGCACGTCTGCCACCTGTCGACGGCGGGCTCGGTCGAGATCATCCGCTGGGCCAAGTCTCGCGGCATCGACGTGACCGCCGAGGTCACGCCGCACCACCTGATGCTCACGGACGAGCTGGCCCGCGGCTACGACCCGTTGTTCAAGGTCAACCCGCCGCTGCGCACGCAGGTGGACGTCGAGGCGGTCCGCGCGGGCCTGGCGGACGGCACGATCGACATCGTGGCCACCGACCACGCGCCGCACCCGCGCGAGGACAAGGACTGCGAGTGGGCAGCCGCCGCGTTCGGCATGACCGGCTTGGAGACCGCGCTCTCGGTGGTGCAGGAGACGATGGTCGACACGGGCCGGATGACCTGGGCGGACGTCGCGCGCGTGCTGTCGACGACCCCCGCGCGGATCGGCCGAGTCGAGGGCCACGGGCGGCCCATCGCGGTGGGGGAGCCCGCCAACCTGGTGCTCGTGGACCCCGACGTGCGCCGCGTGATCAACCCCGCGGAGCAGGCCACCAAGTCCGACAACTCGCCGTTCCGCGGCCGCGAGCTCTCGGGCTGCGTGATCGCGACGTTCCTCCGCGGGCGCGCGACTGTCCTGGGCGGCGAGTCGTGCGACGAAGACGTGGTGGTGGGCCGGTGACCCCGGGCCAGATCGGCGCCGTCGGCGTCTGCGTGGCCATCGTCGCGCTCTCGTGGTGGGGCATGCGCGCCGGCTGGAACCGGCGACGACGAAGCACCGCGGCGCTCGTCCCCGCGCTGCCGACGCGCCCCGACGGCCTCGGCGCCCGGCGCTTCGGCCCGGTGGAGGCGGTGTACGTCTCGACGACGGCCGCGGGGGACTGGCTCGACCGCGTGGTGGCCGCCGACCTGGGCGTCCGCAGCCCAGCGTCGGTGTCGGTCCACGACGCGGGCGTGCTCGTCGAGCGCACCGGCGCCGCCGACCTCTTCGTCCCGGCCGGCGCGCTGCGGGCGGCCACGGCGGCCCCCGGCATCGCGGGCAAGGTCGTCGGAGGCGACGGCCTCGTCGTGCTGACGTGGGCTGTCGCGGCCGACGACGCACGCGGTCTGGACACCGGCCTGCGCACGCGCCATGCGGCCGACCGCGAGGCGCTGATCGCCGCGGCCGGCGAGCTGGCCGCCACCCCGAACCCTGATTCCGCGGACGACGCTCCGCGACCGAGCAAGGAGCACTCATGACCGAGGCTGTGCTGGCCGACAAGGCTGTGTTGGTCGAAAAGGCTGTGCTGGTCCTCGAGGACGGCCGGACGTTCACCGGGCAGGCGTACGGCGCCACCGGCCAGACGCTCGGCGAGATCGTCTTCAACACCGGGATGACCGGTTACCAGGAGACGCTGACCGACCCCAGCTACCACCGCCAGATCGTCGTGATGACCGCGCCGCACATCGGCAACACGGGGGTCAACGACGAGGACCCGGAGTCGGGCCGCATCTGGGTGGCGGGCTACGTGGTGCGGGACCCCGCGCGCCGCGCGTCCAACTGGCGCGCGAGCCGGACGCTCGACGAGGAGCTGGCCGCGCAGGGGATCGTCGGGATCTCTGGCATCGACACGCGCGCGCTGACGCGCCACCTGCGCGAGCGCGGTGTGATGCGCGCGGGCGTGTTCTCCGGCGAGGCGCTGGCGTCCGAGCACGAGCTCGTCGCGCGCGTGCTCGCCGCACCGCCGATGGCCGGCGCCGACCTCGCGGGCGAGGTCACCACGAGCGAGCCGTACGTCGTGGACGCGCTCGACGCCGACGGCCAGCCGCTGGCCGAGCCCGTCGCGGTCGTCGCGGCCATCGACCTGGGCATCAAGGCCATGACCCCGCAGCGCCTCGCGCAGCGCGGCGTGCAGGTGCACGTGCTGCCGTCGTCGGCCTCGCTCGACGACGTGCTCGCGGTGCAGCCGGACGGCGTGTTCTTCTCCAACGGCCCGGGCGACCCGGCGGCGGCCACGCACGAGATCGACCTGCTGCGCGGCGTGCTCGACCGCAAGATCCCGTTCTTCGGCATCTGCTACGGCAACCAGCTCCTCGGGCGCGCGCTCGGCTACGGCACGTACAAGCTGGGCTACGGGCACCGCGGCGTGAACCAGCCGGTGATCGACCGCAAGACTGGCAAGGTCGAGATCACGGCGCACAACCACGGCTTCGCGGTCGACGCGCCGCTCGAGGGCGAGTCGGTCGCGCCGCACGACGGCGGCCGCTACGGCCGCGTCGTCGTCAGCCACGTGGACCTCAACGACGACGTGGTCGAGGGCCTGGAGGCGCTCGACCTGCCCGCGTTCTCGGTGCAGTACCACCCCGAGGCCGCCGCCGGCCCGCACGACGCCGCATATCTCTTCGACCGCTTCGTCGACCTCATGAACGACCACACCACGAAGGGCGCCGCCTGATGCCTCGCCGCACCGACATCTCCAGCGTCCTCGTCATCGGGTCCGGCCCGATCGTCATCGGCCAGGCCTGCGAGTTCGACTACTCCGGCACGCAGGCGTGCCGCGTGCTCAAGGAGGAGGGCCTGCGGGTCGTCCTCGTCAACTCCAACCCGGCCACGATCATGACGGACCCGGAGTTCGCCGACGCCACGTACGTCGAGCCCATCACCACCGAGGTCCTGACCACGATCATCGCGAAGGAGCGCCCGGACGCGATCCTGCCGACGCTGGGCGGCCAGACCGCGCTCAACGCCGCGATCGCGCTCGACGAGGCGGGCGTGCTGGAGAAGTTCGGCGTCGAGCTCATCGGCGCCAACATCCCCGCGATCCAGAAGGGCGAGGACCGCGAGCAGTTCAAGCAGGTCGTCGACGTGTGCGGCGGCGAGTCCGCGCGGTCGGCGATCGTGCACACGATCGAGGACGCGCTGGCCGCGGTCGAGGACCTGGGCTACCCGGTCGTCGTGCGGCCGTCGTTCACCATGGGCGGCCTGGGCTCGGGCATCGCGTACGACGAGGCCGACCTGCGCCGGATCGTCGGGCAGGGCCTGCACTACTCGCCGACCACCGAGGTGCTCCTGGAGGAGTCGATCCTCGGCTGGAAGGAGTACGAGCTCGAGCTCATGCGCGACAAGCACGACAACGTCGTGGTGGTCTGCTCGATCGAGAACGTCGACCCGGTGGGCGTCCACACGGGCGACTCGGTGACGGTGGCGCCCGCGCTCACGCTCACCGACCGCGAGTACCAGAAGCTGCGCGACATCGGCATCGCGGTGATCCGCGAGGTCGGCGTGGACACCGGCGGCTGCAACATCCAGTTCGCGGTGGAGCCCGACACGGGCCGCGTCGTCGTGATCGAGATGAATCCGCGTGTCTCGCGCTCGTCGGCCCTGGCCTCCAAGGCGACGGGCTTCCCGATCGCCAAGATCGCGGCGAAGCTCGCGGTCGGGTACACGCTCGACGAGATCCCGAACGACATCACGGGCTCGACGCCCGCGAGCTTCGAGCCGACGCTGGACTACGTCGTCGTCAAGGTGCCGCGGTTCGCGTTCGAGAAGTTCCCGGCCGCCGACCCGACGCTCACGACGACCATGAAGTCGGTCGGCGAGGCCATGGCCCTGGGCCGCAACTTCACCGAGGCGCTCGGCAAGGCCATGCGCTCGATCGACAAGAAGGGCTCGGTGTTCCACTGGGACGGCGCGGCGGCCACTGGTGTCGCGCTCGACGCGCTCGTCGCTTCCATCTCGCGCCCGACCGAGGGCCGCCTGATCGACGTGCAGCAGGTGCTGCGTTCGGGCGTGCCGCTCGAGACGGTGTACGAGCGCACGGGCATCGACCCGTGGTTCCTGGACCAGATCGTGCTGATCAACGAGGTAGCCGAGGCCACGCGGACCGCGGACGCCCTGACGCGCGACGTGCTCGAGCACGCCAAGCGCCACGGCCTCTCGGACGCGCAGATCGCGCAGCTCCGCGGCACCACCGAGGACGCCGTGCGCGGCGCCCGGCACGCCGTCGGCCTGCGGCCGGTGTTCAAGACGGTCGACACGTGCGCGGCCGAGTTCGCGGCCCTCACGCCCTACCACTACTCGTCGTACGACGAGGAGACCGAGGTGGCGCCGCGCGAGCGCCCGGCCATCCTCATCCTGGGCTCGGGCCCCAACCGTATCGGGCAGGGCATCGAGTTCGACTACTCGTGCGTGCACGCCGCGCTCACGCTCAAGGGCGAGTACGAGACCGTGATGGTCAACTGCAACCCCGAGACGGTCTCGACGGACTACGACACGTCCGACCGGCTGTACTTCGAGCCGCTGACGTTCGAGGACGTGCTGGAGGTCTACCAGGCCGAGCTCGCGGCGGGGCCGGTGGCCGGCGTGATCGTGACGCTCGGCGGCCAGACGCCGCTCTCGCTCGCGCAGCGCCTGCAGGACGCGGGCCTGCCGATCCTCGGCACGTCGCCCGCGGCGATCGACGCCGCTGAGGACCGCGGCGAGTTCGGCAAGGTGCTCGAGGCGGCGGGCCTGCCCGCCCCCGCGTTCGGCACCGCGACGACGCTCGCGGGCGCCAAGGAGACGGCCCGCCGCATCGGCTTCCCCGTGCTGGTCCGTCCCTCGTACGTGCTGGGCGGGCGTGGCATGGAGATCGTCTACGACGAGGCGCAGCTCACCGAGTACGTCGAGCGCGCCCTGGAGAACGCCGCGGACGGCGGCCGCGCCGGGACGCTCTCGCCGCTGCTGATCGACCGCTTCCTCGACGACGCGATCGAGATCGACGTGGACGCGTTGTTCGACGGCGCCGAGCTGTTCCTGGGCGGCGTCATGGAGCACATCGAGGAGGCCGGAATCCACTCCGGCGACTCGGCGTGCGTGCTCCCGCCCGTGACGCTCTCGCTCGCCGAGCTCGAGCGCATCCGCCTGTCCACCGAGGCGATCGCGCGCGGCGTCGGGGTGCGCGGGCTGCTGAACATCCAGTTCGCGCTGGTCAGCGACGTGCTCTACGTCCTGGAGGCCAACCCGCGCGCGTCACGGACCGTGCCGTTCGTCTCGAAGGCCACGGGCGTCTCGCTCGCCAAGGCCGCGGCGCACGTGATGGCGGGCAAGACGATCGCGCAGTTGCGCTCCGAGGGCCTGCTGCCCGCGACGGACGCCTCGGTGCTCGACCTCGACGCGCCCGTGGCCGTCAAGGAGGCCGTGCTGCCGTTCCGCCGGTTCCGAACGGCCGAGGGCAACGTGGTCGACACCGTGCTCGGCCCGGAGATGCGCTCGACGGGCGAGGTCATGGGCTTCGACGTCGACTTCCCGACGGCGTTCGCCAAGTCGCAGGACGCGGCGTTCGGCGGCCTTCCGACCAGCGGCAAGGCGTTCATCTCGGTGGCCGACCGCGACAAGCGCTCGATCGTCTTCCCGGTCAAGCGGCTCGCGGAGCTGGGCTTCGAGATCCTCGCGACCGAGGGCACCGCCACGGTGCTGCACCGCTCCGGAATCCGCTCGACGGTGGTGCGCAAGCACTCGTCGGGGCGTGGCCCGAACGGCGAGCCGACGATCGTCGACCTGATCACCGCGGGCGACGTGGACATGGTCGTCAACACGCCGTCCGGCCAGGGCGCGCGTGCCGACGGCTACGAGATCCGCGCGGCGACAGTCGCGGCGGACAAGGCGATGGTGACGACCGTGCAGCAGCTCGGCGCCGCGGTCCAGGCGATCGAGGCGGCCCTCGCGGGCCCGTTCGAGGTCACCAGCCTGCAGGAGCACGAGGCCGCCACGGCAGCCCGTCGGACCGCGCTGGCCACGGCGTGACGGCCGGGTTCGGCGCGCGCCTGGCGCGCGCGATGGACGAGCACGGCCCGCTGTGCGTCGGGATCGATCCGCACGAGGTCCTCCTCGCGCAGTGGGGGTTGGACGACGACGCCGAGGGCCTGCGCCGGTTCTCGCTGACGGTGCTCGAGGCGGTCGCCGGGCGGGTGGCGGCGGTCAAGCCACAGGCCGCGTTCTTCGAGCGCCACGGCTCGCGCGGCCTCGCGGTGCTCGAGGAGATCGTCGCCGCAGGCCGCGAGACCGGCACACTCGTCGTGGTCGACGCCAAGCGCGGCGACATCGGCTCGACGATGGGCGCGTACGCGGACGCATTCCTGCGCGACGGCTCGCCGCTCGCAGGGGACGCCCTCACGGTCTCTCCGTTCCTGGGCTTCGGCTCGCTCGAGCCGGCCGTCGACCAGGCGCTCGCGACCGGGCGGGGGCTGTTCGTGCTGTGCCTGACCTCCAACAAGGAGGGCCACGAGATCCAACACGCCCGGACCGACGATGGCGTGAGCGTCGCGGCCGCGATCGCCGCGCGCGCGGCCGCGATCAACGCGGGCGTCGAGCCGATGGGATCGGTCGGGCTGGTCGTCGGCGCGACGATCGGCGACGCCGCCATGACGACCGGCGTCGACCTCGCAGGTGTCAATGGCCCGCTGCTCGCGCCCGGGGTCGGCGCTCAGGGCGGTGGCGCGCGCGAGCTCGCCGGGGTGTTCGGCGACGCACGCCGCCAGGTGCTCGCGTCCTCGTCGCGCGGGGTGCTGGTCGCCGGTCCGGACGTCGGCGCGCTGCGGGACGCCGCGAGGCGCGCCGCCGACGAGGCTCAGGCGGCTCTGCGCTCGTAGCCAGCCGTTCCTTGCGCGAATTGCTGCCCCGACGCGCGCGCTGTCGCGTTGCCGGACCTGCAGGTCGTCGCTAGGTTCGCAGGTAGCGGGCGTCCAGCCCGTCGGCTCCAGCACCGAGCACCGAGAAGAAGGGTGACGCCGTGGCACTCCCTCCGCTGACTCCTGAACAGCGCGCCGCCGCGCTGCAGAAGGCCGCCGCCGCCCGGCAGGCCCGCGCCGAGGTCAAGCACCGCCTCAAGTACCAGAACGGCAAGTTGTCGGAGGTCATCGACCAAGGCCAGAAGGACGAGACGATCGGCAAGCTCAAGGTCGTCTCGCTGCTCGAGTCCCTGCCCGGCATCGGCAAGGTCAAGGCGCGTGAGATTATGGCCGACATCGGAATCTCCGAGACGCGGCGTGTCCGCGGCCTCGGGCCCCACCAGGTGGAGGCCCTGATCCAGCGCTTCCCGGGCTGAGGGGCGCGGTCGGTCCTCCCGTTCTCACGAGGAGCGACGCACCGCCCATGACGACGACGCCCGCCCGGCTCACTGTTCTCGCCGGACCGACCGCCGTCGGCAAGGGCACCGTGTCCGCCGACGTGCGCGCGCGCTACCCGCAGGTGTGGCTGTCGGTGTCCGCGACCACGCGGGCGCCGAGGCCGGGCGAGGTGGAGGGCGTGCACTACCACTTCGTCGGCGCCGACGAGTTCGACCGCATGGTCGCGGCGGGCGAGATGCTGGAGTGGGCGGTCGTGCACGGCGTGAACCGCTACGGCACTCCACGCAAGGCCGTGGAGGAGCGGCTCGCGGCAGGCGTGCCCACACTCCTCGAGATCGATCTGCAGGGCGCGCGCCAGGTGCGCGCGTCCATGCCCGACGCGCGCTTCGTCTTCCTCGCCCCGCCCTCGTTCGACGAGCTGGTCCGCCGGCTCGTCGGGCGGGGGACCGAGGGCGAGCAGGAGCGTGAGCGCCGCCTCGCGACTGCGCGCGTGGAGCTCGCGGCGGAGTCCGAGTTCGACCACGTGATCGTCAACGACGACGTGCGCCGGGCCACCGACGAGCTCGTCCACGTCATGGGTGTGGTCACCGGGTAGAATCCTGGCAGTTCGTCGTGCTGGCCCCTCGGCTGGCGCTCCATCACCGTCGCACCACCGGGAGACCTCCGTGTCCGGAACCGTCGCCGCCCCCACGGGCATCACCGACCCGCCGATCGACCAGCTCCTGGAGCGCGCCGACTCGAAGTACGCCCTGGTGCTGTACTCGGCCAAGCGCGCGCGCCAGATCAACGCCTACTACGCGCAGCTCAACGAGGGCCTGCTCGAGTACGTCGGCCCGCTCGTCGACACCCGCCCGCAGGAGAAGCCGCTCTCGATCGCGATGCGCGAGATCGACCGTGGCCTCCTGACCTCCGAGGTCACCGAGGGCTGACCGCCCTCACCGCCCGCGGCAGTCGTCGGCACATGCGCATCGTCCTCGGCGTCGCGGGCGGCATCGCCGCCTACAAGGCGGTGCTGTTGCTGCGCCTCCTGAAGGAGGCCGGGCATGCCGTGCGCGTGGTGCCGACGACGGCCGCGCTCCAGTTCGTCGGCCGCCCCACGTGGGAGGCGCTCTCCGGCCAGCCGGTGACGACCGACGTCTTCGAGGACGTCGACCAGGTCGCGCATGTCGCGATCGGCCAGCAGGCGGACCTGGTCGTCGTCGCACCCGCGACCGCGGACCTGCTCGCGCGCGCGGCCGCCGGCCAGGCCGACGATCTGCTGACCGCGACGCTGCTGGTCACGCGCGCGCCCGTGCTCCTGGCGCCGGCGATGCACACCGAGATGTGGGAGCACCCCGCGACCGTCGCGAACGTCGCGACCCTGCGCGCGCGCGGCGTCCACGTGCTCGACCCCGCGGCCGGACGCCTCACGGGCGCCGACACGGGCCCCGGGCGCCTGCCGGAGCCGGACCAGATCGCCTCCGCCGCGCTCGCGCTGGTGGCGCGGCATCCGCTCGACCTGGACGGCGCGCAGGTCGTCGTCTCCGCGGGTGGCACGCGCGAGCCTCTCGACCCCGTGCGATACCTCGGCAACCGCTCGTCGGGCAAGCAGGGCGTCGCGCTCGCGCAGGCCGCGCTCGAGCGTGGCGCCCGCGTCACGCTGGTCGGTGCGAACCTGGCGGTCGCGGCGCCCGCGGGGGTCGAGCTGGTCACGGTCGAGACCGCCGAACAGCTGCGCGACGCCGTGCGCGCCGCGGCCAAGGACGCGGACGTCGTCATCATGGCGGCCGCTGTCGCGGACTACCGGCCCGTGAGCCCCGCCGAGGCCAAGATCAAGAAGCGCGCGGACGGCGCACCCCCCACGATCGAGCTGGTCCAGACGCCCGACGTGCTCGCCGAGCTGGCGCGTGACCGGCTCCGCGCCGGTCAGGTCGTGGTCGGCTTCGCGGCCGAGACCGGTGACGCCCACGGGACGGTGCTGGACCACGGCCGCGCCAAGGCGCTGCGCAAGGGCGCCGACCTGCTCGCGGTGAATGCCGTGGGCGGCGGCCAGGGCTTCGGGACCGCCGACAACGACGTGACCTTGCTCTCGTCGGCGGGCGAGGTCGTGGGCCATGCGCGGGGGAGCAAGCTCGACGTCGCGCACGCGATGTGGGACGCGATCGCGGCAATGCGCTGAAACCGCGCGCAACTGCGGCGGCCACGCGTGGACGTTGCACGGGCGTTCGAGCGCGCGCGACTACGCTTGGACACCATGACCGTTCCCGCGATGCGCCTGTTCACGTCCGAGTCGGTGACGGAAGGCCATCCGGACAAGATCTGCGACCAGATCTCGGACGCGATCCTCGACGCGATCCTCGCGCAGGACGCGGACGCTCGCGTCGCGGTCGAGACGATGGTGACCACCGGGCTCGTGCACGTCGCTGGTGAGGTGAGCACCGAGGCGTACGTCGAGATCCCACAGATCGTCCGCCAGACGGTCCGCGAGATCGGCTACACCTCGTCGCACATCGGCTTCGACGGTGAGTCGTGCGGCGTCTCGGTGTCGATCGGCCAGCAGTCGCCGGACATCGCGCAGGGCGTCGCCAAGTCGCTCGAGCTCCGCGACGACACGAGCGACCACGACGAGCTGGACGGCCAGGGCGCGGGCGACCAGGGCCTGATGTTCGGCTACGCGTCCGACGAGACGCCGAGCCTGATGCCGCTGCCGATCTGGATCGCCCACCGCCTCTCCGAGCGCCTGGCGCAGGTGCGCAAGGAGGGCGTCGTGCCGGGCCTGCGCCCCGACGGCAAGACGCAGGTGACGATCGGGTACGAGAACGACGTCCCGGTGCGCGTCGACACGGTGGTGCTCTCGACGCAGCACGAGCCGGACCTGCATCTGGAGTCCTACCTGCAGCCGGCGATCCTCGAGCACGTGATCCGTCCCGTGCTCGCCCAGGTGGACCTCGACTCGTCGTCATACGACCTGTACGTGAACCCGACCGGCAAGTTCGTGGTGGGCGGGCCGCAGGGCGACGCCGGGCTCACGGGCCGCAAGATCATCGTCGACACGTACGGCGGGTTCGCGCGCCACGGCGGCGGCGCGTTCTCCGGCAAGGACCCGTCCAAGGTCGACCGCTCCGCCGCGTACGCGATGCGCTGGGTCGCCAAGAACGTCGTCGCCGCGGGACTCGCCCGCCGGTGCGAGGTGCAGGTGGCGTACGCGATCGGCAAGGCGCACCCGGTGGGCCTGTACGTGGAGACGTTCGGGACGGGCGTGGCGCCCGACAGCGTGCTGACCGCCGCGATCCGCGAGGTGTTCGACCTGCGCCCGGCCGCGATCATCCGCGACCTCGACCTCAAGCGCCCGATCTACCGGCCGACCGCCGCGTACGGGCACTTCGGCCGCGAGCTGCCCACGTTCACCTGGGAGCGCGCCGACCGCGTCGACGACCTGCGTTCCGCCGTCGGCTGAGCCCGCACACGGGGGACGAGGCGCAGGCGACGAGGCGCAGGTGGCGTGGGCGCCGCGTGGTGAGATAGGCGCGTGGAGACGACGGCCGGCGAGCAGCTGACGCTCGACGGCCTGCCCACGCCGAAGAAGCGCCGTCAGCCGCGCACGGACGGCGTGGTGATCGCCGCGCAATGTCCGGTCGCGCGCGTGTGCGTGGATCTGTCGCCCCCGCACCTGGACCGCCCGTTCGAGTACGCGGTGCCCGCCGCGATGGCCGACGCCGCGGTTCCTGGCGCGCGCGTCAAGGTGCGTTTCGGCGCGCAGGACGCGGACGGGTACATCCTCGAGCGGCTCGACGAGGCGGAGCACGACGGCCCGTTGGCGCCGCTGCGGCGGGTGGTCTCGAGCGAGGCCGTGCTCACACCGGCGGTCGCCCGCTTGAGCCGGACGGTCGCCGACCGTTGGGCGGGCACGTTGCCCGACGTGCTGCGGCTCGCGATCCCGTCGCGCCACGCCCGCGTCGAGGCCGAGCCGATGCCGGCGGCCCAGCGCATCGAGCCGCCGAGCGCCGACGCGGGCGCATGGGCGGACTATCGCGGGGGGCCGGCGTTCCTCCAGCACGTCATGGCCGGCGCCGCGCCGCGCGCGGTGTGGACCGCGCTTCCGGGCACCGCGGGCCAGCGTTGGCAAGACGCGGTCGCGCAGGCCGTCGCCGCGTGCCTGCTGGGCGGGCGGGGCGCGCTCGTCGTCGCGCCCGACGCGCGGGACGTCGACCGCGTGCTCGCGGCGCTGGCCGGCGTCGGGATCCCGGCGTGGTCGCCTGGACACGACGGGGGAGCGGTCCGGCTGACGGCCGACGAAGGGCCGGCCCCGCGGTACCGGGC
>JAEWOA010000243.1 GCA_023461115.1 Actinomycetes bacterium
GGGCTGGCGGTGTGGCGAGTGGCAGCTCGACGTTGTGAGCCCCGCCGGCCGGTGGCTCGACGAGGGCCGCCGGCCCGGCTGGCGATTCGACGGGCGTCGCGGGTCCGGCCGTGACGGCGGGCGACCCTGTGTTCGAGTGCCCGGTGGCAACCGCGTCGAGCCGCTGCACGATGGGCGCGTCGCGTCGCGGCCCGCTTGGCGCCGCGGTTGCCGCTGCCGACGACTGCGAGCCCGACGACCGCGGGGCCGACGACTGCGGGGCCGACTGCGCCGACGACTGCGAGGCCGAGGCGGGCTCGTGCGGCAGTGGAGCGCCGAGGCCGAGCCTGCGCTGGAGGGACGGACCCCCCGAGCGCGTCACTCCGGCAGAGGGAAGGGGGGCGGTGGGTGGCGGAGCCGTGGGCAGGGAAGTGGGCAGGGAAGTGGGCAGGGAAGTGGGCGGAGCGGTGGGCGCCAGTGGAGTGGGCGCCGCGAGGCCCAGCTCGACGTAGGTCGCCGTCCCGTCGGACCACACCGAGGGCGCCGGCTCGTCCGCCGTCGGTCCTTCCGCGTGCCGCCACGGCGCGCTGACCAGCGGCTCCGCGACCTCGAGGCTGGGCGCGGAATCCGGGTCTCGGCCGACGGGCGCGGATGCCTCGGCGCGCGGCACGGGCGTGGGCGTCGTCGCCTCGGAGCGCTGCACCGTCGCGGGCGTCGCTGAGGCGGGCGTTCCGCCAGTGGGGTCCGGTGGCGGGGCGAGCAGCGTGAGCTCGGGTGGGACGGCCTGGGCGCGGACTGGCGGGACACCGGCGGGCGCCGTGTCCAGGCCGGTGAGCGCGCTGCCCCTCGTTCGTGGGGGGAGCGCGGCGGCGGGCGGAGCGGGCGGCAGGAGATCGAGGTCGAGGTCGGCCGCGCGCTGCACGGGAGCGCCGAGCCTGCCGCCGTCGCCGTCGACCACACCGGACGGCGCGAGCGCGTGCACGGCGTGGGAGACGTCGCGCAGGAAGGTCGGCGGGCGGCGCGTAGGCAGGTCGTCGAGGAAGGCGAGCGGGCGGCTGGTGAGCGCGATCGCCTGGACGGTCGGGCGCAGCGGGGCGACGAAGGCCCACCCGGCGTTCGACTCGGCGGGCGGTGCAGTGGGCGGCGCGCTGGGCGGCGCACTGGGCGGCTGGGTCGGCGGCAGGGCTGACGACGAGGTTGGCGGCAGGGTGGGCGGACCCGTCGTGGTCGGGCTGACCGCCGACGGCGACGTGCGCTGCCACGGCCAGCGCATGTCAGCCGCCCTCGCTCATCCGCCGGTTGATCGCGGCGATCTCGCGGACGTAGCGCAGCCGCTGCGGGTGCTCCAGGTCGAGGATGTCGTCGAGCCCCCAGTGGAAGTGGTAGGCGACGTACGCGACCTCCTCGTGGATGCGCTCGGCCGCGTACGTCACGATTCCCCCAGGCGCCCACCCGAGATGTCGACCTCGAAGCGGTGCTGGCACGACGGGCAGGTCACCGCGGCGCGCGTGTGGCCCTCGGCGTTGATGCGGCGGTACAGGTCCTGCAGGAAAGCGACGTCGGACGCGAACATGTGCTCGACGACGTTCGCGTTCACGGACGGCAGCGTGCCGAGCGACGTGATGACGCGGCCCAGCAGCACGACCGTGGTGAACGCGGGGTTCTCCTGCACGCGCGCGTCGTACAGGGGCAGGAGCTCGTCGCGCGCGGTGGCCAGCCGCATGGTGCCGTCGCGGTGCAGCACGCCGTCGTCGTCCAGGTACCCGCGGGGCAGCCGGAAGTCGAACTCGGTGCGCAGCGCGGGCCGGCGGCCGGACGTCGTCGGGCCCTCGTCGGGCTCGTCGACGTCCGGCTCGGCCAGCGCCAGGGGGACGGTGCGTCGCATCAGGCGAACTCCGCCTCGTCCCAGCACACCGTGAACGACTCGGACAGCGGCTCGGTGGACCCGGCCTTGAGCGTGCCGCCGAGCTCGACGTCCTTGACCCACACGTTGCGGAAGTTCATCCGCTTCAGGAGCTGGTTGTCGGACGTGTAGATCGCGACCTCGGCGGTCTTGCGGGCCGTGGAGAGCTTGCCCTCGTAGACCATCTTGAGCCAGTCGGTGACCGTCTTGGAGTCCGTCAGGCCGCGCTTGACCTTGAACTCACCGGCCTTCTGGCGGCCCATCATCTGGCGGGTGATGAACTTCCCGTCCTGGGCTTGCTGCTGGTAGGCGACCTTGTCCACCTCGATCTTGAGGCCGCTGATCTCCATGATGTGCGGGATCTGGACGCCGTCGATCGTCAGGCTGAACGCGTACGCGGTCGCGAGGTCGAACTGGTCGGGCAGAGCCATGAGTCACGCTCCTTCGGTTCGGTACGTCACTCGGACGCGAGGCTGGTGCCGCCGGAGAACTGCGACAGCTGGAAGATGACGAACTCGGCGGGCTTGACCGGCGCGACGCCGATCTTGCAGGTGACCTGGCCTGCGTCGATGGCCTCGGCGGGGTTGGTCTCGCGGTCGCACTGGACGAAGAACGCCTCGTCGGGCGAGAGCCCGAAGAGGGCGCCCTTGCGCCACTCGTTGACCAGGAACGCGGCGATCGTGCGCCTGATGCGGGCCCACAGCGCGTCGTCGTTCGGCTCGAACACCACCCACTGCGTGCCGATCAGGATCGACGCCTCGAGGTAGTTGAACAGCCTCCGGACGTTGAGGTACCGCCAGGCCGGGTCGGACGAGAGCGTGCGCGCCCCCCAGACCCGGACGCCGCGGCCCGGGAACGTGCGGATCGCGTTGATGCCCGTCGGGTTGAGCAGGCCGTGCTCGGCCCGCGTGATCTGTGTGGCGAGCGTGACCGCGCCGCGCACGACTTCGTTGGCGGGGGCCTTGTGCACGCCGCGCTCGTCGTCGTTTCGCGCCCAGATGCCGGCGATGTGCCCCGACGGCGGGACGAACTTGTTGGAGCCCGACGAGGGGTCGAACACCTTGATGTACGGCCAGTAGAGGGTGGCGTACTTGGAGTCGTAGCCCGCGGTGTTGACCCGCCACTCCTTGACCTGCTGCGCGTTGAGGTCCGGGGGAGCGTCGAGGATCGCGACGCGGTCGCCCATGAGCTCGCAGTGCGCGATCACGGCGAGCTGCACGGCCTGGAACGTCTCCAGGTCGATCGCGCCCTGCTCGAGCGCGGCCACCAGGTCCGGGACCGCGACGATCGTGACGTCGTCGATGGCCTCGAGGCCCGAGAAGCCGGTGCGGTCGGCGGCGTCGCCGATGTAGTCGTCGGCGCCGAGCGTGCCCACATCGGGGGCCTCCGGCTCGGGGGGCGGGACGACGAGCTCGGCCGTGCCCTTGTCGGGCTTGACGAGCGCGCCGCCCGTCGCGAGCTCTTCGATCACGATGAGCTTCGACTCCTTGGCGACGCGCGTCGCGAGGCTGTCGTCGCCGCGCTTCGTCGTGACGTTGTCGTACGTCTCGGTCGGCTTGCCGTCCAGCAGGACCACGAGCTTGAACTGGTCCTCGGGCGGGCTGTCGCCGCCCGCGTCCGCGACCTCGACGCTGATGGTCTTGGTCTTGGGCGCCTTGTCCGAGGCGACCACGAGGTACTTGCCGACGACGGCCTGCGCGCCCGCCGGGAGCTGCTTGGGCGCGGCAACCGCGGGCGCCTCGTCGGCGTCGTCGGAGCCGATGCGCACGACGTACGCATTGGTGCCGCCGTTGAGGAAGTAGCCGTACACGGCGTGCGCCAGGTACGAGCCCGGGACGAAGTCGCCGAACGTCTCGGAGAACTGTGTCCAGTTGGAGACCAGGGTCGGAGCGTTGAACGGCCCGGTGGCGGCGAGCCCGATGAAGGCGGCGACTGCGGTGCCCACGCCCTCGATCGGCCGTACGCCCGCCTCCACCTCCTCGACGTAGACGCCAGGCGAGAGATAGGTCGGCATGTCCCCTCCTTGGGCACGTGGGTCGTACGGACAGCGTCGGACGGCGGGCCTGACGCGGGCGCGTCCGGGCGGGTGCGCGTCGGGGAACTCCTGTTGCCCGATCGGGCGGCAGGCGGGGCGATCAGCCCTCGGCCAGCTCTTCTTCCTCGCCTTCGCGCTGCACCCGGACCGCGGCGGCCGCGTCTTCCTCGCGCTGCACGGAAGGCTCGACGACTGCCCGCTGCGCGGGAGTCGCCGGCGTGGCCATCACGTGTTCGGCGTTCGCGGCCGCGGCGAGCTCGAACCGGTCGCCGGGGTCGGAGATCGCGACGCCGTCGCCGTGGGCGGTGCCGTCCACCGGGCCGCTGCGCTGCTGCATCACGTGCGTCAGCTCGTGCGCGATCGTCGTGCGCCCGGCGTGCGAGTCGGGGTCGTAGGCGTCGCGCTGGAACACCACGTTCGAGCCCACCGTGTAGGCGTGCGCGCCGACTGCCGAGGCCGACGACGCCGCGGCGGAGTCGGTGTGCACACGCACGTCGCCGAAGTCCGCGCCCAGGCGCGTCTCCATGTCCGCCCGCAGGCCCGGCTCGAGTGGCCGGCCGCCGCCCGAGGAGACCACGTCGAGCACGGGAGACCGCTCGTCGTCGACAAGGGCCGCGGTCGACGCGTTGCCGGCCGCGCGCTGCAGGAACGCGACCCCGCCCGCGTCGAGCCGCGTGGCGTCGTGTGCCGCGAGCGCGCGGGCGACGGCCGGGGGAGCGGCCTCGTCGACGCGCGCCGACCGCGGGCGCGCCGACTCCGGCTGGTCCTGGAACTCGTGGGTGTGCATCGTCGCCCTCCCGCAGTCGTCGCCGCAGTCGTCACGCGAGACGTTGCCACGGGCGTTCGCCGCCGCACAGGGCTCCAAGTCCGCCCTCGCGGCCATCCCGGGCCGCCCCATCGGGCGCCGTCACGTGCCCGCTCGGGCTGCGGGCTGTCACCCGACGAGGGACCAGTACCGGCCGAACTCGCTCTCCAGCGTCAGGCGCCCGAGCTTGCGGTACTCGCGGTAGATCGCCGTGACCACGTGCTTCATGCCGATCATGCCGCCGTCGGCGGCCGCCAGGTACGCCGCCGTGACCGCGGCCGAGCGGATCGCGCCGCCCGCGAGCTCGAACGCCTGCGCGCAGAAGGCGAGGTCGACGTCGTCGAGCCGAGGCACCAGCGTGCCCAGGCTGCGGTCCCAGAGCGCCTCGCGCTGGCCGGCGTCCGGCAGGGGGAAGTCGACGACGACGTCGAGGCGCCGGATGAACGCGTCGTCGATGTTGGCCCGCAGGTTGGTGGCCAGGATCGCGAGCCCGTCGAACGTCTCCATCCGCTGCAGCAGGTACGCCGACTCGATGTTGGCGTAGCGGTCGTGCGCGTCCTTGACCTCGGACCGGCGGCCGAACACCGCGTCGGCCTCGTCGAACAGCAGGACCGCGTTGACCCCGGCCGCGCCCGCGAAGATCCGCTCGAGGTTCTTCTCGGTCTCGCCGATGTACTTGTCGACGACGGTCGCCAGGTCGACGACGTACAGGTCGAGGCCGAGCTCGTTGGCGACCACCTCGGCGGACATCGTCTTGCCCGTGCCCGAGTCGCCTGCGAACAGCGCGGAGACGCCGTGCCCTCGCCCACCACCGGGCCGCATGCGCCAGTCGCCCAGCACCTGCTCGCGGTGCCGTGCCCTCGTCGCGATCTCGCGCAGCGCGCCCACCGCCGGCTTCGGGAGCACGAGGTCCGGCCAGCCGACCGCCGGGTCGACTCGCCGCGCGAGGCGCTCGAGCGCGGTGCCGTTCTCGGCGCGCGCGCCGCGGCGCACGTGGTCCGCGGTCAGCGACCCGTCGAGCGCGGCCTGGCGGCGCGCGGAACGCGCGGCTCGGGCGACCTGTTCGGGGC
>JAEWOA010000244.1 GCA_023461115.1 Actinomycetes bacterium
CGAGACCGCCCGGCGCAAAGCCCTGCCAGGATGGCTTCACGAGTACAACCACCACCGGCCCCACTCAGCCATCGGCAAGGTCCCGCCCATCACACGATTGACCAACCTGCCTGGGCAGTACACCTAGCGCCGGTCTGGCCGCCGCGAACCGCGTGAGTACGGCCCGCGTGTGGGTGGCACCGCCTAGGCTGGCCCCCGTGACCAGCGCGACGACACCCTCCAACGGGCACGAGAGCAACGACCGCATCGTCTGGATCGACTGCGAGATGACCGGTCTGGACCTCGGGGCGGACGCGCTCGTCGAGGTGGCCGCGGTGGTCACGGACTCTGAGCTGCGCGTGCTCGGCTCGGGCGTGGACGTGCTGATCAAGCCGCCGGCCGAGGCGCTGGACCAGATGAACGACTTCGTCCGCACCATGCACACCACGTCGGGCCTGCTCGACGAGCTCGCGGACGGCCTCACCCTGCACGAGGCCCAGGCGATCGTCCTGGACTACATCAAGGCGTGGGTTCCGGACCCCGGCAAGGCACCGCTCGCGGGCAACTCGGTGGGCACGGACAAGACGTTCCTGGACCGCGACATGCCCGAGCTGGTGGGCCACCTGCACTACCGGGTCGTCGACGTCTCGTCGATCAAGGAGCTCGCCCGCCGCTGGTACCCGCGGGTGTACTTCGCCTCCCCGGAGAAGACCGGCGGGCACCGCGCGCTCGCGGACATCCTGGAGAGCATCGACGAGCTCCGGTACTACCGCGCGGCGCTGTTCCCCGCCGCGCCCGGCCCGGACTCCCCCACGGCCCGCAAGATCGCCGCCGACATCGCCGCGACGTCGACTCGTCGCGCCGTCGAGCAGCCGGAGCACTAGCACCGACGACGAAGGGCCCCGACTATCGTCGGGGCCCTTCGTCGTTGCTGGGGTGGCTAACGGGACTTGAACCCGCGACCCCCTGGACCACAACCAGGTGCTCTACCAACTGAGCTATAGCCACCATGACCCCGGCGAACCGCGGCCGACGAGAAGCATACCGGCTGCGTGCCGATGCTCCCGACTCCGTTTCTCGTCGTGCGGCTCAGCGCGCGACGCGCGCGACGATCGCGTCCGCGTACCGCTCCACCGAGCCGGGGGCCTGCGCGAAGAACAGCGACGGCTCCGTGAGCTCGAGCTCCAGGAGCACGGGCGCGCCGGAGTCGTCGGGGATGAGGTCGACGCGCGCGTAGAGCAGCGGCCCGTCCAGGCCGAGCACCTGCGGCAGCGCCGCGATCACCTGCCGCGCGACGTCCAGCTCCGCGTCGGAGGCGTCCCGCGGGGTCATCTCCTCCTCGCGGTAGAGCGCGCCGGACAGCTCGCCCTCGCGGTACGGGCCGCGCAGCAGCGGGCCCTTGCGCACGGCGTGGCTGAACTCACCCTCGACGAACACCAGGGCCGTCTCGCCCTCGGTGTCCACCGCGCGCAGGTAGCGCTGGATCATGACGCGCCGGCCCACCCCGAGCAGGTTCTTGGCGTGCCGGATGGCCTGCGAGCGCTGCGGCGTCTCGTCGGCCTGGTAGCGGCCCGTGTCACGCGAGCCCGCGCTGACCGTCGGCTTGACGACGAAGTCGCCGAACGCCGGGAACCGGGTGTGGATGGCGCGGGCGTCGAAGTTGCGCTCGGGGTCGAGCCAGATGGTCGGGACGGTCGGCACGCCGACGCGCTCGAGGTCCCGCAGGTACGTCTTGTCGATGTTCCAGCGCACGACGTTCGCGGGATTGTGCAGGCGGCTCGACGACGAGACCCGCGTGGTCCAGTCCGCGAACTGCACGGGCCGGTCGGTGTAGTCCCACGTCGATCGGATGACGACGTCCGCGTACGTGCCCCAGTCGACCGTCGGGTCGTCCCACACGACGACGTCGGTGGCGATGCCGCGGGCCTCGAGCTCCTTGCGCAGCGGCACGTCGTCGGGGTCGAGCTCGGGGAGCTCCGCGCAGGTCGCGAGGGCGAGGCGCGCGTGGCTGTCGGCGGGGTGGCTGCTCACGCGCTCAGAGTAACGACCGCGGCGGCGGACCGGCGGGGACCAGGAAACGACGAAGGCCCGACCCGCGTTTCCGCTGGTCAGGCCTTCGTCGTTCGGTACGCCACCGGGGACTTGAACCCCGAACCCGCTGATTAAGAGTCAGCTGCTCTGCCAATTGAGCTAGTGGCGCGCGGTGCAGAACGTTAGCAGCCTTCTGGGGGCGCAAGCCAACTGAGATCGGCTCTCGTGACGAGCGTCACGGATCGTCCCCGTCGGCCGGTTCTGCTTCGTCGGAATCCGCCGCACTCGGGGTGTCGTCGGACTCCCACCAGGCGTCGTCGGGCAGACCCTCGGCGCTCAGGATCTCCTGCGAGGTCGGGGCGTCGGTCGCCCACAGGTCTGCGAGCAGCGCGAGCGGGACACGGCTCTCGAGGAGCGCGGAGACGTCGTGGACACGCTGGTCCTCGGACGCGCGCTCACCGCCTGCCAGCTCGCGCGCGCGGCGCAGTGCGGCGTCGAGCGCCGACGAGGGCTGCTCGCCCGGCAGTGCCCGCTCACCCATGGCAACCCTCCTCCCGCGGCCGCCTGATCGACGCCGGCCATCCGACGGGTGCATCGACCGTCCTCGCCTGCCATGCCACCACCGTGGCGCGGATTGAGCAAGGGCGACGGGCCGTGTAGGTGGACGAGGGCGGGGCGCTGGGTGGACCGCGGGGGTGGGCGCTCGCGGGGCCTGCGTCAGAGGTAGAGGCCGGTGCCCTCGCCCGCGGTGCCCGGCGCCGCGACCGCGTGCACGTCCTTCTCGCGCAGGAGCACGTAGGTGGCGCCCTCGAGCTCCACCTCGGCGCGCTCGTCGGGGTCGAAGAGCACGCGGTCCCCCACCTCGACCTGCCGCACGTGCTGCCCCACTGCCCGCACGCGCGCCCACGCGAGGCGCTTGCCGACGACGGCGGTGGCCGGGATCACGATGCCGGCGGTCGAGCGGCGCTCACCGCCCGCGCCGTCGAGCTCGACCAGCAGGCGGTCGTTGAGCATGCGGATCGGCAGCGGGCTCTCGTCGGGCGTGGCGCTCACGGCCCGACCGTACCCCGCACGCCACGTAACCTGGACCGGCCCACCCGCACCCCGCGCAAGGAGTTCCCGTGCCCCGCCTGGCCGTCGGCGACACCGCCCCCGACTTCACGCTCCCGACCGCCGACGGCGGCAGCCTCACACTGTCCGAGCTGCGCGGCAGCCGCGTGATCGTGTACTTCTACCCGGCGGCGAGCACGCCCGGGTGCACCAAGGAGGCATGCGACTTCCGCGACTCGCTCGCGGCGCTGCAGGCCAAGGGATTCAAGGTCGTGGGTGTGTCGCCCGATCCGGTGGCCAAGCTGGCCAAGTTCGTCGAGGCCGAGGCGCTGACGTTCCCGCTGGTGTCCGACGAGGGGCGCGCGGTCCTCGACGCATGGGGCGCCTGGGGCGAGCGGATGCTCTACGGCAAGCAGGTCACCGGTGTGATCCGCTCGACCGTCGTCGTGGACGCCGGGGGCGTCGTGGAGCTCGCGCAGTACAACGTGCGCGCCACGGGCCACGTCGCCAAGCTGCGCCGCGACCTCAAGGTCGACTGAACGCCGACACCGTACGACGAAGGCGGCGCCCCGCGTCCCCGCCAGGGCTGGTCAGCCCTGTGGGAGACTCGGGGCGCCGCCTCGCCATGCGGGGCGCTGCGGGAGTGGTGAAACGGCAGCCACGCCAGGTTTAGGTCCTGGTGCGCGAGAGCGCGTGCGGGTTCAAGTCCCGTCTCCCGCACCCATTCGGCCCACGGCCAGGCTCGGTGTCACCGAGGACGCGGTCGAGGTCGTCGGTGGAGGCACGTTCGGCGTCGTCGACGAGTCGGCGTGGGTCGTCTGCGAGCAGGACGCGTCCGGGCTCGGCCGCGTCCAGGTGCTCGACTCCAACTGGAAGGTCTGCTCGCAGAGCCCCCAGGCTGGCGCCGAGGTCCCGGTCAGCGACCTGGTGACTCTCGCGTCCGTGAAGCTGGCCGAGGCCTGCTGACAGGCGTCAGGCCTCGCTGTCCTTCGACGCGGCGATCTTGGCGCGGACTTCGTCCATGTCCAGGTCCTTGACGGCCTGCACGACCTGCTCGAGCGCGGGTCCCGGCAGGGCGCCGGCCTGGTTGAAGACGAGGATGCCGTCGCGGAACGCCATCAGCGTCGGGATCGAGAAGATCTGCAGCTCAGCCGCGAGCGCCTGCTCCGCCTCGGTGTCGACCTTGGCGTGGACGACGTCCGGGTGGCTCTCCGACGAGGCCTCGAACACCGGGCCGAACCGCTGGCACGGGCCGCACCACTCCGCCCAGAAGTCCACCAGCACGATGTCGTTCTCGGTGATCGTCTTCTCGATTGTGTCGGCGGTGAGGGTCGTGGTCGCCATGCGGATGCTCCTTTGTGTGGTTGTCCGGCAGGTTCAGCGCCGCGCGGCGGCGAGGTATTCCCCCGAGCAACGGGGTAGAACTACCTGGTGACCGCGAGCGCTGAGTTCCCGTCGACCCCGCAGGACCGCGAGGGGTGGTTGTCGTCCGGCGACATCGCGCGCGTGCGCACGCAGCTTCCGCTGGTGTACGTGGACGCCGTCCCGGTGCGCGTCGACGACTCCGGGGACGTCGTCGCGGTCGGCCTGCTGCTGCGTGTGACGCGCGAGGGCGTGATGTCCCGCGCGCTCGTCTCGGGCCGCGTGCTCTACCACGAGCGCGTGCGCGACGCGCTGGTGCGCCACATCGAGAAGGACCTCGGGCCGGTCGCGTTGCCGCAGATCCCGGCCTCGCCGCAGCCGTTCACGGTGGCGGAGTACTTCCCGACCCCGGGCGTCACGCCGTACCACGACCCCCGGCAGCACGCGGTGTCGCTCGCGTACGTGGTGCCCGTGCTCGGCGACTGCCAGCCGCAGCAGAACGCGATCGACCTGGCGTGGCTCACGCCGGAGGAGGCGTGCGCGGAGCAGGTGCAGGTGGAGATGAACGGCGGCCAGGGGCTGCTGCTGCGCCAGGCGATGGCGCACGTCGGCCGCCTGCCGTAGCGCGGTCGACGAAGGCCGCCGACGAAGGCGCTGCCGACGAAGGCCGGTCGACCAAGGCGCTCAGCCCAGGTCGAGCACCGGCCAGTCGGCGAGGTCGGCGCGCATCGCGCGGTCGTGGGTCGCGACGACCACCGCGGCCGACGTCGCGCGCAACGCGGCGGTGAGCTCGTCCACCAAGCCGACGGACAGGTGGTTCGTCGGCTCGTCCAGCACCAGGACGTGCGGCGCGGCGAGCAGCGCGCACGCCAGGTCGAAGCGGCGGCGCTGCCCCACCGACAGCTCGGCCACGGGACGCTCGAGGTCCTCCTCGGTGAGCAGGCCGAGCGCGGCCACGGGGACGAGCTGGTCGGGATCGAGCAGGCCGCCGGCGAGCAGCCGCAGGGCGTGGCTCGCGTACGCGTCGAAGGCCGTCACGGCCGACGAGCCCGCGGACCGCCCGGCCTGCCGCGATGGCCGCGATGCCTCGGGCGTGCCGTGCTCCGCCGGCCCCTCCTGTGCGAGCACACCGAGGCGGACGCCGAGCGCGAGCGTGCGGGTGCCGCGGTCGAGCTCCACGGCGCCCGCGAGCGCGGCGAGCAGCGTCGACTTGCCGGAGCCGTTCGGCCCGACGACGAGCAGGCGCCCGCACGCGGGGAGGTCCAGACGCACACCGGGCAGGTCCAGGCG
>JAEWOA010000245.1 GCA_023461115.1 Actinomycetes bacterium
GGCTGGACACGCGGGCCGTGGTGGTCGCGCGGCACGGGACGGCGCGGCGGCGGGCGGCGTGGAAGGACGGCGAGGAGTCGCGCCCGCTCACGCCCGTCGGCCAGCGGCAGGCGCGCGGGCTGGTCCCGGTGGTGTCGGCGTTCGGGGTCTCACGCGTGGTGACGAGCCCGTGGCAGCGGTGCGTGGACACCACGGCGCCGTACACGTCGGCCGCGCAGGTGCCCGCCGAGGTGTTGCCGGTGCTCTCGGAGGCGGGCCACCGCAAGTCCCCGGCGCGTGTGGCCGCCGCCACCTTGGAGCTGTTGCAGTGGCCCGACGACTCGCTGCTGTGCACGCACCGGCCGGTGCTCGGCACGGTGCTCGACGTGCTCGCGCAGCACGCCCGCCGCTCGGTGGCGGACGCTCTCCCGGCGAAGGACCCGCTGCTGCACCCGGGGCAGGTGCTGGTCGCGCACGTGGCGCAGTCGGCGCGTGGGCCGCGCGTCGTCGCCGCGGAGTTGCACACGGCCTACGACCATGCCTGACGCGGCATCGCAGCGTGGGGGAAGGGCCGACGCCGGACCGGGAGCGCCTCTCGGCGCGTGGCCACTCGAGGTGGCTTGAGTTGGAGCCCGGGGCTACCGCGGCCCGGCGTCGGCTGCCCATGCTACGCGCGACGAATTGGTGGGACCAAGGGGTGCCGTGCGCAGGGGTTGCGCTGTCACCATAGGTGCACCTGCGCGACGCCGGCCGTTTAGGGAATCGTCGCCTGGTGACCTAGCCTGACTCGTGTTTCCCTCGTCCCTCCCCCGGAGCCTGCCGTGCGCCTGCGCCTGACACCGCGCGACACCACGTTCTTCGACCTTTTCGCCGCATCGGCCCAGCATCTCGTGACCGGAGCGAACCTCCTGGGCCAGATGCTCGGCGCCGACGCCGCCACCCGCAAGGAGATCGGCAAGAAGATCGCCGACGCCGAGCATGCTGCGGACGAGGCGACCCACCAGATCATGCGTCGGCTGAACCAGACGTTCGTCACACCGTTCGACCGTGACGACATCTACAACCTCGCGTCGAGCCTCGACGACTGCATGGACTTCATGGACGAGGCCGCGGACCTCATCGTGCTCTACAAGGTCGCCGAGCTGCCGCCGCGCGTCTCCGACCAGGTCCAGGTGCTGCAGCGTGCGGCCGAGCTGACCGCCGAGGCCATGCCCCGCCTGCGGTCGATGGACTCGCTCTCGGAGTACTGGGTCGAGGTCAACCGGCTCGAGAACCAGGCGGACAAGTCGCACCGCAAGCTCCTGGCGCAGATGTTCGACGAGATCGCGGACCCGATCCTCCTGATGAAGCTCAAGGAGATCGTGGAGAAGCTCGAGGACGCGGCCGACGCGTTCGAGAAGGTCGCGAACACGGTCGAGACGATCGCGCTCAAGGAGTCCTGAGCCGAGGTGGAGATCGCCCTCGTCATCCTCGTCGTCGCGCTCGCGCTCGGCTTCGACTACACCAACGGCTTCCACGACGCCGCCAACGCGATCGCCACCTCGGTGTCGACGCGCGCGCTGACACCGCGGGTCGCGCTCATCATGGCCGCGGTCATGAACTTCGTCGGCGCGATGCTCGGCACGGCGGTCGCGGAGACGATCGCGACGTCGATCGTCGACCTGCAGGACGCCAGCAACCATCAGGCGCTCACGGTGATCGTGTGCGCCCTGGTGGGCGCGATCGGCTGGAACCTCATCACGTGGTGGTTCGGGCTGCCGTCGTCGTCGACGCACGCGCTGATCGGCGGGCTCGTGGGCGCCGGGCTCGCGGCCAGCCTGGGCGTGTACTGGCAGTCGGTGTACGAGAAGGTCGTGCTGCCGATGGTCCTGTCGCCGCTGATCGGGTTCGGGCTCGCGTTCGCGATCATGGTGGGCGTGCTGTGGCTGGTGCGGAACCGGTCCCCCAAGATCCAGCGCAACTTCCGCCTGGCGCAGACGGTGTCCGCGTCCGCGATGGCGCTGGGCCACGGCCTGCAGGACGCGCAGAAGACGATGGGCGTCATCTACCTGGCGCTGTTGACGGTGGGCTGGGCGGACCGCGACGCGGGCATCCCGCTGTGGGTCAAGATCGCCGCCGCGGCCGCGATCTCGGCGGGCACGTACTCGGGCGGGTGGCGCATCATGCGCACGCTGGGCCGCAAGATCATCGAGGTCGACCCGGCCCGCGGCTTCGTCGCGGAGTCCGTGTCCGCGACCGTGCTGTACATCAACGCCTACGTCTTCCACGCGCCGGTCTCGACGACCCACACGGTCACGTCCGCGATCATGGGCGTCGGCGCCACCAAGCGCGCGTCGGCGGTCCGTTGGGGCGTCGCCAAGAACATCGCGACCGCGTGGGTGCTGACCATCCCGGCGGCCGCTGCGGTGGGCGCGCTCTGCTACTTCGTCGTCAACCCGTTCCTGAACTGAGGCCGGGCGTTCACTCGAGCGTCCCGGCGCGCCACGACGCGGCGGCGGCCTCGAGCTCTTCGGCGGTGCGGAGCAGTGCGGATGCGCCGCGGGTGAGCCGGGTGGCGCCTCGCGGGTCGACGTCGTCCAGGTGGTCGGCGTCGAACGCGGCGCCCGCGGCGAGCACGCGGCAGAACGCGCCGGCGCGCTCGAGCGCGACGTCGAGGTCGCCGGCATAGACGCCTGACAGCACCGCGTCGGCCGCGGCGCGCACGTCGTCGGGCCCGGGCATGTCCGCGACGCCTGCCACGACCTCGTGCACGGGCGCGGCGCCGACACCCAGGCGGTACCGCTCGGCGACGGTCCTCGGGTCGCGGCGCACCCACTCGCGCAGCACGTACAGGCGCCACAGCGCGCCCGGCAGGGTGCTCGCGGGGCTGTCCGCCCAGAGCGCCGCCACGATGTCGAGGCCTTCGGTCTCGACGAGCGCGACGAGGCGCGCGACCACCGCAGGGTCGGCCGTCGCCCGGCCCTGGTTCACCAACGCCGCGGCCGTGGTGTGCGCGATCTCGGAGCGCAGCGCCGGGTCGAGCTCGCCCGCGAGCTCGTCTTGTTGCGCGGGCTCCAGGAACATCGGGCGGCGCGGGCGCTTGGCCCCGTCGTCGGCCATGGTGACGCCACCTCCATCCAGGCACCCGTGGAAAAACCCCGGACTAGGGCATTCTCGGCGTGCGCACGCCTTCCATCAGGGCCACAGTGTGAACCACAGCCCCGGCGGGAGGCGCTGGGGTCCGACCGGAGGTGGTCGCAACGATGTCCCACGCGTCAGAGTCGCCGCAGGGGGCGACCGAACCAGCGGTTCAGACGAGCAACCCCCACCACCGTAAGGCGATCGCCCTCGCGGTCGCCGCCGCGGTCGGTGGCTTCCTGTTCGGGTTCGACAGTTCCGTCATCAACGGCGCCGTCCAGGCGATCCGCGACGAGTTCGACCTGAACTCGAACCTGTCAGGGTTCGTGGTCGCGGTGGCTCTCCTTGGCTCGGCGCTCGGCGCCTGGGTGGCCGGCCGCCTCGCCGACCGTTGGGGCCGCACCCGGGTGATGTTCCTGGGCTCGATCCTGTTCCTGGTCTCGTCGATCATGACCGGCCTCGCGTTCTCGGTGGGCGACCTGATCCTGTGGCGGGTGCTGTCCGGCATCGGCATCGGCATCGCGTCCGTGATGGCCCCGGCGTACATCGCCGAGATCTCACCGTCCGCGATGCGTGGCCGGCTCGGCTCGCTGCAGCAGCTCGCCATCACCATCGGCATCTTCGCCGCGCTCCTGTCCGACCAACTGCTGCAGGACGTCGCGGGTGGTCCGGGCGAGGAACTGTGGTGGGGAGCCGCGGCGTGGCAGTGGATGTTCTTCGTCGGCGCGATCCCGGCGGCCGTCTACGGCATCATCGCGCTGACCATCCCGGAGTCGCCGCGCTACCTCCTGCAGCGGGAGCGGCACGACGAGGCGTACGCCATCCTGCAGTCGGTGTCGGACCAGCCGGACACCGAGGTGCAGCAGATCGAGGCGGCCATCGCCGAGGACCGGCGCAACGCCGCGCAGTCCTCGCTCAAGGGGCCGGCGTTCGGGCTCTTGCCCATTGTGTGGATCGGCATCCTGCTGTCGGTGTTCCAGCAGTTCGTCGGCATCAACGTGATCTTCTACTACTCGACGACGCTGTGGCAGGCCGTCGGGTTCGACGAGGACGACTCGTTCACGGTCTCGACGATCACGTCGATCACCAACGTCGTGGTCACGTTCGTGGCGATCGCGCTCGTCGACAAGGTCGGCCGTAGACCGATGCTGTTGATCGGCTCGGTCGGCATGACGATCTCGCTGGGGCTCATGGCAATCGCGTTCACGCAGTCCACGGGCTCGGGCGACGACCTGACGCTCACCGGCGCATGGGCCAACATCGCGCTCGTCTCGGCCAACGCGTTCGTCGTGTTCTTCGGCGCGACGTGGGGTCCGCTGGTCTGGGTGCTGCTGGGCGAGATGTTCCCGAACCGCATCCGCGCCGCCGCGCTCGGTGTGGCCGCCGCGGCGCAGTGGATCGCGAACTTCATCGTGTCGCAGACGTTCCCGGGCCTCCTGGACGCGTTCGGCGCGTCGATCCCGTACCTCATCTACACGATCTTCGCGTTCCTGTCGTTCTGGTTCGTGCTCTTCAAGGTCCCGGAGACCAAGGGCATCGCGCTGGAGAACATGGAGGGCATCAAGGTCGTGCGGCGCCAGCGCAAGCAGGCGACGGTGTAGTCCTCCGCATCGGGCCAGGGGCCGTCGCCCATCAGGGGGGAGTGTCAGATGAACGGTGGGCGGGGCCCGGCGTTCTCTAGAGGTTCGAGGGGTTGATGCGCCCCTCGAAGGTGATGGCGAACGCGTTGAGGGCGGCCTTCCATCGGATCACCCATCGTGCCCGGCCCCGTCCGGTGGGGTCTAGCGCTCGGGTCACCAGGTAGAGACATTCCAGAGCCGCGGCGTCGTTCGGGAAGTGCCCGCGGGCCCGCACCGCCCGCCGGTAGCGGGCGTTGAGGGATTCGATCGCGTTGGTCGTGCAGATGATCTCGCGGATCTCCACGTCGTAGTCCAGGAACGGGACGAACTCGGGCCAGGCGGTGCGCCACAGCTTGACCGCCGCCGGGTACTTGCCCGCCCACTTGTCGGCGAAGTCGTCCATCCGCACGCTCGCCTGCTCGGCGTTCACGGCGGTGTAGATCGGCTTGAGGTCGCGGGCCACGGCGTCCCAGTCCTGGCGGGCGGCGTAGCGGAACGTGTTGCGGGTCAGGTGGATCACGCAGGTCTGCACCTGGGTCAGCTCCCAGACCGTGGTGATCGCCTCGGGCAGCCCCTTGAGGCCGGCGTGGCGCGACCGGGTCGAGGTGGTCGCGATGGACGGGTTCACCGGCTTCAAGACCGCGACCACCGAGGAACTGCCCGACGCCGTGGCGGTGATGGACCCCTTCCACGTCGTGCGCCTGGCCGGCGACGCCCTGGACCGCTGCCGGCGACGCGTCCAGCACGACCTGCACGGGCACCGCGGCATGCGCGACGACCCGCTGTCCCGTGCCCGGCGGACCCTGCACACCGGCGCCGACCTGCTCACCGACCGGCAACGCGCACGCCTGAGCGCGCTGTTCGACGGCGACGAGCACGTGCAGGTCGAGGCGACCTGGGGCGTCCACCAGCGTGTCGTCGCGGCCTACCGCGACCCCGACCGCAACCGCGGACGCGAGCTCATGACCGCGCTGATCACCTCGATCAGCCACGGCGTCCCAGCCGCGCTGCGCGAGGTCGCCACCCTCGGCCGAACCCTGAAGAAGCGATCCGCGGACGTGCTGGCCTACTTCGAGCGACCCGGAACCTCCAACGGACCCACCGAGGCCCTCAACGGCCGACTCGAACACCTACGCGGCTCCGCCCTCGGCTTCCGCAACCTGACCAACCACATCACCAGATCCCTGCTCGAGACCGGCGGCTTCCGACCCCGACTACACCCCCGATTGGGATGAGCCGAGTAAGTGACCTGTCAGAATCGATCGGCTAACAGGCCAGGGAACCGACTGCGTCATAGGGCTCGGCTCCCAGGACATGCCGCCGGGTGCGTGACCGAACGCTCTCGCGTGCGGAGCCACGGTACTCGGCGGTCCGGCGACACTCGATCACGACTCGGCGCAAACGGCCGCCTGCCCCGGAATCGCCCCACGTTCAAGTTCTCGGCGAGCGCCCTGATCTCAGCTGCGGTGCTCTCGCTCCACGAGTGCCTCTGCCAACTCGGCATTCCCCGCCGCCAAAGAGGCGAGCCACGCATCGAACTCAGGATCGGCCCCAACGGGTCCCATATCCTCGAGATACTCGAGGACGAACAAGTCTCGCTCCGCTTTGTCTGGCGCGGTCTCGAAAACAGAACGGTAGAGAGCGCGGCCGCTCGGCCCGCCTTCGGATATCGCGAAGGCGACATTTGCCCACGCAGAATCGACCTCAGTGTATTCAAGCGCCTTGAACGCATCGCGCGTCCTAGCCGCGCGCATTTGCCAAAACGCCGCGATCTCAGACATGTCTGGTGTCACCTGCTCAGCCTCCTTCCCGCACCCCCGCCCCCGATGTATCCAATACCGAGCATTCCCCCGCCCGGCGATATTCCGGTCCTGGCGCCGGGGAGAACGGCCACTCTGGCACCGCCGTACGATCGGATATTCCGGGGTAAATTGACTCGCACGGTTGCGAGCTTCCACGCCGATGATGGTAGCCGGTATCCAAGACGTCCGCATCCCGAACTCTGGAATTCCATCAAATTGTTGCGCAACCCTTGCTGGTAGTTCTTTGCCTGCTTCACGTGACTTTCGATCGTCATGCTTCTGCCGTAGATCGGCTGGTTGTGTTTGTTCGTCCGAAGTTCTTGTTGCCTCTTGGCTATTTGCGCCATCTTCGCGGCAACCAGGTCGACTAGCGCTTCACAACTGGCTTCGCCGCTCGCATCACAGTTGTTGATGGGGTCGTTCGGATAGCTGTACGCATTGTCATTTCCCGCGTAAATCGGGTCGACTGAGGTGAACAGTCCGCTACTAGCGTTGTACAGGCGCGCGCCCATCAGCGTTAGTGATGCTGGCGTCGCGGCCGAGCGCTCTTTCGTCCCTAGCCAGCCGTAGTTTGCTGGGGTGGCGGGTCGGGCGCCAGCGGGCAGGTTGCCGTATTCGTCGGTGTCGTTCCAGGAGTCGATGCCGGCGGCGTTGGTCAGGGTGGTCCCGGTGGCGGGGATCGTGGTGGTGGTGGTGATGTCGCCGTGGAGGTTGGCGAGCATGACCTGCACGCTCGCGGCGCCGAAGGCGCCGACCTGGGTGGCGGTGGCGGCCAGGGCGCCGCCGAGCCCGGCGATGTACCGGGTGGTGGTGGCCTGTTCGCTGGTCTGCCCGGGGGCTTGGGAGATGGTCCAGGCGGGGTTGTCGCTGGTGTCGGTGTAGACGCGGGCCAGGGTGGAGGTCTGCGCGCCGGTGGGCTTGCTGGTGTCGGTCGTGGTGGCCAGGATCCGGCGCCTGCCGGCGTCGTAGGCGTGCTCCTGGGTGAGGGTTCCCCCGGTGGTGGGGGTGGCGATGGTCCAGGCGGAGTCGTCGGCCCGGTAGCGCAGGCTCACGTCGGCGCCGGCCGCGGAGTCGACCGCGGGCAGGGTGGTGACCCGGCCGAGCCCGTCGTAGAGGTAGGTCCCGGCGGCGGCGCCGGTGCGGGTGGCGGTGTTCGCCTTGTCCGCGGAGTCGACCGTCCAGGTGCGGGCCTCGACGGTGCCGGTGCCGGCGGTGGGGCAGGCCTGCCCGGCCTGCCCGGCGCGGGCCTCGAGCTGGGTGCGGGCCCCGTTGCGGTTGAACGTGTACGCCCGGGTGACGCACCCCGCCAGGCCGGGAACGTTGGCCGGGTCGGACAGGTCCAGGGCCAGGGCGTCAGGGGCGGCGGTGCGGTCGGCGACCAGGGTCAGGCGCCCGGCGCCGTCGTAGGTGTACTGGCGGTGGTACTGGGCCGCGTCGGACCCGTCGCCGACCCCGTCGGTGAAGACGGCGGCGTTCGGGGTGTGCTCGGCCGCGACGCGTCCGGCCACGTCGTTGGCCTGCGACCAGGCCAGCCACGGGGCCTGCCCGCCGGCGCCGTCGGGGCCGGTGTAGACGCGGGCGGTGGGCTCCCCGGCGGCGTCGTAGGTGTCCTGGACGCGCAGCCCGCCGGGCAGGGTCTGCAGCACGAGCCGCCCGTCGGGGTCGTAGGCGCCGGTGAACACCAGGTCCGGCCCGGGCCCGGGCGCCCCGCCAGGCGCGCCGGTGGTGGTGGTCACCCGGGTGGGCAGGCCGCGGTGCTCGTTGTCGCCGGCGGCGTCTGGCCCGTCGTAGGTGTAGGTGGTGGCGCCCTTGGGGTCGGCGACCGACGCGACCCGCCCGGCGGCGTCGTAGGCGGTGGTGGTGGTCTGGCCGGCGGCGGTGTAGGTGGTGGCCCGGCCCCAGGCGTCGTACCCGGTGGTGATCGTGCGGGCGGCGACCTCCTGCCCGGCGCCGTCGACGTCGGTGACCGACACCGGCAGGCCGGTGGCGGGGTCGTACGCGGTGACGGTGTCCGGCACCGCCTGCGAGACGCCCGCGGCGAACCCGTCGAGCGTGCGCGATACCCGGATCGGGCGCCCGGCGGCGTCGTAGGTCGTGACCGTGGTCCGCACGGCCCCACCTGTCCCGGTCTCGATGACCTTCGTCGGCGCGAGGAACGCGGTGTACCCCTCGGTCGTGGTGGAGGCGATGGCGCCGCCGGCGACGGCGGGCGCTACCCGGCACACCAGGCCCGCCCACTGCGGCTTGCCGCCGCACGTGGCGTCGCCTGTGGCCGCGGTGTAGTAGGTCGTGACGATGGTGCCGGGGCCTGCCGTGGGCAGGGTGGCGCCGCCGGACTCCGAGGGCTGCCGGGCCTGGGTGGCCCGGCCCTCGGTGTCCAGGACGGTGTCGGCGACGATGTCCTTGGCCGGGTCCGCCCCGTACGGGGCGGTGGCGCTCGGGGCCAGGATCTGGGTGGTGCGCGTCGGCGTGGAGTGCGTCCACCCGGAGGTCGGGCCGTACTTGTCGGTGGTCTCCCGGGCGTCGTACCCGGTCAGCGTGACCGAGATGACGTCGATGTCGGCGGGCACGTCGTCGCCGGCCCCCGGCTGGTCCGGGGCGGTGGTCGCGGCCATGGTCTCGGCGGCGCCGGTGATGGTGGTGGTGACCAGGTTGTACCGCTGACCGCTGGCGGGGTTGATCCCGTTGTTCGGCGCGCCTTCGTCGAGCACGTGCCGGGTGTGCGGGCGCACCAGGGCGAGCTGGGGGGCGCCGGCCACGGTGATCATGGCCTGGCGTTGCGGGCCCCACTCGTTGACGACCTTCGACCCGGCCGCGGACACCACGGTCCCGGCGGGCAGCGTCGCGCCGCCCGGCACGGGCAGGTCCGCGGTGAGCTTCTCCTCGGCGTTGTACTGGGTCAGCGACGCGTACGGGTCGGCCGACAGGTCCTCGGGGGCCAGCCCGGCGGCCGCGGCGTCGCCGGCGTGCGCGGCGATCGCGCCCGCGCCCAGGGACCGGATGACGTTGCCGTGCTGGTCGTAGTCGGAGGCGGTGACCTGCCATGCCCCGGCCCCGTAGGAGGCGGTGTTGACGGTGTGGCCCTCGGCGTCGGTGAACCGCAGGTCCGCCGAGCGCCACAGGCCGGCGGGGACGCCGGAGGCCAGGTGCGTGCCGGGGTCGTCCGGCCCGGTGAACACCGCCGCGCCGTAGGTCGGGGCGGTGTGCTGCTGCCAGTCGTCCACGTCGCCCGCCCGCAGCGACGGAAGCTGGGCGGGCACGTCGTCGCCGGCGGGCGTGAGCCCGTACACGAACGACGCGAGCAGGGTGCTGCCGCTCGAGCCGTCGGGGTTGTCCCGGCGTACTTGGGCGAGCTGCTCGACCCCGTCGGGGCTGTCGGCGTAGGCCAACCTGTACGCCGCCAGCCCGGGCGGGGTCACGGTCGCCAGGCGCGGGGTGTCCCCGGCGTAGCTGTAGCGGGTGGTCAGCTCGGACCGGGAGTCGGTCACCGCGACCAGGCGCGCCCTGGCGTCGTACTGGTAGGCCGCGACCGGCAGCAGGGCCATGGCCCCGGCCGCGGGGTCCCACGCGTGGTACTCGACCTTCGCGAGCTGCCCGGCGACGTCGCGCGGCTGGTCCGGGTCGGCCGGGGTCCCGGTGGCGGTGGCGTAGGTCAGCACCAGGGCGCGGCAGCCCTTGGGCAGGGCGCCGGTGGCCGGGCAGGCGACGCCCGGCGGGGCGGGCGCCAGGATCCGCGTGACGCGGCCCTGGCCGTCGCGGGAGTACACGGTGGCGCCGAGCTGGCCGGGCTCGTCGACCAGGCCGGGCACGAACGTGCCGGCCTGCGCGCCGGGCGCGTCCTTCGCGATGAACGTGGTGCTCGTGCCGTCCTCGTCGCGCAGCACCAGGTCGAGGACGCCGTCGCCGCCGGCGGTGGCGACGCCGCCCACGGCCTTGGCGGTGTCCGCCACGGTCAGCTGGACCCCGGCGGCCGCGGTGTCGTCGTCGACCGGCGCCCACAACCCGGCCGCCAACGCCTGGCCGGCCTTGCGGCGCACCCCGCCCGTGGGCGCGAACACCAGCGCGGAGCCCTCGCCGTCGACGAACGCGATCGTGCCGTCGACCAGGGAGTTGTCGATCGGCGTCAGGCCGCCCTCGCCCAGGTCGGACCCGTCCAGGCCCAGGGTCCAGCCCGGGCCGAGCACCCCCGAGCCCGGCAGGGCGGGCCACTGGGCCAGGTCGTCAGTGCCGTCGTAGGTGGAGTGCGAGCGCGACAGCGACAACGTCCCGGTGTAGGCGGGCACGGTCACGTCCGTCGCGGACGCGTTGAACTCCCCCGTCCACAACGCGACCTGCCCGGGCCCGGCGCCCGCGGTCGGGAACCCGGCGCCGAACGCGTGCGGGATCCGCAGCACCGTCGCCTGGACGCCGTTGTGCGGCTCGGACCACGTGCACTGGCGCTGCGCGACCCCGGTGTAGGTGAAGCAGACCTGCACGTCCAGGCGCACCGGCACACGCGGCGACAACTCGGTGGCCGGGGTCGTCGTGGTGTCGGTGGTGGCCGTGGCCGAGTCCCACACGAACTCGGCCGTCACGATCGAAGTGGACGACGTCAGCCCGGTCTTGATCACGCCCGCGGGCAGCTCCTGCTCGTTCCACCCGGCCGACTCGCCCGGGTCCTGCTCGTCGACCCCCGCGCGCCGCCACTGCACGCTCGCCGTCACCGACGAGGCCGAGCCGCGAGGGGCCGCCGCCGCGGTCATCCGGAACTTGCCGTTGCTCGCGCTGCCGCCCGTCGGCGAGGTCAACGACGCCGGCCCGTACCCGAAGTTGTGCGTCGCCGCCTCGCCGACCAGGCCGGCGTTCGAGCGCGCGGTCGCCTTGATGGCGTGCATCCCGTTCGCCCGCGACACCGTGAAGCCCCACGACGCCCCCGACACCGCGACGTCCGCGCCGTCCACGCTCAACGTCATCGACGTGGTCGCGTTGAAGCCCGTCGCGGCGCCCGTGACGGTGCACGCGACATCTGCCGCGGGCGCGGCGTCGGTCCACGAGTCATGCGCGCGGCCCGGGCAGGAGATCACCGGTGCCGCCGGCGTGGCCGCGGCGACGCGGATAGTGCGCCAGGGCGACCATGTCCCGTTCCAGGCGCCGACCTTGTCCTTGACCGCGGTCCGCACGTAGTACTCGGTGTTGTCCGCCAGTGTCGTGGTGATGTCGCAGGACGCCAGCGCCCCCGAGGCCGTCATCGGGGTGGCGCACGAGGCGGCCTTGGACGCCGCGGTCCCCGCCGTCGAGGAGTGCACCTCATGGGTCAACGCGACCAAGTCCTGGTCCGGGTCCTTGGCCCACCCCTGGATCCGCGGCCTGGCCGTCGGCACGTAATAGACCCCGCCATACGCCAGGCCCGTCGAGGGCGACGGGGTCACCGCCGCGTCCGGCCTGCGGTTGTACGTGTACGACAGCACCGGGTCGTACGACGTCTCCAGCGAGGCGAACCTGGCCCACCCGTACACGTCGGCCTCGTTGCCCGCGCGCAGCGCGATCCCCGAGGCCGACCCGCTCGCGCCCGCCCAGGCCTGCACCAGGGCGGTCACATCGATGTTCACCCGCCCCGCCGGGCACGACGAGGAGTACCCCCTGGCCGTGGCCGTCGACCCCACCGCCGTGCTGTACACCGCGGGCTGGTTCGACCACCTGGTCGCCGTCGAGGCCAGCGTCTTGGACTGATAGGCCACCAGCGTGCGCGCGCCGCACGAGTACGACCACGTCTGATACAGCGACAACGAGCCCATCATGACCTGCAGGCCCGCCAGCGACCCCAAGTTGAAGTTCAAGAACGAGCGCGACACCGTCGACCCGTCATGCGTGCCCACCCGCAGCTCGGTCGCCGAGGAGTAGTCCGTCGAGGACACGTTCGACTGCACATACGTGTCGAACGACGGCAGCAACGACCCCGCCGCATACGTCGGGTCCACCGTCACCGGGAACACCCGCCCCGGGTCGCCCAGCCACACCGCCGGCGGCGTCAACGTCAACGTCGCCCGCCCCGCGCCCTTCTGCGCCACGCCGAGAGCGACCGGGACCATGCTGGCCGGCTCCCCCGAGCGCGGGTCCACCGCCGCGTCCCACGCGAACGCCGGCGGGACCCGCGAGGCCACCTCGCCCGCCTCGTCCACAAACGACACCCCGCCATCGGCGTCCGAGCGGGCCGTCAAGCCCCGCGTCTTGACCGTGTACGACCACGACCCCGCCGCCGCCGCGGCCGCGTCCTTGACCACGAAATGCTGCTCGAACCCGGTCCGCCGCGACTCCACCACCAGGTCCACACCCGGCCGCACCTCCCGATACGTCGCCGTCGGCCCCGACAGCACCGGCTTGCCCAACCGGCCCGGCCACGCCAGCGACACCGACCGGCGCGACCTGTCACGCGCCCTGCCCGCGTCCACCGCCGCCACATCCCCGCCCGCCGCGGACGCACCCGACAGCCTCAACCCCAACGGATGCCCCTTCGGCGCCACCGACCCATCCGCCGCCGACACCAGATCCAGATCCACATCACGCCACTGCCCGGTGTCCTCATCCCGGAACCGCTGCTGGCCCCCATGCACCTCCCGAGTGAACGTCCCCCCCGGGTTCGCGAACGTCATCGAGAACTCATCGCGCAGACCCTCGACCTCCACCCGCACACCCGACGCGCGCGCCGTCACCGCAGCCGCCACCGCATCCGGACGCGACAGGGGCCTCGACGGGCCAGACGGCTCCGCGGCCGCGGGCACCGGTTCCGGCTCCGTCGGCGCCGGTGCGGCAAACGCGGGCGTCACCATCGACGCCACCAAGGCGCACGACACCGCGAACCCCACCACCGCGACGCGCGCAGACCACGCGTCAGAACCGCCCGACCACCAGCTCGAACGCGACACAAGCAAACCCCCAGGACACGGCGGGGCACTTCCCGCCGACGCTAATACCGGCCGAGTCGGATGCGCCTTGCCACGGGCGGCACGCCCGTTCTCCGCCTATCGGCACGATGCAGCGCTCGCGGAAGAGCGGGAATGTCACGATCGGGTCTCGCGTGGCAGTGCCCCGCTTGGGACGCCGGTGTGACGGGACTAACGTCCCGAGATGTTTGCGTGCTGCAAGCATTGGCGTATGGTTGCGTGCTGCAAGCATTTGAGAACGAAGAGGACCCCATGGCCGACAGCCCCCAGCTCGCGCTGCTCCGCGCGACCGAGGCGTACTCACGCTCGCTGCGCGAATCGGCGGCGGCGATCATGCGCGACGTCGACACCAGCCGCGCCCGGGCCACCGTCATCCGGATCCTCGCCGGCGCCCCCCGGGGCGTCGGGGAGATCGCGCAGATCCTGCGCGTCGACACGTCCGTGGCGTCCCGGCAGGTCAGCCTGCTCGTCGACGAGGGCCTCGTCGAACGCACCATCGACCCGCACGACCGCCGGGCCCGCCAGCTGCAGCTCACCGACGCCGGCCGCCTGCGGGCCGAGGCGATCGAGGCGCACCTCGTCGAGAAGGCGGCGGCCATGTTCGCCGACTGGACCGACGACGAGCTGCGGGACGGCGCCGCCCTCCTGCGGCGGCTGGTCGAGACGCTCGACTGCCACGCGCACCCGCTCGCCGCGCCCCATACCCCCTAGTCCACGGCCCCCCAGCCCACCGCCTGACCCGAGAGTGAGAGCAGTGACCACCGACATCACCACGAGCGTGGAGCAAGACGCCACGCTCGGCACGACGCCCGCGGCCGACCAGCACGCCGGCGAGAACCCCCGTATGACGCACCGCGAGGTGCTCGAGTCGCTGTCCGGGATCCTCCTGGGCATGTTCGTCGCGATGCTCGCGACGAGCGTCGTGTCCTCGTCCCTCCCCCGCATCATCACCGACCTCGGTGGCAACCAGTCCGCGTTCACGTGGGTGGTCACCGCCACGCTGCTGACCACGACGATCTCGACCCCGATCTGGGGCAAGCTCGCCGACCTGGTCAACCGCAAGCTCCTCATCCAGCTCGCGCTCGGCATCACGGTCGCGTCCTCGGCGCTGGCCGGGCTCTCGCAGAACACCGGGCAGATGATCGGCATGCGCGCGCTGCAGGGCATCGGCGCGGGCGGCCTCACGGCGCTCGGCACGGTGCTGATCGCGGACATCATCAGCCCGCGTGAGCGTGGCCGGTACATGGGCCTCATGGGCGCCGTCATGGGCATCTCGATGGTCGGCGGCCCGCTGCTGGGCGGCGTCATCACCGACTCGTCGCTCACGTGGCGCGCCAACTTCTTCGTCGGGCTGCCGTTCGCGGTGTTCGCGATCATCGTGCTGCAGCGCACGCTGCACCTGCCCCCGCTGGCCAAGCGCGTCGTCAAGATCGACTACCTGGGCGCCACCCTGATCTCGCTCGGCGTCGCGTGCCTGCTGCTGTGGGTCACGTTCGCGGGCGACAAGTTCGACTGGGTCTCGTGGCAGACCGCCGCGATGGTCGTCGGCGCCGTCGCGCTGCTGGCGCTCGCCGTCTGGGTGGAGTCGCGGGCCGACGAGCCGATCATCCCGCTCGACCTGTTCAAGAACCGCACGCTCGTGCTCTCGGTCGTCGCGTCGGTGGCCGTCGGCATCGCGCTGTTCGGCACCTCGGTGTTCCTGTCGCAGTACATGCAGCTCGCGCGCGGCAAGACCCCGACGGAGTCGGGCCTCATGACGATCCCCATGGTCGTGGGCGTGTTCCTGTCCTCGACGCTGTCGGGCCAGATCATCAGCCGCACGGGCCGCTACAAGCGCTTCATGATCGCGGGCGCCGCGGTCCTGACCACGGGCATCGCGCTCATGGGCACCATCCACTCCGACACCAGCTTCGTCCTGGTCAGCGCCTACATGGTGATCCTGGGCGTCGGCGTGGGCATGCTCATGCAGAACCTCGTGCTCGCGGTGCAGAACACGCTGCCGATCTCCGAGATCGGCGCGGGCTCGTCAGTGGTCGCGTTCTTCCGCACGCTCGGCGGCGCGATCGGCGTCTCGGCGCTCGGCGCGGTGCTGGGCAACCGCTCGATCGACCTGATCGGCGAGGGCCTGGCCAAGATCGGCGTCGACCCGGGCGCCATGGCCTCGTCGGGCGGCGCACTGCCCGACCTGGCGACGCTGCCGGCGCCGATCAAGGCGGTCGTCGAGCACGCGTTCGGTGACGCGATCGCCGACCTGTTCCTGGTGGCCGCGCCCGTCGCGGTGATCGCGTTCGTCGCGGTGCTGTTCCTCAAGGAGGTGCCCCTCGGCCAGCGCTCCGGCGTCGAGCAGCGGCTCGACGAGGCGCGCGCCGAAGTCGCCGACGAGGCCGTCGTCGCCTGACGCGGCCCAGCCGGCCACACCCAGGGCTCAGACCCCGGCGCCGTCCCGCGTCGGGGTCTGAGTCGTCCAGGCGGCGTTGAGGTCGCGGTTGAGGCGGCCGAGCGCGGCGGTGAGCGTCGCGATCTCGGCCGGCTGCCAGCCCTCGAGCGCGGCGCCGAGGAACTCGGTGCGCGCGGCCTGCGCGGTCGCGAGCGCGGCGCTGCCCCGGTCGGTCAGCCCCAGGAGCTGGCCACGGAAGTCGTCGGGGTCCGGGGTCCGCGCGATCAGCCCGTAGGCGGCCAGGCGCGCGAGCTGGCGCGACATCGTCCCGCGGCCGACTCCGATGTAGGCCGCGAGATCGCTCGCGCGGACGCCGGGCGTCCGGGCGATCAGCGCGAGCAGCTCGTACGCCGAGGCGTCCAGGCCAGGGTGGACCACGCGGGCCATGCTGCTCGACGACGAGCTGGCGCGGCGCAGGAAGAGGCCGAGCTCGCGCTCGAGCTGCGGGAGGTCGTCATTCACGGGGCCATCTTGGACTGTGAACAGGGCTCCCGTGAACGAGTTCGGGTCGCGCCCTTGCGCCAATTGGGTGACGGCGGCAATTTACTGGGTGCTAACACCCACGGGCTCGGCCCTCCGGCGAGGAGTCGCAGCGCCTCAGCGCGCCCACGTCGCACGCTGGCGCGCCACGTGCGCGAGGGCCCCGACGCGGTCCACCGCGAGCGCCTCGGGCAGCGCCCGCAGCGCGTGCGCGACCTCACCCCTGGCCACGACCAGCGTGTCGGCCGCGTCCGCGGGCGCGTCGAGCGTCAGCCGGCCCTGCACGACGAGCATGGACCGCACGTGCACGTCCGCGCAGCCCGCGGCCATCAGCATGCCCTGGACCCGCTGCGCCTCCATGCGCGCGGCGTGCAGGTGCCCGACGGGCTGGCCGTCGACGTACATCGCCCGCCCGCGCACCTCGACCGACTGCCCGACGTGCGGGCGCTCGGCCACCGTCAGGAGTCCGCCGGGGCCGAGCAGCAGATGCTCGACGACGTTGCCCTGCCGGCTCAGCGGCACGTCGTGGATCACGTGCCAGCCCTCGGAGTACAGGCGCTCGAGCCGCGTGCGCAGCGGCGCGGCCCGCCGCTGCGGCGCCGAGGCCGCCTTGCCGAGCCACGCCTCGAGCGGCGCGCCCTCCTGCTGCTCGAACGGCTGCTTGGGCACCGTGAGGATCAGCTCGGTGACGTCCTTGCGCAGGTACTCCTGGGCGGCGGCGCGCAGCCGGTGCTCGAGCTCCGGGTCCTCGACCGAGACCTCGCCGGACTGCAGGTCGATCGACCCCACGCGGGCGCCCGACTCCTCCGTGACGAACAGACGATCGGCGCCGTAGCGGCGCCACCGTCGGACCGTCAGGAGCTGTTCCACGCGTGCATTATCGGCATCAGCCACCGCGAACTACAGCCCCTTCGCTGATCGTGAGACGCACATCGCACGGTCGGATGAACACGCGCGACGCGGGCGCCCGGACGGCGCTGCGTCAGGGCTGGTCCTCGGGCTGGTCGACCGCCCGCTCTGCGCTCGGCTCGAACGTCAGGCTCACCGAGTTCATGCAGTACCGGTCGCCCGTCGGCGTCTGGGGCGCGTCGTCGAACACGTGGCCCAGGTGGGAGCCGCACGTGGCGCACCGGACCTCGGTGCGGACCATGCCCAGCGTCCGGTCCTCGATCAGCTCGACTGCGCCGCCCGCGAGCGGTGTGAAGAAGCTGGGCCACCCGCAGTGCGAGTCGAACTTGGCGTCCGAGCGGAACAGCTCGGCGCCGCACGCGCGGCAGCGGTACACGCCCGCGCGCTTCTCGTCGAGCAAGGCGCCGGTCCACGGGCGCTCGGTCGCGGCCTGCCGCAGCACCGCGAACTCGACGGGGTCGAGCTCGAGCCGCCACTCGTCGTCGGACTTCGTCACGTCATAGCCCATGAACCGACACCCAACGTCGAATTGCCTGATACCGCAACCTGTCGCCTAGTCTTCGCCACTAGGGTGCCCCGCCCCAGGGCGCCCCCGTGAGGTGGAGGTGCCGCGTGCCGTCTGCTTCGTCGCGCCGCCGCCCGTCGCTGACCAAGTACTTCGCGTCGATCTCGGTGCTGGCCATGGCCGCGCTGGGCTTCGCGTTGGTGTGGGTGACGTCGAGCGTCATGCAGCAGCAGGCGCTGCGGGACGGGACCGCGTCCGCGAGGTCCGTCACGGCATACGCGGTGGACACCCTGCCGGCCGACGTGTTCACCGCGGGCATCCTGACGGCGCCGCAGCGTGCCGCCGTCACGTCCTCGACCGCGGGCTTCGGCGGCATCGTCGAGCTGCGGCTGTGGGCGGCCGACGGCTCGCTGCTGTACTCGTCGGCGGGCGACCGGGTGGCGTTCCCCGACACCGAGCGGTTCAACCAGGTGCAGCTGACGGGCGACCCGGACGCGCGCGTGACGGTCAACGTCGCGTACCCGCAGGGCCGCTCGGCCAAGGACGGCGGCGACGCGCTGCAAGTGCTCGACGTCTACGTGCCGGTGCGCGCCTCGGACACCCGCGGCGCGGGCGACTCCGCGATCGTCGGCGCCGCCGAGGTGCTGCTGGACCACACCGACGCGGCGGACGCGCTCGACCGCGCCGAGCGGACCGTCGCGCTCGTCGTCGTGCTCGGCCTGGTGCTCCTGTGGCTGCTGCTGTTCCGCACGGTGTTCACGACGTCGCGGCGGCTGCAGGCGAGCGCGCTCGAGAACGCGCGCCTCGCGCTGCTCGACTCCCTCACGGGCCTGCCGAACCGGCGCCTGCTCGCGGACCGCATGCGGCGCACCGTGGCCGACGCCCAGGACACGGGCGGGCGGCTCGGCCTCGTGCTGCTGGACATCGACCGGTTCAAGGACATCAACGACTCGCTGGGCCACGACCGCGGCGACGAGCTGCTGGAACAGGTCGCGGCTCGGCTGCGCGACGCGTTGCGCGACGACGACGTGGTCGCGCGCCTCGGCGGCGACGAGTTCGCGATCCTGCTGCCGGACGTGCGCTCGGTCGAGAACGCCGAGCGCCTCGCGCACCGCGTGCGGCAGCTCTTCGTGCCGCCGTTCCAGCTGGGCGAGATGTCGCTGCACGTGGAGACGTCGATCGGCGTCGCGTGCCTGCCCGACCACGCGCACGACGCGTCCTCGCTGATGCGGACCGCGGACGTCGCGATGTACACCGCCAAGCACCACCGCACCGGTGTCGCGGTGTACGACGCCGACGAGGACCACTCGTCGCCCGCGCGCCTCATGCTGCTCGGAGACCTGCACCGAGCGCTCGACCCGACGCGCGGCGACGACCAGCTCGCGATGCACTACCAGCCCAAGATCGCGCTCTCGACGGGCGAGACCGTGGGGTACGAGGCGCTCATGCGCTGGGAGCACCCGACGCGCGGGACGCTGATGCCGAGCACGTTCATCCCGCTCGCGGAGCAGTCCGGCCTGATCCACGACCTCACCAAGTTCGCGTTGAGCGAGGCGGTGCAGCAGTTGGCCCGGTGGCGCGACGAGGGCCGCGCGGTGCCGGTCGCGGTGAACCTCTCGGCGCACGACGTGACGACGCCGGCGGTGCTCGACATCGTCTCGGAGCTGCTCGCGCACCACGGCGTGCCCGGCGGGCTGCTGGAGGTCGAGATCACGGAGACCGCGCTGGTCGCGGACCCGTCACGGATCGTCCCGGTGCTGCAGTCGCTCGACGGCCTCGGCGTGCGGGTCGCGATCGACGACTTCGGCATCGGCAACACCTCGATCTCGCAGTTGCGGGACCTGCCCGTCGACGAGCTCAAGATCGACCGGCTGTTCGTCGCGGACCTGGGCGACGGCGGCCGTGCGGGCTCGGAGGTCGTGGTGCAGGCGATGGTGGACCTCGCGCACTCGTTCGGCCTGCGCGTGGTCGCCGAGGGCGTCGAGGACGCGAGGACCGCGTCGGTGCTCGAGTCGCTCGGCGTGGACCTCGCGCAGGGCTTCCACTACGCGCCCGCGCTGCCCGCCGACGAGGCGGTCGCGCGGTCTGCCGCACGCGTGGCCCGCGACGAGGCGCCCAAGGCCGAGCGCCGCGGTCGCGGCCGCCGCACGCCGGCGCGGACGGGCCCGTCGTCGGATGGGTGAACTTCGCCGGTTTGGCTCACGTATGGCCCCACGGCGCCGATACTCGACACGCCGGGACTGCGGCCGGCGCACGACCACGGGAGGACACCGCCGTGATGGATGACCTGCTCCACGAGATGATCTCGCCTGCGCCGACGCCCGGCGACAAGCCGCGCCGGCGGCGCCTGTGGGCCAGCGGCGCGATCATCGCGCTCGCGCTGGTGGGGGCGACCTCGCTCACGACCTCCGCGGTGTTCCGCGACCACGACCAGAGCGCGGCGGACATCCGCACCGGCACGATCGACCTGACGGCCGACGAGGGCGGCGGCGCCAGCGAGCTGCAGTTCTCGGTGCCGGTGGCGAACATGCTGCCCGGCGCGTCGATCGTCGCGCCGGTCACGGTGCGCAACTCCGGCAGCCTGCGGTTCCGCTACGCGATCGGCTACACGGCCACCAACGCCACGGACAACCCGGTGGCCTCGGACCTGATCGGCGCGCTCCGGCTGACGCTCTTCACGTCCGACACCTGCACCCTGGCCACCGCGGACGACTTCGCGGGCCAGTCCGGCACAGGCTTCGGCCTGGCCGACGAGGCGCTGCTGGCCGGGAACGTCGCCGACCCCGAGGATGCCGGCCAGGACCTCTACCTGTCCGCGGGCCAGTCGCTCGCCTACTGCGCCCGCATCGACTTCGACCGCGACGCCGGGGACGAGCTCCAGGACACCGGCGCGACGGTCACGCTGACGTTCGACGCGGTCCAGCTCGAGTTCGACGCGGGCGACGCGAGCAAGTCCGGCGTGACTGGGCCGAGCCACTAGCCCTCGGCGCCCATGCCCCGGACGTCCACCTCGACCCACCCGGACCGGCGTCAGCCGGCGCCGCGGGTGCGTCGACAGCGCCAACAGCCGGTGTGGCGGCGCGTGCTGTCGACGTTGCTCTGGTCGGTGATCGTGCTGGGCGGGCTGGCGTACGCGACGTCGGTCGCGGTGCCGCTGTGGTTCCAGGCCCACGGCCAGCGGCTGTTGATCGTCACGTCCGGGTCGATGTCGCCGGTGTTCGACGCGGGCGACGCGGTGGTGCTGCGCAAGGTGGACGACCCGTCGGAGCTCAAGGTCAACCAGATCGTGTCGTTCTGGCCCCTGGGCTCGACGAGCCTGGTGACGCACCGGGTGGTGAGCCTGGCGACGCTGCCCAAGCTCCAGCTCAACGTGGAGACACGCTCGCAGGAGCCCGTGATCGACCCGACGACCGGCAAGCCCGTGGTGGACCACTACATCCTGACCAAGGGTGACGCGAACCCCGAGCCCGACCCGAACGCGACGCCGATCTCGCGCGTGCGCGGCATCGTGCTGGGCTCGCACCCGGGGTGGGGGTTCGTGCTGCAGTGGTGCGGGTCGCCCGTCGGGCGGGCGGTGATGCTGGTGCCGCCGCTGCTGGCGCTGGGCCTGCTCGAGGTGCTCGCGGTGCGGGACCAGCGCAGACGCACGTCCGCCAAGAAGGATGCGGAGGCGCGGCGTGTCGAAGCCCTCCTCCTGGACTGAGCGCCGCGGGGGCCGGACTCCCGGCGTTCCGCGCGCCGTCCCGTTCACGCCCTCCGGCAACTCGGGCCGCACGCGCTTGATCGTCGCCGTGCTCCTGGGCCTGGCCGCGCTGGCGAGCCCGGCGCTGGGCTTCACGGCCGCGGAGTTCACGGGCTCGGACACGGTCACGTTCGAGATCGGGACCGCGGACACGTTCCCGCCGCCGACGCCCTGACCGCGCGGCGGCGGGTCAGGACCGGACGCCGCGAGCGGACAACAGCACCGCGTCAGGGTCGTACGCCGTGGAGAGCTCGCGCAGCCGGCGGGCCACCGCCGGGGTGAACACGCGCTCGGCCCACGCGGCGCCGGAGGTGCCGGTGAAGTTCGGCAGCGAGCCCGCGCGGGCCCACGGGGCCAGCCCGCCCAGGATGCGCTCGGCGTCGGGCTCCAGCAAAGCCGCGGTCTCGGGCATCGCGATCGCGGCCATGAACAGCGAGTACCCGGCCTCCCGGTGCGCGAACGCGCAGTCGTCGCCGGCGCGCACGCGCCCGCCGAGCTGGCGCAGCTCGACCATCACCTGGACGCTCGGGACGCCTGGGCCGACGAGCTCCAGGAACCGGTCGGCGGCGTCGAGCCCGAAGTCCTCGAGCAGCATGGTCGACTCGTGCAGCGGCATCGGGTCCACCGGGTCGGCGTGCACGGCGCCGATCGCGGCGTACGGCATGCGCATCACCGCGTCGATGAGCGGGCGCGCGACGGCGCGCAGCGCGCGGATCAGCTCCTCGCCCTCGGCCGGGTCGCCGGTCCACACGAAGCGCACGCACACCGTCGTCTTGCCGCGCACGGGCTCGGGGATGAACGGCCGGTCCGGCAGCCGGTTCACGGCGAGCGACGTGGTGCCCTCGGTCGGCAGCAGCTTCGCCCACTGGGCCCAGGTGCGGACGACGGCGGGCACGTCGGGCTCGTCGAACCACAGCGAGCCGCCGTAGATCTCGGGCAGCCGCGGCAGCGTGAGCTCCACGGCGGTGACGATGCCGAGCGTGCCCTTGCCGCCGCGCAGGCCCCAGAAGAGGTCGGCGTGCTGTGTCGCGGACACGCGGCGGACCTCGCCGTCGCCGGTCACCACGTCGAACGCGCGCACGTAGTCGGACGAGAGCCCGTGCGAGCGGGCGAGCGGGCCCAGCCCGCCACCGGTCAGGTAGCCGACCACGCCCACGTCGGGCGACGAGCCGCACAGCGGGGCGAGGCCGTGCGGGGCGGCGGCCTCGATCAGGCGCTCCCACTTCACGCCCGCTCCGACGCGGGCCCATCCGCTCGGGTCGACCGTGACCTCGTCGAGCGCGTGGGTGTGCACGCAGATCGCGTCCGTCATGGCCTCGGTGGCGCCGTGGCCGGTGCCCTGGACGGCGACCTTCACGCCGAACGCGGCCGCGAGGCGCAGCGTCGTCGAGACGTCGCGCTCGTCGCGGGCCTCGACGAGCGCGGCGGGCGAGATGGCCTTGGTCAGGTTGCTGGTGGACGCCAACCGCGTGTAACCGTCAGTCGCAGGCAGGTGCAGTGGCACTCCGGTGTCCTGCAACGCGCGGATGGCGGCCGGGGTCGCGGGCCGGTAGGCGGCGTCCAGGCGGGGGGTGCTGGTGCTCATGGCTGGTATCCCTCAGGTCCCACACGGGCGGGGTGGCCCGTTGCTCGTCGGCAGCCGGATCGGCATACCGGGAGCCAAGGAGTCGTCGCGCGCGAGCCTGATACGTCCGAATCGGCGAGCGGCGCCGCGTCAGTGCGGGTGCGCCGGTGGGAGTCGCAGGGTCATCGTCGTGCCCTCGCCGACGACGCTCGCGATCTCGAGGCGGCCGCCGTGCGCGCGCGCCACCGCGTCCGCGATCGCGAGCCCGAGCCCCACGCCGGGCACGGCCCGGTGCACCGCGGACGTAGTGCGGAAGAAGCGCTTGGTCAGGTGCTCGAGCTCTTCGGGCGCGATGCCCTCGCCGGTGTCCCGCACGCTGATCACGGCGCCGCCGGGCGCGCCCGGGTCCGGGCCGGTGTGGACCGCGACGGTGCCTCCCGCGGGCGTGAACTTGATCGCGTTGCCCACGAGGTTGTCCACCACCTGGCCGACGCGCGTCTCGTCGGCGGGCACCACCACAGCGACGCCCTGGAACTCCAGGCGCACGCGCGCGGCGTTGGCGGCGGGCCGCGCGGACACGACCGACGCGTGCGCGACCCCGCGGACGTCGATGGGGACGGGCAGCACGGCGAACTTGCCGGCGTCGAGCTGGGAGGCGGTGAGCAGGTCGGTCACCAGGCGCAGCTGGCGCCGCGCGTTGCGCTCGACGATCTCGAGGTACTCGCGGTGCTCGGTCCCCAGTTCCTCGTCCGGCGCGGGCTGCACGGGCTCGAGCACCAGCTCCAGGTAGCCGAGCATCGCGGTCAGCGGTGTGCGCAGCTCGTGGCTGACGAGCGAGATGAACTCGTCGCGCAGCCGCTCGGTCTCGCGCTCGGCCGTCACGTCCCGCGCCACGAACACGTAGCCGTCCGGCCCGCCGGGGCCGACGTGGGGCGTGACCAGGAGCTGGACGCGGAGGCGTTCGCCGTCGCGGCGTACGAGCATCCAGTCCTGCACGGGCGAGTCGTCGGCGACGTCGGGGGGCTCGACGAGGGCCCGGAACAGGTCGGCGTCGGTCGGCTCGTCCTCCTGGAGGCCGAAGATCTGCTCGTGCCGAGCGCGCAGCTCGCTGCGGTCGTGGAACTCGACGACGCTCATGCGCCCGACCGCCTGCGACGGAGACCAGCCCAGGATCTGCCACGCGCCGGTGTTGAACACCTCGATCACGCCGTGCGCGTCGGTCGCGATGATCGCCTGCTCGGTCACCGAGTCGATGACCGAGCGGAGCTCGGCCGCGTCGCGCCGCGTCTGGCCCAACAGGCTGCGTTGGTTGCCCTCGAGCGTGACGAGCGCGGCGTTGCGCGCGCGCAGGTTGCCCAGCGCGGTGTGCACGAACAGCGCGATGAGGAACGACACGGCGGCGACGGTCAGCGCGCGCAGCATCGTCTGCCCGTTGCGCCACGCCCCCGCGTTGGGCGAGAGCACGTCGAGCGCGCAGAACGCGGCGCCCGCGGTCGCGAGCATGATCGACCCGCGCCACGGCTGCGCCGCGACCGTCACGACCACGAGGTACACCAGCGACGCGTAGGGCGAGAGCGCGTCCCCGGTGCCCGCGCGCAGCAGCGCCACGATCAGGAAGTTGACGATCGCGACGACGACGCCGACGGTCGCGCGTGGCGGCAGCAGCGAGCCCGGCACCCGCCACGCCGCGAGCAGCAGGCCGCCCATCACCGCGACGGACGCGATCACCAGCGACGGGTGGGTCAGCCGGTCGTCGCGCAGCGGGACGGTGGCCACGGCGACGAAGAACGCGGCGGCGATCGGCGCCTCCCGCGCGAGCACCCGCGTCTCCGGCCCCAACCAGCGGACGATCAGCTGTTCGACGCGCCAGACGGCGCCCTGCTCGGCGGTCGTCATCCGGCTGCACCACCCGCCGTCGGCGAGGGCGAGGGCGGGGTTCTCGGCAGGCGCATCGTCACGCGGCTGCCCTCTCCGAGCGCGCTGTCGAACGTGAGCGTGCCGCCGTGCGCGGCCGCGACTCCTCGCGCGATCGACAGGCCGAGGCCGACGCCGGGCACCGAGCGGCGTCGGGTGTCCTCGGTGCGGAAGAACCGCTCGAAGATGTGCTGCACCTCGTCGGGGGACACGCCCGCGCCGGTGTCCCGCACGCTGACCACCACTTCCTCGCCCTCGGCGCGGCAGGTCACGTGCACTTGGCCCTGGTTGGACGTGAACTTGATGGCGTTGGCGATGATGTTGTCCACCACCTGGCCCACGCGCTCGCTGTCCGCCTGGACGGGGGCGCTCGTGATGTCGGGCACCAGCGTCACGCCGATCTTGGCGGCGACGGGCGTGGCCGCCTGCACGGACGCGCGCACGACGTCGGCGAGGTCGATCGACGAGGGCGAGACCGCGAATGTGCCCGCGTCCATCTGCGCCTGCATGAGCAGGTCGCTGACGAGCCGGAGCTGGCGGTGGGCGTTGCGCTCGATGACGGTGAGGTACTCGCGCTGGTCGTCGGTGAGTGGGTCGACGCCGTCCTGCAGCAGCTCGAGGTAGCCGAGCACCGACGTCAGTGGGGTGCGGAGCTCGTGGCTGATCATCCCGACGAACTCGTCCCGCAGCCGCTCGGTCTCGCGGTCCTCGGTGACGTCGCTGGCCACGACGACGTAGCCGATCGGCGTGCCGTCGAGCCCGGTGCGGGCGGTCGCGGCGAGCCGGATCCTCGCGGTGGTGCCGTCGCGTCGCGTCAGGGTCCAGTCCCGCACGTCGGCGCCCGCGGCGAGCACCTGTGGGGGCACGATCGCGTCGAACAGCAGCTCGTCGGAGGCGCCCGGCGGGGCTGGTTCCCCGTGCAGCTCCGCCCAGCGTGCGACGAGCTCGTCGTGCACGTGCAGGCGCGCGATGTTCATGCGGCCGACGACCTCGCTCTGCGCGTAGCCGGTGAGGCGCTCGGCGCCCGCGTTGAACACCTCGATCACGCCGTTGACGTCGGTGGCGACGATCGACTGCTCGGTCGCGGCGTCGATGATCGAGACCATCTGCTGGTGGGACCGCTCGCGCGCGTCCGCGAGCCGCGTGAGCTGTTCGGCGTGCCTGTGCTCGGACGCGAGGAGCTCGTCCTGCCTGGCCCGCAGCTCCTCGAGGGCCTCGTTGCGGCGGCGCAGCACCTCGACGATCTCGTGGACGTACAGCGCGATGACGATCGACGTCAGCGCCGCGACCACCGCGCGGGCGCCGGAGGCGCCGTTGCGGAACGAGCCGGGCTCGAACGAGACGACGCCGCCGACGAAGAGCGTCGCGCCGACGACGCCGACGACGATGCCGTGCAGCCCGCGCTGCGCGGCGAGCACGACGACCAGCAGGTAGACCATCGCCGCGAACGCGGACGGCGCCCCGCCGGTGCCGAACCGCAGTGCCCCCAGGCCGATGAACTGGAGGATCATCACGGAGTCGCTGGCCCACTCGGGCCAGCGGTCCCATGGCAGCCTCCATGCGAGCAGCAGGCTGAGCGCGACCAGCAGGACGGAGGCGACGATCGCGGGCCCGGAGGTCACCGGCGCCGAGGGGAACGGCAGCGTGATCAGGGAGATGGTGAAGACCATCGCGAACGGCACCTGGCGCGCGAACACGCGCCCGCCCCAGGAGGTGGCGCTGCGGATGAGGCGGCCGAAGGCCGTGGCCACGACCGGCGCATCCGCCCGCACGTACGCCTTGCCGGCCGCCTCGGGGCTCATAGCAGGCCGCCGACCAGGAGGATCAGCGCGATCGTGACGACGGCCGCGATCGTGCCGGTGACGGTGACCCACCGTTCGCCGCGGCGGTTCTCGGTGGTCTCGTCGGCGAGGGCGTCGGGGGCGAGCGTGGCCCACCACCGTTCGCGGCTCTCCGATTCGCCTCGGTGGCTCATCCGACGACCCTCCCCGTCTTGACGGTCTTGTCCCACACGGCGGCGGCGCCGCGCACTTCCTTGACGTAGGAGTCGATGCTCATGGCGCACAACAGCGGCCCGAACCCCACGACGAACAGCATGATCCGGGACGCCCAGTACCCCTTGGGCAGCCGCTCGACCTGCTTGAGGGCCCACGCGAGCGCCATCGACAGCACGGCCCAGGAGTAGAGCAGCATGGTCCACGCGACACGGCCGGAGTCGTCGAGCTCGAGGCCGAACCAGCCGGGGACGGTCTCCTCCCAGAATCCGGGGAACCACGCGGCGACCATGATCACGATGGAGCCGAGCCCGGGGAACGCGAACGCCTGCACCCAGGTGTCCCGCGCGGAGCGCCAGTCGATCATCAGCGTCGAGAGCGTGACGAACAGGTACGCGGTGCCGGCCACCCACCACAGCGCGCGGAACGCGTCGGCTGCGCGGAGGTCGTCGACGAAGTACAGCCCGAGCAGCCCCAGGGAGCCGAGCGTCATGAGCATCGGCAGCAGGTAGATCGAGAACCAGATGAACCCGAAGGACCAGGACCCGAGCCGCTGCCCGCCGGGCCGCAGCAGCCAGGGCCGGCGGAACCACAGGTGCTTGAACCGGCTGGTGATCTGCACGTTCCCGCGCCCCCACCGCACGCGCTGCTTCCAGAGCGCGTTGATGGAGTCGGGCTCCTCGGCGAGCACCACGGCGGCCGGCTCGAACACCACCCGGCGGCCGTCGAGCTGCGTCAGGAACGTCATGTAGGTGTCCTCGGCGAGGGTGGAGGTGTCGATCGCGCCGCCGAGCGAGACCAGGTTGTGGCGCGAGTGCAGCTGCGCGCCGCCCGCGAGGCACGCGATCGCGCCGAGCACGTTCTGCGCGCGCCGCGCGCACCCTTGCGCGGTCGTGTACTCGTACCGGATGAACCTGGTGAGGACGCTGGGCCTGCCGCTGCCCTCCTTGATGAACGCGGTGACAGCGCCCACCTCGGGGTCCGCGAGGTGCCTGGTCATGCGGCGCAAGGAGTCCGGGCGGTAGATGACGTCGGCGTCCATGATGAGGAGCGCCTCCATCCAGTCGTCGGACAGGATGTTGCGGATCCCGTGGTTGAGCGTGTGGGCCTTGCCTTCGCCGCCCTTCTCGCGGCGCAGGTGCACGATCCGTCCGGGGTACTGCCCGGCCTTGCCGAGCACGACGTCCGGCGTGTCGTCGGTGCTGGCGTCGTCGACGACGAACACCCGCAGCCGATCGGGCGGGTACTCCAGGGACATCAGCCTGTCGAGTGACGCCCCGAGCACGGGCCCCTCGTTCCACGCGGGCACGACGACCGCGACGTTCGGCAGGTACGGGGCCGTCTTCGGCAGGTGGTTGCGCACGCCGTGGATCGGGATGAGCGCGTACTGGTAGATCCCCGCGAGCACCGGCAGGGCGCCGAGCCCGACGAGGACGACGCACACCACCTCGAAGGCGTCCTTCATGCGCCCAGCCAGCGGTAGACGCCGACGTCGTCGGCGACGTGCGCGTCGGTGGACGCGACCAGCCGGGCGCCCGCGGCGACGAGCCTGGCCCGCACGCGCCGGCCGGGGCACCGCCACTTCTCGTTGACCTCGATCGGGGCGCCCGCCCGGGCCGCCGCCGCGCCCAGCGCGTCGAGCAGGTCGTCGGGCACGTCGTCCTCACCGAGCCCGAGCTTGGGCAGCAGCGAGAACGGGTGTGCCACCTGCGCGCGGTCGACTCGGCTGAGCGCGCGGATCGTGGCGAGCACGAGGGTCTCGACGACGTCCGCGGCGCGCAGCCCGTCCGCCATGTGCTCGCGCGTGGTCGTCGGCGACCATGGGCCGTCCGGGCCAGGGAACTGGTGGTCGGAGATGAGCACGCGGTCCACTCCGCCGGGTCTGCCGACGGCCCGCAGCACGTCGGGCGGGGCGTCGATCGCGCCGGTGGAGTCCAGGATCTTGGCCTCCACCCCGGTGAGGACCTCGAGCCCGTCGACGCGTGGCAGCGCCGCGACCGCGGCGACGAACTGCGGCACGTACGTCGTCGTGACGCGCACGTGGTCGACCATCCGGATCGAGGCCAGGCCGGCGCGCGCCGCGGCGGCGAGGTTCTCGGCCGGCGTGCTGGTGGCGTCGTCGGAGAACACCGAGTGCACGTGGTGGTCGGTGGAACGTGCGGGCCACGGCTCCGTCATCGGTGGCTCACAGAGGCGGGAGGATCTCGTCGACGGGCAGGAACACGTCCTCCAGGTACCGCACGTTGGCGATCTCCTGGAAGTCGAGGCGCGCGGGGAGCGCGCGGCCGAGCACACCGTCGAGCGTGATCGAGGGCATGTCCACACCGGCGGCGATCGTCAGCGGCATGGCGCCCGGGAAGCGGGGGTTCACCTCGAGCAGCGCGGGCTCGCCGTCCGCGGCGCGCTTGAGCTGCACGTTCGCGACGCTCGTGAGCCCGATGGCCCGCGCGACCTCGGACGCGGTGCGGATGAGGCCTTCGTCGTGCACCGTGCGCCCGCCGACCGCGACCCCGCTGTCCACCCGCAGCCGCGCGCGGGGGACCGCGGCGATCACCGCGCCGGTCGGCCCTGCCAGCACGTCCACCGAGAACTCGTCGCCGGGCAGGTGCTCCTGCACCAGCAGGTCCTCGTCGGCCTGCACCTGCTCCAGCTCGTACTGCGTGCTCACCAGCCGCACACCGCGCGAGCCGGCGCCGCGGCGTGGTTTGACGATCACGGGGAAATCCCACTCGGCGTACGCCTGCGCGGTGCCGAGCAGCTCGGTGCGCGGCACGCGGGCGCGCGACGCGACCGCCTGCGCGAGCGCGAGCTTGTCGAGCGCGGTCTCGATGGTCCGCAACGACGGCGCGGCCACGAGCACCGCGACGTCGTGCAGCTCGTCGCGCGCTCCGACGATCTTGGGGAGCTCGACGTCCACGGTCGGGAAGATCACGTCGATGTGCTCTTCGCGGCAGATGTCCAGGACCACGCCCAGGAAGTCCTCGGCCTTGCCGGCCGGCACCAGGCGGCGGTGGTCGGCGGGCACCAGGTAGAGCCCCGACGCCCACGGGTCCATGTCCGCCGCGACCACGCCGACGTCGCCGCGGCGTTGCAGGGACCGGATCACTGCGATCCCCGCGGGTCCGCCCGCGCCCGTCACCAGCACGCGCGTCATGCCGTGCTCCCTTCGTCGGCGTCGTTCGCCACGCGCTCGCGGCCTGTCACGGTCGCGGTCGCGCGGACCGTCTCGAGCGGTTCGGCGTACTTGCCGACGCCGAACCGGGACCAGTACCGCGCGGTCGCGCGGACGACCTCGGGTTCCATGTAGTCGCGGTCCTTCTGCGACGCGTGGCAGGCGACGAGCGCGAGCTTGGCGTCGACGAAGTCGTCGATGGGCGCGAAGCGGGTGGGCCGGAACTCGATCGTCGAGGACGGGCTCTGGAAGCACTCGACCTGCGGCACGCGCCGCACGGCGACCTGCACCGCCTCGTACACCGCGCGGTGGTCCTGGTGCCGGTCGTGGGGCGAGTGCGTGTAGACGATCGTCGGCTCGACGCGGTTGACGACCGCCTCGATCGCGGGGATGAGCTCGGGCTCGAGCGCCAGGCGCGTGTCGGCGAACGCGTGGATCACGAGCTCGGCGCCGACCAGGCTGGCGGCGGCCTGCGCCTCGCTGCGGCGTTGCTCCGGATTCCCGCCCGTGCCGCCCTGCGAGAGCGTGAGGATCGCGACGGTGTCGCCCACCGCGTGGTGCTGCGCGAGGGTGCCGCCCACGCCGATCTCGACGTCGTCGGGGTGGGCCCCGACCGCGAGCACCACCTGGCGGGGGGCGGTGGGCGCCGCGGCCGCCGCGCGCTCGCGGGCGGCGCGCAGGATCTGCGGGACGCGCTCCAGCAGGGTGGCCGCGGAGACGGGCTTGACCAGGAACTCGTCGGCGTCCTTGCGCAGCGCGTCGACCGCGTAGTCGACGCTCGCGAACGCGGTCATCACGACGACGGCGGTCTGCGGAGCGCGTTCGCGGAGCGCGACGAGCAGCTCGAGCCCGGTCATGCCGGGCATCTGGATATCGGTCAGCACCAGGTCGAACGTCTGCGCCTCGGTCAGCGCGAGCGCGCTGCGGCCGTCGTGCGCGATCGTGACGTCCATCCCGCCGCGGCGCTCGAGCACGGTCGCGACGAAGCCAGCCGTGTCGACGTCGTCGTCGACGACGAGCACGCGGGGCCGTGGTTCCTCCATCGACGTCCTCCCTGGCCGGCCGCGGGAGCGGCGGGAACGCGACATTCGTCACACTAGCCGCGGCGGCGAGAACCGGCAGGTCAGGCGACCCAGGTCACGCGCGTGCCCGGGGAATAGGACTTCGGGCCCTCGGGTTGAGGGCCATGTCTATGCAAACGCATGGACTTTGAGAGCGAGGCGCGCATCATGCAGTACGGCATCTTCTCCGTCGGCGACGTCACCACCGACCCCACCGACAACACGACTCCCGACGACACCGAGCGCGTGCGCGCGATGCTCACGATCGCGAAGCACGCGGACGAGGCCGGCCTCGACGTCTTCGCGACCGGCGAGCACCACAACCCGCCGTTCGTCCCCTCGTCGCCCACCACGATGCTCGGCTACCTCGCGGGCGTCACCCAGCACATCACGCTCTCCACCGCCACCACGCTCATCACGACGAACGACCCGGTCCGCCTGGCCGAGGAGTACGCGATGCTCCAGGTCATCTCCGACGGGCGCATGGACCTGATGATGGGCCGCGGCAACACCGGCCCGGTGTACCCGTGGTTCGGGCAGGACATCCGCCAGGGCATCCCGCTGGCCATCGAGAACTACGCGCTGCTGCGCCGGCTGTGGACCGAGGACGTCGTCGACTGGTCGGGCAAGTTCCGCACGCCGCTGCAGGGCTTCACGTCGACCCCGCGCCCGCTCGACGGCGTCCCGCCGTTCGTCTGGCACGGCTCCATCCGCTCGCCCGAGATCGCCGAGCAGGCGGCGTACTACGGCGACGGCTTCCTGCACAACGCGATCTTCTGGCCCATGGAGCACACCGCGGCGATGGTGAACTTCTACCGCCAGCGGTTCGAGCACTACGGGCACGGGTCCGCGGACCAGGCGATCGTCGGGCTCGGCGGGCAGGTGTTCATGCGCTCGTCGTCGCAGAAGGCCTGGGACGAGTTCCGGCCCTACTTCGACAACGCGCCCGTCTACGGGCACGGCCCGTCGATGGAGGAGTTCACGCGCGACACCCCGCTGACCGTCGGCTCGCCGCAGCAGGTCATCGACCGGTACGCCGCGTTCCGCGAGCAGGTGGGCGACTACCAGCGTCAGCTGTTCCTGCTCGACCACGCGGGCCTGCCGCTCAAGACCGTCCTGGAGCAGATCGACCTCCTCGCGACCGAGGTGGTGCCGGTGCTGCGCGCCGAGGCCGAGAAGGCCCGTCCCGCGCACGTCCCGGCCAACCCGCCCACGCACGCCGAGCGCGTCGCCGCGGCCCGTGCCGCCGGCTCCGCGACGAGCGGGCACGTGGCCGGCGAGGACACGTGGACGGGCCTGCGCGCCGAGGACGACGACGCCGTCACGACGCAGGCGTGAAGGGACGTGGACTGAGATGCACACTGTGAAGGTGCCGAACCAGACCGAGCGGTCGCTCGTCGTCCTGTCCGCCGGGCTGCGCCAGCCGTCCTCCACCCGGCTGCTGGCCGACCGGCTCGCGGACGCGACCGTCGCCGAGCTCGCCGCGCGCGGCATCACGGCCAAGGTCACCACGATCGAGCTGCGCGACCTCGCGCACGAGACCGTCAACGCGATGCTCACCGGGTTCGCCTCCGGGCCCCTGGCCGACGCGTTGGCGCAGGTCAAGGCCGCGGACGGGCTCGTGGCGGTGACGCCAGTGTTCTCGTCGTCGTACGCGGGACTGTTCAAGTCGTTCCTCGACGTGCTCGACCCCGACGCGCTCGCCGGCATGCCGGTGCTGGTCGGCGCGACCGGCGGCACCGCGCGCCACTCGCTGGCGTTGGAGTACGCGCTGCGGCCGCTGTTCGCCTACCTGCGGGCGGACGTGCAGTCGACCGCGGTGTTCGCGGCCACCGACGACTGGGCGGGCTCGGACGACTCGCTCGTCAAGCGCGTCCGCCGCGCAGGCCGCGAGCTCGCCGAGGTCATGGCCGACCGCGAGCCCGCCAAGCCCTCCGGCCTGTACGACGCGGTCCCGAGCTTCGAGGACCTGCTGGGCGGCGCGTGACCCGCTAGCGTCGGCGGCCTCGGGACAGGAGGCCGCCGATGCCGTTGCCGCACGGGCTGACCCGCGTGAACCTGCGGTTCACCAACAAGGTCATGGGCGCGTTCGCCGACGACGTGCCGCCGCTCGCCGCGCTCCACCACGTTGGCCGCACCAGCGGCCGGCGCTACCGCACCCCGGTGCTGGCCTTCCGCACGTCGCACGCCCGCGGTGAGGGGATCGTCATCGCCCTGACCTACGGCACCGAGGTTCAGTGGCTCAAGAACGTCGAGGCCGCCGGCGGCGCCCGCCTGGTGCTCGGGCGGCGCGTGCTGGTGCTCGACGAGCCCCGCCGCCTCCACGGCGAGGCCGGCGCCGCGCTGGTCCCCTGGTGGACCCGCGCCGCGCTCCGCGTCTTCCGCGTCCCCGACTTCGTCGAGTTTCACTCGACGCGCGTATCGATCGACGCCTGACGCCCTGCCGATCGGTCTTCGGAGCCAACCGGACGGCGTCCCCCTAGCATCGGGCTCGGAGGTGGTCGCGTGGCCGAGCGGATGGGCGCCCGCGTGCGCCGCGCCCTGCACGTGTTGACGGCTCCCCCGACGGCGGAGCCAGTCGGCGAGCTGCCGGCGCCGCCCGACGTCCCCTCGGACCTGGTGCCGCTGCTGCGCGAGCTCGGCGGCGCGCTCATCTCGTCGGGCCAGGCGGTCGGGGACATCGAGCACCAGCTCGCGCAGATCGCGGAGGCCTACGGCGCCGATCAGGTGCGCGTGATCGTGCTGCCCACGGGCGTGTTCATCCAGCTCGAGACCGCGAGCGGGACCACGAGTGACTTCACCGGCCCTGAGACCACCGCGACGCTGCCGCTGCACCAGATCGGCGCGCTCGACGACCTCGTGCGCCACCTGCTGACCGGAGACGCCGACCTGGCCGCCTCCCGGCTCCGGCTGCGGAAGGTGCTCGCGATGCCGCGGCGGTTCGGGCCGCTGCTGATGGTCGTCGGGCACGCGCTGTTGACGCTGGGCTTCGGCCTGATCCTCTACCCCGCCGTGCGCGCCATCCCGGTGTACCTGGGCCTCGGCGCCGCGGTGGGCGCGCTGCGGCTGCTGGGCGCGCGCTGGCCCACGCTCGGGTCCGCGCTGCCGGTGGTCGCCGCGTTCCTGGTCACGCTCGCGTCGACGACGTTCCTGGCGGACTGGGTGCACGGCGACCCGTTGCAGCTGCTCGCGCCCGCGCTCGTCAGCTTCCTGCCTGGCGCGGTGCTGACCGTCGCGGCGATGGAGCTCACGGGGAACCAGGTGGTCGCCGGCGCCAGCCGGCTGGTCTACGGGATCGCGCAGCTCCTGCTGCTCGCGTTCGGGGTGGTCGCGGCCATCACGGTCGTCGGGCCGATGCGCATGTCGGCGGTCGCGACGGCCGAGTTCGGGTGGTGGGCCGCGTGGGTCGGCGTGCTCATGGTGGCGGTCGGGCACAGGTTCTTCTCGTCGCCCCCGCGCGGCACGTTCTGGTGGCTGCTGCTCGCGCTCTACTCGGCGTTCGTGGCGCAGGCCGTGGGGCAGGCGCTGCTGACTCCGCAGCTCTCCGGGTTCATCGGCGCCCTCGCCATCGCGCCCGTCGCGCAGGCGATCGCCCGCGCGCGCACCGGGCCGCCCGCCGTGGTCACCATGCTGCCGGCGTTCTGGCTCCTGGTCCCGGGCGCCCTGGCCTTCACCTCGCTGTCCGAGATCGCCACCGGAGTGTCCTTCGGACTCGAGGACCTCGTCTCCACCGTCCTCGCGCTGTTCTCCATCGCGCTCGGCACCATCGTCGGCACCGCGCTCACGCGCGACGTCCGCCACGCGACGCGCGCGGTGGTCCGCGCCGTTCGCCCGGGCGACGAGTAAGGCGGGCCCCGGGCGACGAGCAAGGAACGCCCCGGGCGCCGCGCGACGAGGAAGGCGCGGCGCCCGGGGAGTCAGCGCCCGGCGGTCGTCACCACGACGACGGGGCCGGCGGCACGACCTTCGCGGGCCGGTCGTCGCACGTGATGATGTTGGGCAGGTAGCGCGTGAGCCAGTTGGCGGGGCCCTCGCCCCAGCCACCGGGCGTCGGCGCCAGGCCGTCGTTGCCGCCGAGGTCGGTCAGGCGGAACTCCGAGCCGTTGGCCCAGTCCCAGTTGAACGCGCCGCAGTTGTTGGTGCCCACGGCCCCGACGTTGCGGGCGTCGACGTTCTGGAACGACGCCGTGCCGGCCGTGCGCGCCGAGAGCACCGAGGTGCCCGTGCCGTCGATGCGCAGGTCCTTGAACTTCACGCCGTCGATCCGGTACGTGTCCTTCACGCCGAACTCCGTGACGAGCATGAGCGCGTTGTAGGTGGAGTCGAGGAAGTGGTCGCCGGTCACCTGGATGTCGGCGTCGATCGACTTGTCCAGCGCGTACACCCACAGCGCGCCGAGCCCGATGTTCCAGTTGAGCTCGTACGTGCCGGCGCGCACCACGGTGTTGTCGGTCAGCGCGATGCGCCCGGCGAACGGCTCGGCGCCGAACCGCGAGCCCAGGTGCAGGCCCGAGCCCTCGCGCACGGGGTCGGCGACGAGGTTGCCGGCCACCGTGATGTCCTTGCCGCCGTAGATCGCGATGCCGTTGGCGAGCGTGGGCGACTGGACGGTGTTGCGCGAGAACGTGTTGCGCGCGTTGGTGGTGCCCTCGGCCCACATGGCCAGGGTGTCGTCGCCGCTGTTGCGGAACACGTTGTTGGTCGCGGTCGAGTCGGTGACGCCCTTGTGGAAGTTCAGGCCGTCGGCGATCTGGTCGACGATCACCGAGTTCTTCACGGTGAGGTTCTTCATGGGCCCGTCCACCCACACGCCCACCTTGGTGCGAGCGATGTAGAGGCCGTCGATCGTCGAGTCGGACAGCGCGCCGCCGATGCCGTTGACCTGGTCGGTGTCGATGCGCTCGGCGACGTCGCCGATGATCGCGAAGTCCTTGAGCACGACGTTGCGGCTGCCGCCGTCGGCCGCGTACTTGCCGTAGAACCCGACGCCCGTGTGGACGGAGCCGTCGGGCGCCTGCGTCGGCAGCGCGACCTCCTTGCCCTGGAACGTCGTGTACCAGTTGCCGGCGCCCAGGATGGTCACGTTGTCGACGACGATGTGCCGGTTCACCTGGTAGACGCCCGGCGGCACGTACACCGGCCAGCCGATCTTCTTGGCGGCGGCGATGGCCTTGTCGAGCGCGGGCGCGGCGTCCTTGCGGCCGGTCGGGTCGGCGCCGTAGAGCCACGCGTTGACGTGCTTGAGCGGCGGGAGCTTGGGCAGCCCCACCTGCTCGAAGTCGACGACGTCCACCACGGCCCACGGCAGCGCCGACGACTTGGGCAGCGTGACGGTGACCTTCGCGCCCGCCTTGAGCGTCTGGATGAGCGGCACGCGCTGCTCGGCGTAGAAGTGGAACGGCCGGAACGGCTTGGCGGGCGTGTACCCGCCCGAGTCCTTGGGGACGCACGCGCACTCGGTGAGCCACCAGTCGTCGTGCAGCAGGCCCGCGTTGGGGTCGTTGGTGAAGGGGTACTGGTTGTAGAGGTACGAGTACTTCGAGGTCACGGGCGCGGGGATGGTGAGCTTGCCCGCGGTCACGTTGAGCGTGCCGCTCAGCCCGCCGCCGTTCGGGGCGTCGGGCAGCGCGTAGCGGATGGTGACCGCGTTGGCCGGCTTGGTGAGCGTGAACGTCACGTTCTCGCCCTTGTCGAGCTTGACGGCCCGCCGCCCGGACGCCTCGGCCGGGAGCGTGTAGGCGTCGCGGTTGGTGGCGCGGTCGGCGCCGATGACTTCGCCCGTGGTGGCGGCGTTCTCGGCCTCCTGCTCGACGAAGGGCAGCGTCGAGCCACGGCCGGCCGTCAGGGCGGGCGCGAGGCCGGCCCTCGTCTCGACGCCGGCAGGGGGCGTGGCCGCGAGCGCGGCCGCGGGTACTGCAGCGACGACGGCGAGGGCGAGGGCGACTGCCCCCGCGACTCGGCGGGTGGGGTGGTAGGTCTTCACGGTGGGCGCCTCCTTGCGCGGACCGGGGCGGGCCGCCAGGGGGCGCGGCGCCGCGAATGCCCCACACCGTAGAGTTCGGGACAATCCGCCGACAAGAGAAGCGGACAATCTGCAAGAACTTACTCACGGGACGCAAATCGGAGACCAGCGGAGAGCGCAAGCCCGGTTGCGGCCACGTTCCCACAGCCAGGGCAGCCCCATTGCCGCGCCCGCGTCCGGGTGCCGCTTTCAGCCCAGCACGACCACTTCCGCCGACTCGGGATCCCACCCGATCAGCAGCCCGCCGAAGGTCATCAGGTCGAGCTGCCCGGGCGCGGCCACCGCCCCCACGGGCTCGCCGCCCCGGGAGTACGCGTTGAGCTGGGCCTTCCCGCCCGACTCCGCCACCAGGTACAGGCGGCGCCCGTCCGTGACGAGATCGCCGCCGTCCACACCGTCCGGGGTGCGTTGACGCCACCGCTCGGCGCCCGTCTCCGCGTCGAACGCCACCAGCCACGGCCCGCGGGTCAGCACCACGGACCCGTCCACGATCAGCGCGTCGGCGTCCAGCGTCAGGCCGCCCGTCCAGTCGACCGAACCGCGGCCCAGCAGCGGGCCCTGGTCCCCCTGCGGCGTCGTGCGCCAGCGCGGCTCACCAGTCGCCTTGTCGACGAGCACCACCTCGGGGCCCGCGAGCAGCACCACACCGCCCGCGGCCGAGCCGTCGTCGACGAGCGTGCGCACCAGCGTGCCCGAGCTCGCCGGGCGCACGCCCAGCTCGTCGAGCCGCACCGGACCGCTCGGCAGATCGAGCACCAGCGAGTCGCCGCCGCCCTGCCACCCGCGCGGGCGCTCGGTGAGGACGTCGTCGCCCGCGGCGTCGACGACGACGGGCAGGCCGCCCTCGCGCATGTCGAAGAGCGCGAAGTAGCCGCCGATCCGGGCCAGCGCGCCCATCCCGGCGTGGAAGTCGACGGCCGTCATCGGCCGCTCCCGCGTCCACCGCTCGGAGCCCGCGCGGTCCCGCGCCGTGACCACGCGCGTGCCGTCAGTGGTGCGCATCGTGACAATCAGGCCGTCGCCCATCACCGCGGCGTCGGCCGGGCCCGTGTCGTGCCGCCACAGGATGTTCCCGTCCACGGGGTCCACCACCAAGAGCTCGCCACGCGTCGCGGGGCGCACGCGCTCGCTGTCGGGCACGCCGTCGCCGTCCATGTCTCCGTACTCCTCGCCCTCGTACCAGACGGCCGCGTCCGTGACGAAGCAGACGACCGCCGGCTCGTCCCACTCGTCGTCGGCGGCCGCGTGGCACGGCGCCTCCCAGAGCCCGGCGCGGGCGCGGAGCGCGTCGGGGCCGTCGATCTCGGTGTTCCACAGCTCACGGCCCGTGCGCCGGTCGCGGGCCACGAGCGAACGCGTCCCGTCCGGCGCGGCGACGTAGCTGACGAAGCCCGGGCCCTCGACCGGCACGAACCCGTAGAACTGCTCGGCCGGCGCGGTCCAGCGCACGTGCAGCTCGTCGCCGATGGGGTCGAGCACGCCCGGGACCTGCGCGAGCCGCTCCATGCGCGCGTTCTCGCGGGCGACGAGCACGCCTTGGCCGACGAACAGCGCGCCGACCACGACCGCGGGCACCCCGATGAGCGCGGCCAGGCGCCGACGGCGCGCCACCCGGTCCTCCGGCGCCGGCGCCTCCGAGCGGCCGGGCGCGCCCACCAGCTCGTCGTCGGGCAGGTCGCCCTCGACGAGCTCCACCGCGTCCATGCGGCCTCTCATGGGCGACACGCTAGCGCCGGAAGTCGAGCGGGCGGTCGAGGCGGGCGCCAGGCCGCTCGACGCAGCGCGCGTGTGGGTGGCCTGGTGCACGATGGGCGGGTTCCGGAATGCCGGGGCCCCACCAACACGCGAACGTCGGGAGTGCGCCATGTCCGTGACCTTGAACCCGTACCTGAGCTTCCGCGGCCAGGCCCGTGACGCCCTCGAGTTCTACCAGTCGGTGTTCGGCGGCGAGCTCACCATCTCCACATTCGCCGAGTTCGGGATGAGCCAGGACCCCGCGGAGGGCGACAACGTGATGCACGGCCAGCTCAACGCGCCCAATGTCGTGCTCATGGCTGCGGACATGCCGGCCGTGATGCCGCTGGACAGCGGCTCGTCGATCACGGTCTCGCTCTCGGGCGACGACGGCGAGGCGCTCCACGGCTACTGGGACAAGCTCTCCGACGGCGCGACGATCGGCGAGCCGCTCGCGGTCGCGCCGTGGGGCGACGAGTTCGGGTCGCTCACCGACAAGTTCGGCACCGCGTGGATGGTGAACATCGCCGGCGCCGGGCAGGCGCAGGGCTGAGCTACTCGACGATGCCCGCGCGGGTCCCGTCCGCGCTGTACCCGACCAGGTGGTGGCCGGCGCGCCAGACGGCCTCGATCCCGTCGGGCAGCGCGAGCGCGCCCCGCGGCGTGCCGTCGAAGTCGAACACGAGCAGGCGGGAGTGGTGCGGGGCGCCGACGAGCGAGCGCACCGGGACGTAGAGCGAGCGGCCGTCGGTGATCGGGTCGAGCGCGTACGTGCCGAACGGCAGGTCCGCGCGCCACCGCACGGCCCCGGTCTTGCCGTCGTACGCCCGCAGGGCGTCCAGCTCACCGGCCGCATACACGACGCCCGAGACGATGAGCGCGCCCGAGACCTGGTCCTCCGCGTGCCACAGCTCGGCGTGTGTGGTGGCGTCGGACGCCAGCAGCGCCTTGCCGGTGGTGGTGAACGCGATGTCGTCGAGCGAGCCGTCGTCGAGCGAGACGCGCACGGCCCTGCCGGGGGTGACCTTGTCGGGGCGGCCCGGGGTGACCGTCAGCGTGCGCGCGACCTCCGACGATGTGCCCGCGTCTCCGACCTCGACGATCACGAGCCGCTCGGGCCGGGTGTCCAGGAGGTAGCCGCGCACCTCGTCGCGCACGCGCCCGTCCGCGGTCAGCACCAGGAGCTTGTCCGACGGCGCCACCACCGCGAGCCCGGCGGCGGTGATCACGGGGATCTCGCCGGTCGGGCGGGGGTGCGTGAAGTCGCGCGCGTCCGGCTGCCCGCCGGTCCACGGCAGGTCGCGCCGCAGCGTCCACACCACCTCGCCCGTCAGCACGTCCTGCGCCCGGACCTCGAGCGCGCCGAACCAGTGCCGCGCGAACAGCGCGAGCCTGCCGAGGACCGCCACGTGGGTGGCGTACACGGGAGCCGGATGGCGTGCCACCGCGCGGCCGTCGGCCGCGTCGAGCACCACGAGAGAGACGTGCGTGGCGTCACGGCCCACCAGCCCGCCGCCGTCCGCGTCGGCGACGAACCCGTCGGTCGCGACGCATGCCACCAGGTCGTGGTGCCTGTCGCCCTGCTGGTCGCCCTGCTGGCCACTCTGCTGGCCACTCTGCTGGCCCGCCTCCGCGTCGACTGCCCCGCTGAGGCTCGCCGCGCCCACACGCGCGCAGCCCGGCGCCGGCAGGCGGTCGCGATACGGCGCCTGCTCGGCGTCCGCGGCCCGGAGCGTCGTGCGCCAGACCTCGGCGCCGGTCGTCGCGGATACGCCGACCGCGACCGCACGCCCGTCGCTCGCCCGGATCGACCCGACGAGCACGTCCCCGGCGGGCTGGTCCAGCAGCAGCGAGCGGACCAGCCGCGACGACGCGGTCCAGCGGGCCTCCAGCCTGTCCCCGACCGGCGCGATCGCGCCCGGGAGCTGCGCGACCGCCTCCTGGTGCCGGGCTCGGCGGGTGTCGAGCACGGTCTGGCCGGCAAGCAGCACGGCGCCGACGAGCACCGCGACCGCGGCCACCCCCCACCGGACCGCGCGGCGTGGCGCCCGGGGCCCGTGACCTGGTTGTTCGCGCGGCGGCGGGCCGAGCGCGTCGCCTTCGACGAGCTCCACCTGCGTCATCGCGCGGCGACGCCCCACGTCTCGCACAGTAGGACGGGGGGCAACTTTCGGCACGATGAGCCGCGCTCCTCGAGGGGCCCGGGGGCAGGCGCCGGGCACGGCGCCGCTCAGGCCAGGAGGCCCTCCAGCCGAGTGAAGAACTCCGCCTGCGCCGCAACCACCACCGCGCGCGCCTCGTGGGGGGTCAGCCACGCGACACGGTCGACCTCGGGCACCTCGACCATCCGTCCCGACCGCGGAGGCCACTCGACCACCGCGAGGTTCGAGGCCACGGGCCCGTCGAGCGCATGGGCCTCGTCGTCCGCGAGCGCTTCCCTGGCCCACGCGACCACGCGCTTGCCGCCGGACTGCCGGACCTCGCCCAGTGGGATGTCGTCGCGGGCCGGGGGCGGGGGTGCCCCGAGCTCTTCGGTGAACTCGCGTGCGGCAGCCCCCAGCGGGTCCTCCCCCTCGTCGGGAAGCCCCTTGGGGATAGTCCACGCGCGCTCCCGCCGCGCCCAGAACGGCCCGCCCATGTGCGCGACGAGCACCTGCAGCCCGCCCGGGCCACGGCGGAACACCACCAACCCGGCGCTCACCACCACCAGAGCACCCCCAATCCGGTCCGCGCGGCGGCTAGTGGCCGCTGGGCGAGTCGCCCTGCGTGGGCTCACCGAACAGCATGCGCGCGAGCATGAACATCCACACCGCGGACGCCGCGACGAACACCAGCCACGCCCACGCCCAGGTGACGAAGGCCCCGACCAGCGCGAACACCAGGAACGCGACCAGCCAGATCGCCGCGGTGTAGATGCCGAACCGCGCGGCGGCCGCGGGGTCCTGGTCGAACCGGTTGCCGATAGCGAAGTCCTTCTCGGCCTCCCGCGCCCATGTCTTCTTGCGGTTGGTCTGCGTTGCGCCGAGCACGCTGAGCAGCGCCGCGCCCACCACGAGCAGCAGACCCGCGGCGACGTACCAGGCCTTCGCGAGCGGCAGCAGCGCGGTGGCCCCCGCGAGCGCGAGGGCTCCGACCGCGAGCGCGACACCGAGCCCGTAGCCGGCGGCTCGCCCGCGCGGCATCGGGTGGTTCGTCGTCGTCTCCTGCGCGAGCGAGCTCCCGACGATCCAGCCGACCGCGAGCGCGAGCGCCGCGCTCCCGCCAAGAGTCGCGGCCACCGCGTCGTCGGCGAGCCCGAGGATCGCGGCGAGCGCGCCGGCCGGGGCGACGAACGACGCCGCCACGATCCCGATGACGAACAGCGGCCTCGGCCGGACCTTGTTCCGCAGCGCGGCCTGGCTGTGCTTCTGCACGGGGGTCGCGCGGCCGGGGCCCTCGTCGTCCGCCGCCGCGGCGACGAGCGCCTGGACGTCGCCGAGCTCGTCGAACGCGCGCCGCGCGGCCTCGTCGGGCCCGGCGCCGTTCGTCTGGAGCTCGGACGCGCGAGCCTCGAGGTTCGCGCGGATCTCCTCCTTGAGGTCCTGGACGTCGGGGGTGAGCGTGACGCCGGTGAACGCGTCGTCGAGCAGGCGGTGCACGGTGGTCATCGGTCGGAGCCCTTCGGGGAGGTGGAGGTGCGCTGGTCCAGCAACGTGTCGATCACGTCGCGCGTGGCCACCCACGCGGCGACGTTGCCCCGGTACACGGCCCGGCCGGCGTCGGTGATGCGGTAGTACTTGCGGCGGCCGCCCTGGGACTCGTCGCCCCAGTACGCCTCGACGAGCCCGTCGTGCGCGAGGCGCCGGTAGGTCGCGTAGAGCGTGGCCTCCTTGATCTCGTGGGCGCCGCCCGTGGCGTCGCGGATCGCTTTGTAGATCTCGAAGCCGTACCGGTCCCCGTGCCGGAGCGCGCCGAGCACGATCGTGTCGGTGTGCCCGCGGAGCAGGTCTGCGGAGAAGGCTTCCTCGGCTGAGGATGCGTCATGCGTCTGGATCACGACGGGTACCGTATCTGATCCATTACTCGACGACAACAACAGGCGTGGACCATCGACGCAGAGGCGCGTGGGACGAGACCGGGACACCATCGGGCAGGACAACCGCGACCGCCGGGAAGGGACTTCCGCCTCCGGGCGAGCGCTGGGCGTGCCGGCCGCTGCGTGCTGCAGGTTCGGGTCGCCTGGGGGTGGGCCCCGTGGGGATCGAACCCACAACCCGCGGATTAGTGGTGTCAGGCTAATCGGACATCATCCGAGGCCATGGAGAGTGCACTTGACCTGCACATACGGCTCATCCGACCTCATCCATCAGCACTCGCCCTCATCTACGGTTCGAGTAACGTCGGAGTAACCCCAGGTCCCGCCCATCGGCCTGCTTCCTGCGCGGACGACGTGTCAGACCCCCTGCGTACGCTCCGCCCTGATCGCCAGGCGGCCGGCGGGGTGAGTTGCGACTCAATCGGCCCGCTGGGGTTGTGTCGCACCGATGCGACACCTAAGCTGTGCGAATCACATGTGTGTGATTCGGCGCGGTGTGTCGCACGTGTGGTACACGCGAGCGCGGACGCGCGGGCCTACGTTTACCGCAGAGGACGCTGGAGGGTTCGATGACCGAGCCGGTCGATGGGACGCCCGTTCTCGTTGGCGACCTTGCTAGCGTTGGTGCCTCTGCCTTCGACTACATCGACCTCTTCGCGGGCATCGGCGGCTTCCACGCCGCGCTCTCCGCGCTCGGTGGGCGATGCGTGTACGTCTCAGAGATCGACGGGCAGGCGAGCGCTGTCTACAAGCGCAACTGGGGCGCTGACGTCGTCCAGCTCGACCCGAGCGTCCCCCCTATCCGCGGCGACATCAACGTGGACGCACCCCAGAAGGACGCGGCTACTGGCCGACGTGACGGTGAGGTTCGCGTTCCGAAGCACGACGTCCTCGCCGCAGGCTTCCCCTGCCAGGCGTTCTCCAAGTCGGGCGCTCAGATGGGCGTGCTCGACAAGACCCGCGGGACGCTGTTCTTCAACATCATCCGCATCCTCCAGGAACGACGCCCGAAGGTCGTCTTCCTTGAGAACGTGCGCAACCTCGCCGGCCCGAAGCACCGCGAGACGTGGGACACGATCATCGATTCGCTCGAAGAGATCGGCTACGAGGTTGCTTGGTCGCCGATGGTGGTGTCGCCGCACTTGATCGACCCGAAGGACGGTGGCACCCCGCAGATCAGGGATCGCGTGTTCATCCTCGGCATCTACCGCGGCAAGGATCAGCGCAAGGCGGCTCGCGACACCGCTGTGACCTTCAGCCGCGAGGAACTCGCCGCATCGGCTCCGACCTGGAACCTTGCGGAGACGCCGATCCCCTGGCTTGACAGCAAGCCAATCCTCCAGAGCGCTGACGAGATCGAACACCCGGAGCGCTACGCACTCAGCGCACTCGAGGTGAAGTGGATCGACGCATGGGACACATTCGTCACGACGATGCGGGCTGCTGGCGTTGACCTGCCTGGACATCCGATCTGGACCGACTGGTTCATGACGGAGAGCGAACTGCGATCCGACAAGAAGCGTGAGCAACTTGTCGAGGCCATGCCTGACTGGAAGAAGGACTTCGTTTGGAAGAACGTCCGGTTCTACGAGAAGAACCGGAGCGTCATCCTCCGCTGGCAAGCGCACGACACGATGGCCGAGTTCACATCGTTCCCCGACTCACGCCGCAAGTTCGAGTGGCAGGCTCAGAACGCCGACACGCTCTGGGAGTGCCTCATGCACTTCCGTCCGTCGGGAATCCGCGCCAAGAAGGCCACCTATGTGCCGGCACTCGTCGCGATCACTCAGACTTCGATCGTTGGTCCGCTTCGCCGCCGGTTGACCCCGGTTGAGACTGCGCGACTGCAGGGGCTCCCTGACACGTTCACGTTCGGTGACCAGCCTGAGCCTGCGACCTACAAGCAGCTCGGGAACGGAGTGGCTGCGGGTGCTGTTCACTACACGCTGCGCAAGTTCGTCGAGAGGTACGTCGACGAACTCAGACTCACGCTTCCGGGCCTGGTGAAGGCTGTGGAAGACGCCGCCACGACTGGGTGGGTACCGCCGTCGCCCAAGGTGCCTCTCGACAATGTGGTGGCCATCGACCTCGAACGAGTCCTCGCCGACGCCTAGTCGAGTTCGTCCTCGTACGCGTCCTGGTCCCAACCGATTGTTTCGGGGAGCGCCTGGAACTCGGCGCGTGCCGTGAGTATCGAGGCGGCAAGGGTCATTAGCTCCGCGATCGTCGCCGCGTAGACGGTGAACCCTTCGCCGGGCGGGCCAGGTTCAAGTCCGACACCGCTCGCGACCGCGAGGGGAACCAAGAGCTCGATACGTGCCACATCGCCTGTCAGGAAGACGAACGGGCCGTCTCCGAACGGCTGACCTCCCACATGCTGGCGACACGAGGAAGCCGTGGCGAAGCCAGCGGCGTTCAGCGCGAGCACCAGGCCGGCTACGCCAAGATCGAGTCCCGACCAGTCGGCGTCGAAGTGCTCGCCCTCGAACTCGGCGAGAGCGTCCTCGAACTCAAGGTCGCTACTCGATGCATCGTCCGCTTGCCTGACCAACTCCGCTTCCTGGGCGACCGTTGACGCGGCAACGTCCCAGTCACCGGGGCGCAGAGGAAAGTGGTCGAGATTCGCGACCCACGGACGCATCCGCAGGTCCGCGTCCAGCGCACCGCCGACGTTCGGGCTGACTGCGTCCACGCCGACCGCGACCGACCACGTGGGCAGCACCATCAGAGCACTGCCCAAGTGCGCTGTTGCTCCAGGGCGACTGCCGACGGAATCTGCGTCGCCTTCGAAGGAACTCGGATCTTTTCGCCGCCATACCGGAGTGCGTAGTCGGTGGCGACGAGCCGGGCCGCGAACAACACCCGGAGGGTGGACTCGTGAACGGCCATCAATCCGGTATCCCAGAGGCGGTGCAGGTCCGCGCGCAACAGGATGCCGTTCGGCGCGGTGTTCGTCTTCGGACCCTTGTACGGGCGGATGTGCGCAGCCTCGAGCGTCTCGGGCACGTCGCACCCCGTAACGGCACACCGGCCCTCGTATGCGTTGAAGATCAGGTTGCGGAACGACCCCTGGCCCTCACGGATCACGACCTGGCGCAGCGAACGCTTTCGCTCGTCTGACAGGTCCAGCGGGTCGAAGACGCTCGGATCAGACCCCTCGTCGAACAGCGCAGCCGCGATTCGTGCTGCCGCCCCTCCGTCCGTCAGAGAAACATGGGCGAGGTTGCGCTCCTTGATGCCCTGGAGGATCGCGCGCAGCGCGTCGTTCGTGACGGTGCCCCCGTCTAGGTCCACCACACTCGGCCGGATGCCAGTTGCTCGCTCGATGATGGCAGCGAGGAGCAGATCCTTGTTGCGGAAGTGCTTGCGGCTTCCGTCGAAACTCAGGCCGGCCGCGACAGCCTCGAGGAACGGGCGCTCGACGCTCGAGCCCTTAGCACACGTGAAGTGGTCGATCTGCAACGCATCAGAGATCGCCGACATCAGTGGACGCTCGGGTTCGCGAACCCCTGTTCCTCTGGCGGCGCGCACTTGGGCCATGGTCGGACCGTACTGCCTGACGACTCGCTAGCCTTCGCGGCAGCCGGTGGCGTGTCGACTACGCGAGCGTCTGGATCAGCGCGTTGAACTGCTCGTCCGTCAACTCGCCGGCGTTCTTCGCTGCGATGAGCTGCAGCGCCTGCTCAGCCTTCGAACCGCTGGCTGGCTTCGACGCGACGAACATCTGCGCGAGCCGCGGGAACCGATCGGCGGTGAGAACGGTCTGGGCGTACGCGAGGAACGGATTCTCGGCACCACGCCCCTCGTTCGCAGGGGCGCGTAGCGGCGCTACACACTCGGGTTGGGCGCTGGCGTGCTCGACGATCACACCGAATCCGATGACGACCGCGTCCTTGTTCTGCCGCGCCCTCGACGTCACGGCCTGGTGCAGGTCGGGGTCGACGTACACCAACCCTGGCAGGTGTGGGCTGACGAACACGGTCGGGTCGTCGAAGCCTCGTCCGGAACCGCCGAGACCGTTGGTGATCCGCCACTCAGACTTCGACTTCGACGAGGCGGACTTGACGCTCCACATGCCCCGGGCGGCCTGCTGCAGGTCCATCAGGTCGAAGCCTCGGGCGCTGTGCCCTCCCGGCACCGACAGCGCACCCGCCGACCAAGCCGCTGCAGCAATGATCCACTCGACGGCGCCACCGACGACGAACCGGTTGCCAGGATCGCTCGGGTTCACGCGGTCGACGTTGAGGCGCAGCGCGGACTCGAGTTCCGCGCGAAGCGCGGGGTCACGGGCGAGCGTGTCGCGTAGCAGGTCGAAGTTCGGCGAGCCACTCGTCTCGTCACGTCCACCCAAGTTGAGGGTGCCCTGGTCGCCATGCTCGCTCGCCACGATCGGGACCCTAGCGACCTAGCTCGCGCAACCCGGGGTCGACGCACCGGCGGTGGCCGCGCGGACGCGCTCGACGGCGGCGGCGATATCGCCGGTGACGTCGTGCTCCCAGAGCCTGACGACCGTCCACCCAGAGTCCTGCGCGAGCCTCGTGGATCGAACATCGCGCTCGACGTTCCGCCGCATCTTCTCGACCCAGAGTGCAGCGTTCGGTCCGGTCCACGGCTTGCGTCGGCCGTGCGCCGGACACGAGTGCCAGTAGCAGCCGTCGACGAAGACAGCGACGTGGTGTCGCGGAAGCACGAGGTCCGGGGTACAGCCCCTCGCGATCTGTGGATGCAGGCGAAACCTGTAGCCAGCAGCGTGCAACGCGCGTCGTAGTGTCAGCTCCGGCTGCGTGCTCACCTTCACGCGTCGCGCGAGGTGGCGACCGGCGTCGGTAGAGACCCAGCGTTCGACCACCGTCTGACGCTAGCCCGGCCTGCCCCAGTCAGGCGACGCGCGTTGCCAAGAGCTCCGTGACGCCCGACTGCGCCTCGATCCACCGTGCGAGGTCGGGGTCGATGTATCCCGCGACGGTCAGGATGGCGACTCGGTCCTGCTCCAAGTCTCGCGGCCAGATGCGGTGCTGGTGGCTCATGCGGTTCCTCAGGTCACGCAGGGCCTCGACGGGATCAGCGACGGTCTCCCGTGTGCGGTTCGGTGCGTGCGGGAACGCGGACGCTAGGTCGGGCCAGAGCGTCGTGCTCCACTTCTTCGAGACGAGCTGGTGCCACAGTCCGAACGTCGTCTCAGAGACGACCTGCCCGTGAGACATCGGCTTGCTGTTGCTGCTCACGCGTCCCTTCGCGGATGCGATGTCCTTGTACGGCTGAGCGTGCTTTCCCGTACCCCAGCGGTCGCGTCCGAGTTCCCGTGTCGGGTCGTCCAGCCAGTCCCCGGAGCGCTTCAAGCGGAGGTTCCGAGACATCATTCGCTCGTCGAGCGCGTTGCGCAGCGCTACCTCGAGGTGCCCCAGGTCGGTTCCGAGCGCCCCCGCGACCTTCGCGTTCCACACGTAGAGCGCGGCGGCCCGCTCGGCGTCGCCGCCGCACTGGCTGAGGTAGCCAGCCATGCGAGCGACGCCGACGTGGCGGTCGTAGAACGTGGACTGCATCGGAACCTTCCCGTAGACTCTTCTCAACGCCCCGGAACCGTCCCTGTAACCACCTTGGTGGTCGATCAAACGGCCGGGGCTTCGTCTTGCCTGGACGCACACTCGCAGGCGACGGCTGGTCGCCGCTAGTTCCCGCGATTGCTGCTAGCGCAGGTTGGCACACGGGGGGTCACACGGTCTTGTCCTTCGCCGGAACGACGCTCTTGGCAGGTGCTGAGCGTGTCCGGACGCTGGGCATGTGCCTACGGTGCCGTCAGCGGTAGATCGGTTGGGTACTCCACCAATGCTCGAGTAGCTCGTAGATGAGCGCGTCGTGCGGCTCGTGCCGGATGCCGAGCGGGGCGCCCCACGCTTCGCCGTATGCCTCGAACTCGCGGACGGCGCGCCACCCGCCGGCAAGGGTCGGGTGGTAGTCGTGGCAAGAGCCGGTCCCCCCGTTGGCGACCGTGGCGACGTGCACCCCATCGCGAAGGAGGTGCGCTTCGAATCGGGGCGTCTCCCACCCGCCAGCGAAGCGCACCCGACGCAGCGTGTAAGGGCAGTCGTCGGGGATCGGGAGCGGTGCGTCGTCGTCGAACTCGTCGGTCATCGGGTGCTCCTCGGTCAGGTTGGGGACACGGAAACTGCTGGTCAGGAGGCGGGCGACTTCAGCCAGCCAGGCCGCTCGAGCGAGGCGAGGATGCGCTCGGTGTCGGCGTCCGTGATCGCGTCCGTCACCTCGACCACCCCGCCGTGCTCGTCGTACATCGCCATGAACGCCGGCTCCCACTCCTGAGGCGCTCGGTCTGCCTCGCTGACGTCGATGTCGTACGTCACCCGGCCGTCGTCGTGCACCGTGACGAAGACGGGCAGGCCGATTGCGTAGGTTCGGGGCGCGGTCATCGGTTGCTCCTCGGGTCGGTTGCGTATTGCTGGTCAAGCCAGTCGTGCAGGTCGTCGAGCGTGAGCCGCCCGTCCACCCACGCAGCCACGAGTTCGTCGAGTTCGGGGTCGGGCTCGTGCCCGGCCAGGCGCGCGCTGGCCAGCCCGCCAGCGGCGATCTGCGCCCGCTCGCCGCGCTCGTCGGTACTCATCGGCCCGCACCGGCGCGGTACGCCAGCACCCAGGAGACGATCTGGCCGGCGATGCAGCGAGCGTCTGAGCAGCGCTCCAAACCGGCGAGCGGACCGGCCGGGATGAGCCTGCGCGTGCCGTTCCGGTGGACCGCGACCGCGTAGCTCAGATCGGTCACGTCGAGGTGGGCGACCACCCCGACGTGCGGGTCGAGGATGAGTACTACCCACGCCGAGCCATCGGCGAGCAGTTCCGGGATCGCGCCGACACCGGACCCCAGGAGCGAGGTGGCGATCCCGCCGCAAGCACGGCATCGGCCGTCGCGGCGCTCACAGGGCACCCGCCGGGGCACGACGGTCGTCGATCGCGGCGTACACCGTCGTCCTGCTGACACCGAGCGTGCGGGCGACCTGGGACACGCTCGTCCCGGTGGCGAGCATGGTGCGCGCCGCATCGATGCGCTCGGGGGTCATCACAGGAG
>JAEWOA010000246.1 GCA_023461115.1 Actinomycetes bacterium
GCTCGCCACCGGCCTGGCGGTGCTCGCGGCGCTCGTGTTCGGGGTGCGCGCGGTGGGCGCGGGCGCCCTCGACCCGGTGCTCCTGGCGGTCGTCGTGCTCACTCCCTTGGCCGCGTTCGAGGCCACGTCGGCGCTCCCCGCGGCGGCGATCCAACTCCACCGCTCCCGCGCGGCGGCCGCCCGCCTCCTCGCCCTGCTCCCCGCTCCGAGCCCGCCCCCGGCCCCGGCGGGGACGGACGGTGCGGTGGGGGCGCAGGACGTGGCGAGCGTGCGACTGGTCGCACGCGGCGTCGCCGTCGGGTGGCCCGGGCGTGAGCCCGTCGTCGAGGGGCTGGATCTGGAGTTGGCACAAGGGCGGTTGGTCGCCGTCGTCGGGCCCAGCGGCGCGGGCAAGACGACGCTGCTGCTCACGCTGGCGGGACTGCTCGAGCCGCGCGCGGGCACGCTCGTGACCTCCCGTGGCGCCGAAGCCGCCTCGTCGAGCACCGCCGCCGGCGTGCGCGCAGCAGGACGCGCGATGGTCGTCGTGACGCCCGAGGACGCCCACGTGTTCGGCACGACCGTGCTGGAGAACCTGCGCGTCGCGCGCGGAGACGTCACGCCCGACGAGGCGCGCGCCGCGCTCGAGCGCGTCGGCCTGCACGGCTGGCTCGAGACGCTGCCCGACGGCCTGGACACCGAGCTCGGGCCCGATGCGCGCACGGTGTCAGGCGGCGAGCGCCGCCGGTTGCTCGTGGCGCGCGCGCTGCTCCACGAGGCCCCGATCGCGCTGCTCGACGAGCCCACCGAGCACCTCGACGCCGAGCACGCGGCACGTGTCCTGGCGACGCTCCGCGACGAGCGGGACCGCGGGTTCCTCGTCGTGACGCACCGACTCACCGGGCTCGAGGCGGCCGATGAGGTGCTGGTGCTGCGCGACGGCCGCGTCGCGGCGCGCGGAACCCACGAGTCCTTGGTCGCGGCCGACGAGGGCTACCGTGAAGCCGTGCGCCGCGAGCAAGCCGACCTGCAGATCGACCCCGCATGAGCCCCGACACCCCCCGCCCGAGCCAGCCGTTCACGCGCGGAGTCATCAGCGAGGTCGCGGGCCCGCTGACGCCGCTCACGGGCGACGCGCTCACCGACCTGCTGGACGCGATCCTCGCGGTCGCCGCGGAGCTCGACCTGCCGGCCGTCCTCAACAAGTTCGTGCAGGTCAGCGCCGAGCTCACGGGCGCGCGGTACGCCGCGATCAACGTGCTCGACCAGCACGGGGCGTCGACGACCTTCGTGTACACCGGGATCCCCACGGCGGTCGCGCGCATGATGCGGCATGCGCCGCACGCGCTCGGCGTGCTCGGCGCCATCCCGGTGGCCGGGGCCTTGCGGCTCGACGACCTCACGCAGCACCCCGCGTTCCAGGGCTGGCCCGCCAACCACCCGCCCATGGGCTCGTTCCTGGGCGCGTCGGTGAAGGTGGGCGAGCGCGTGTTCGGCCAGCTGTACCTGTCCGAGAAGGCCGGCGGCTTCACGTCCGACGACGAGCAGACCGTCGTCGCGCTCGCCGCCGCAGCGGGAGTGGCGGTCTCGAACGCGCAGCTCTACGCCGAGTCCGCGCGCCGCGAGCACTGGCTGCGCGCCGGGCAGGAGATCACGACGATGCTGCTGGAGGGCATCGACGAGGAGGACGCGCTCGAGCACATCGCCCGCACGGCGCGCGAGGTGGCGGGCGCGGACGCCGCGGCGCTGGCCCTGCCCGGGCTCGGCGGGCAGCTCTACATCGAGCTGGCCGACGGCTTCGGGCAGGAGAACCTCGTCGGGTCGGTGATGCCCGAGGGCGGCCGTGCGTGGACCGTGATGACCGAGGGCCACGGGCTGATCACGCCGTCGCTGTCCCAATCCCGCAACGTGAAGCTCGAGGCCATGCGCTCGTACGGGCCGGGGCTGTTCGCGCCGCTGCAGACGTCCGGGCGCGGCGTCGGCGTGCTGATCCTGCTGCGGCGCATCGGGGGCACGCCGTTCGAGGAGAGCGACCTGGCGACGGCCGAGTCGTTCGCCGGCCAGGCCGCGCTCGCGTATGTGCTCGCGGAGGCCCGCCACGCGCAGGACGTCGCCGCGCTGCTCGACGAGCGCGAGCGGATCGCGCGCGACCTGCACGACCTCGCGATCCAGCAGCTCTTCGCCACGGGCATGCAGCTCGAGACGGTCCGGCGGCGGGCCGCGCGCGGAGTCGACCCCTCCGAGCTGCTGAGCATCGTCGACGAGGCCCTCGACAACGTCGACTCCTCGGTCCGCCAGATCCGCCAGATCGTCTACGCGCTGCGCGACCCCGACGCGGCCACCGGGCTGACCGAGCGGCTGCGGCGCGAGACGTCGCTGGCGCGCACGGGCCTGGGCTTCGCGCCGTCGCTGGTGCTGACGCTCGACGGCGCCCCGCTCGGCGACGACGGGCTCGACGAGGACCGGCTCGACGAGCGGATCACCACCGAGCTCACCGACGACGTCGTCGCCGTGGTCCGCGAGGGCCTGGCGAATGCCGCGCGCCACGCGCACGCGTCGTCGGTGTCGGTCCGCGTCGATGTGAGCGGCGCCGCGCCCACGGGCGCGGTGCGCGTCGAGGTCGAGGACGACGGCGTGGGCCTGCCTCCGGCCCGTGACCGCCGCTCCGGCACGGGGAACCTGGCCTCGCGCGCCCGCCAGCACGGCGGCTCGTTCACGCTCGGCACCAACCCCGCGGGCCGGGGCACGCTCCTGACCTGGCAGGCCGCGCTCGCGTAGCCGCGTCCGCCCGGGCTTAGGCTCGGGCCAGCCGCGCCAGGAAGAGGGCCTCGCCCACCGCGAGCGACTCGATCTCGGACGGCGCCACGGACTCGTTCGGCGCGTGGATGAGGCACGCGGGCTCCTCCACGCCCAACAGGACGACGGGAACCCCCGGCAGCACGGACGCGAACACGTTGCACAGCGGGATCGAGCCGCCCTGCCCGGCGGTGACGGTCGGGCGGCCGAACGCCTCCGCGAGCGCATCCGAGAGCGCCGCGAACACGGGCCCGTCCGTGGTGGCTCGGAACGGCTGGCCCACCTGCTCGGGCTCGACCGCCACCCGTGCACCCCACGGCGCGGCAGCCCGCAGGTGCGCCGTCAACGCGTCGCGCGCGGCGGCGGCGTCCATGCCCGGCGGCACCCTCAGGCTCACCCGCGCGGACGCCCGGGCCTGCACCGCGGCAGTCGACCCGACCACCGCGGGGGCGTCGACTCCCAGCACCGTGACGGCCGGCCGGGCCCACAACCGGTCCGCGACCGAGCCCGAGCCGGCGAGCGCGACGCCCTCCAGCACTCCGGCGTCGCGCGCGAACTGCTCCTCGTCGTACCCGACGCCGTGCCAGCGACCGTCGCCGGGCAGGCCCGTGATCGCCGTGTCCCCGGACGCGTCACGCAGGCTCGCGAGGATCACGACGAGCGCGGCCAGCGCGTCGGGCGCCGCCCCACCGAACATGCCGGAGTGCACGGCGCCCGCCATCGTCTCGACCGTCACGACGACGTTCGCGACACCGCGCAGCGACACGGTGAGCGTCGGCTGCCCGAGCGTCGCGTTGCCCGTGTCCGCGACCAGCACCGCATCCGCGTGGAACAGCTCGGGGTGTGCCTGCACGTACTCCTCGAGCCCGCCCGTCCCCTGCTCCTCCGACCCCTCGATCGCGATGCGCACCCCCACGGGCAAGCCGCCCAGCGCGCGCAGCGCACGCAGCGCGGTGAGGTGGGCGACGATGTTGCCCTTGCAGTCGGCGGCGCCCCGTCCGTAGAGCCGCCCGCCGCGCTCGGTCAGCGCGAACGGCGGTGAGAGCCACGCGTCGTCGTCGAGCGGAGGCTGCACGTCGTAGTGCGCGTACAGCAGGACGGTGGGCGCGCCAGGCGGCGCCGGAACGTGGCCGACGACGGTCGCGGAACCGTCGGGGGTGGCCTCGGGCCGCGCGTCCGCGATGCCCTCGGCGCGGAACGCGTCGGCCACCCACCGCGCGGCACGATCGCACTCGGCGCGCGGGAACTGACGCTCGTCGGCCACCGATGGGATCGCGACGAGCTCGCCGAGCTCCGCGAGCGCGCGCGGCATGAGGCCGCGGACGGCGGCGCGCACCTCGTCGACCTCAGGCATCGCCGGCGCCCGAGAAGGTCGTGCGGCCCTCGAGGTTGAGGGAGTCGACGTACTCGTCGAACGCCGCGCGCTCGTCCGGGCAGTACACGTCGATGACGATGCCCTCGGCCTGGATCGCGTCCGACGCGGTCAGGCTGGGCCGCGCGCCGGGGCCCGCCGCGCCGCTGCCGGACGTGATGCGCTGCTCGGCGGTGCCCAATGCGGCGCCCGGGTCCGCGCACACCGCTCCCCCGTCCGCGCCGAGCACCTGGACGACGGTGTCCTCGTCGAGCGTCCCCAGGCCCGCCTGCCCGAGCGCCTGGTTGAGCTGGGCTGCGAGGTCCTGCGCGTCGCTGACCTCACGGTTCGCCTGCCGGTTGCCGAACATCACGAGCATCACGGTGAGCAGCGCGACGAACACCAGGCCCCACCCCGTGTAGACGACCCACCGGCGCGAGCGCTCCGCGCCGTGATCGGCGGTGCCCGTGCGCGATCCCACCGAGCGCCCGTTCATGCGGCGCCGCCCTCGGATCGCGCGGCCTCGTCGTCCTGGCCGGGCAGCGGCGCCTCGTCGACCGACGCGGTGCGCCACGACGGCTTGCGCGCCGCGTAGAACGCCAGCGGCACCAGGATCCCGATGACCAGGAGGCCGCCGCCGACGACCGCGACGTACGTCCCCACGCTGCCCGACGAGAACTGCGCCGGCGGCACGAAGCCGATCCCCATCGCGGCGAGCGACGCCACGAACCCGACCGTGCACACCAGCGTCAACGCCGGCGCCCGGTAACCGCGGGGGTGGTTCGGCTCCAGCCGCCTGAGCCGGACGGCGGCGACGAACAGCAGCAGGTACATGATCAGGTACACCTGCGTCGTCATCACCGAGAAGATCCAGTACGCGCTCGACACCTCGGGGATGAACGCGTAGAGCAGCGCGATCAGCGTGGTCAGGACACCCTGCGTCACCAGGATGTTCTGCTGGACGCCGAACCGGTTGAGCCGCTGCAGGAACGGCGGCAGGTAGCCCTCCTCACGCGCGACGACGAGCAGGCCCTTGGACGGGCCCGCGAGCCACGTCAGCATGCCGCCGAGCGACGCCGCGATCAGCGCGAGCCCGATGATCGGCGTCAGCCACTGCACCCCGAAGTTCGCGAAGAACGCGTCGAACGCCTGCATGACGCCCGCGGTGAGCGACAGCTCGTCGGAGGGGATGACCCACGAGATCGCGATCGCCGGGAGCACGAAGATCGCGACGACCAAGCCCATCGCCAGGAACATCGACTTGGGGAACTCCTTGGCGGGGTTCTTCAGGTGCGAGACGTGGACCGCGTTCATCTCCATGCCCGCGTAGGACAGGAAGTTGTTGACGATCAGCACGAGGCTCGCGATGCCCGTCCACGCCGGGAGCAGGTGGTCGGCGTCCATCGGCGCCGCGGACTGGTTCCCCTCGCCGAGGAACGCCAGGCCCAGCACGACGAGCAGCGCCGCGGGGATGAGCGTCCCGACGACCAAGCCCATGCTCGACAACCCCGCGACGGTCTTGGTCCCGTGCGACGAGACCCACACGCCCATCCAGTACATGACGACGATGACGATCGCGACGTAGACGCCGTTGTTGGCCAGGCTCGGGTTGATCACGTACGCGAACGTGCTGGCCACGTACGCGAGGAGGCTCGGGTAGTAGAAGATCGTCATCGCGAACTGGCACCACACCGCCAAGAAGCCCGCGGGCTTCGACACCCCCTTGGACACCCAGCGGTACACACCCCCGGACCACCCGGACGCGAGCTCCGCGGAGACCAAGGACGTCGGCAGCAGGAACACGATCGCCGGGACGATGTACAAGAACACCGCGGCCAGCCCGTACACGGCCATCGTCGGCGCGGCCCGCAGGCTCGCGACCGACGACGTCGTCATGAACGCGAGCGCGAGCCACGTGATGTACGACCGTGGCGGAGGCGTGAACGCCCGCGCCGGAGTGGACGAGACCGCCGTGCCAGACGCCATGCGCTGCTCCCCGGAATGCGCGGGCCCCGCCTGGGCCGCTCACCTCGGACATTAGCGCCGGATCGGGCGTTTCACCGCGCGGGGGCTAGTGCCCCGGCTCGGCCCGCCAACCGCTGTGCTTGCGGGACGCCACCCACGCCGCGACCTGTGTGCGCCGCTGCAGGCCCATCTTGGCCAGCAGCGACGTGATGTGGTTCTTCACGGTCTTCTCCGCCACACCCAACCGCTCGGCGATCTCCCGGTTGGACAAGCCCTCGCCGATGAGCTCGAGCACCCGCAGCTCGCTCGGCGTGAGGTTCTCCGTTGGGTCGTCGTGGCCCGCGCGCCGGCGCGTGACCGTGCGCTCGTCGAGCAACGTGCGTCCCGCCGCCACGTTGCGGATGACGTCGGTGATCTCCGCGCCGCGCACGGACTTGAGCAGGTAGGCGGCGGCGCCGGCGTCGAGCGCGGCCGCGAGCGCGTCGTCGTCGTCGAAGCTCGTCAGGACGATCGCGCGCGCGTCCGGCTGCTTGTCCCGCACCTGGCGCATCAGGTCGATGCCCGTGCCGTCAGGGAGCTGCAAGTCGACGAGCATGACCTGCGGGTGGACCAGCGAGGCGCGCCGCACCCCGTCGGCCACCGAGCCGGCCTCCGCGACGACGGTCATGCCGTCCGCGCGCTCGACGACTTCAGCGATCCCACGACGCACGACCTCGTGGTCGTCGACGATCATCACCGTGATAGGGCCGCCCTTGGCGGCGGTAGGTGCCGACACGGTGGCATCGTATCCAGGCGTGACCACGATCCTCCTGCCCACCACGCTGGAAGAGCCGGTTTCCCTGCCGCCGGGGATGCGCGCCGTCTCGTATGCGCCCGACGCACCGGTGCCCGACGACGGCCTGGACGCCGAGATCCTGGTGGTCTGGGGCAGCGGCCGCCGCGTGCTGCTGGACGCCGCCGCGCGGCTGACCCGGCTGCGGTGGGTCGCGTGCCTGGCCGCCGGGACCGACGTCGTGGAGGAGTGCTTCCCGCCGCCGGTCGCCATCACATCCGGCCGCGGCCTCCACGACGGCCCGGTGGCCGAGCACGCCCTGGCGCTGGTCCTCGCGTGCGCCCGGCGGCTGCCCGCGTTGGTGCGGGCGCAGGACGAGGGCCGCTGGGCCGCCGAGCTCGGCGGGCTGCAGCGCGTGCACGACTCCGAGTTCCGCACCTTGGCAGGCGCCCGGGTGGTGATCTGGGGGTTCGGGTCGATCGCGGCCCGGCTCGCGCCGCTGCTGCAGGCGCTCGGAGCCTTCGTGATGGGTGTCGCACGGCACGCGGGACCGCGCCCCGGTTCCGGGCCGTCGGGCGAGCCGTGGGGCACGTTCGACGTGGTCACCGCCGACGAGCTGCCGCGCCTGCTCCCCGACACGGACGTGTTGATCTCCGTGCTGCCCGCGACGGCGCAGACTGCGGGCGCGGTCTCGTCGTCGGTCCTGGCGTTGTTGCCGCCGCGCGCGTTCGTCGTCAATGTCGGGCGCGGATCCACTCTCGACGAGGACGCCCTGCTCGCCGCGATCCGCTCGGGCGCGCTGGCCGGCGCCGCCCTCGACGTCACCTCCCGCGAGCCCCTCCCCGCCGACAGTCCCCTCTGGTCCGAGCCCCGCATCCTGCTCACTCCCCACGCCGCCGGCGGCCGCCCGCGAGGCGCTGGCCCGTACCTCACCACCGCCCTCACCGCCTACACCCGGTCCCAGCCCCTCCCCAACCAAACCCGCTAACCCCACCCCCACCCCCACCCCAAACCCCCGCCGAGTTCGTCAGAGATCCGCCAGTTCGTCGGAGATCTCCGCCGATCTCGGCGTTCTCCGACGAACTCGGCGTTGTTTGGGGTGGGTGGTTACGGGTGGGGGTGGCGGGGGCGGGGTTGGCAGTGGGGGCAGTAGGACGAGCCGCGGTTCATGAACGTGTCACGGCGGATCGGGGTGGCGCAGCGGGGGCACGGGCGGCCCTCTTGGCCGTAGACCGCGAGGCTGCGGTCGAAGTAGCCGGACGCGCCGTTGACGTTCACATAGAGCGCGTCGAAGCTGGTGCCGCCCTGCGCCAGGGCCTCGCGCATGACCTCGGCCGCCGCGTCGAGCGCGCGCGTCACCTCGACGGGCCGCAACGCGTCGGTCGGGCGCGCGTAGTGCAGCCGGGCGCGCCACAGCGCCTCGTCGGCGTAGATGTTCCCGACGCCCGAGACGAGCGCCTGGTCGAGCAGCGCGCGCTTGAGGCTCGTGCGTTTGGCGCGCACGGCCGCGACGAGGGCACGGCGGTCGAGCGCCGGGTCCAGGAGGTCGCGCGCGATGTGCGCCACCGGCTCGGGCACGGCGGCCACCGGCGAGCCCAGGCCCCCGGGCGCGCCGTCGGGTGTGGGCGCCAAGTCCTGCACCGAGAGGTGGCCGAACGTGCGCTGGTCGACGAAGTCCAGCGCCGAGCCGTCGTCGAGCGTCAACCGCACGCGCAGGTGCGGGTGCTCGACGCCCTCGTCGGGCGTCGAACGGACCAACAGCTGGCCGCTCATGCCCAGGTGGACGAGCAGCGCCTCGTCGGGCGCGTGCCCGCCTTCGACGTGCGCGCCGGCCGCCGCGGCGTCGGCGCGGGCATCGAGCAGCAGCCAACAGAACTTGCCGCGGCGCACGGCGGCGTCCAGGCGCCGGCCGCGCAGGCGCGCGGCGAAGTCGGCCGGGCCGCCGTCGTGGCGTCGGACGCTGTAGTCGCGGCGCACGTCGACGTCGGCGACGACGCGGCCGAGCACGTGGCGGGCGAGCCCGTCGCGCACGGTCTCGACCTCGGGCAGCTCCGGCACGTCAGCCTTGCGGCGCGGGCGAGGGCTCGTCTGCTGGCTCGACGGCCGTGGCCTCGGCACCCGCCTGGCGGGCCTCCAGCTCGACGCGCAGCACGCGCCACGCGGCCTCGGCGGCCTGCTGCTCGGCGATCTTCTTCGCCTGGCCGACGCCCGAGCCGCGCGACTCACCCGCGATCACCGCGTGCGCCGTGAAGACGCGCGCGTGATCCGGCCCCTCACCAGTCACGTGATACTGCGGGGAACCCCAGCCGAGCGCCGCGGACAGCTCCTGCAGGGACGTCTTCCAGTCCAAGCCGGCGCCCAGCTCCGCGGACCGCTCGAGCGTGGGCCCGACCAGGGTCTCGATCACCGTGCGGGAAGTCTCGAGCCCGTGCGAGAGGTAGATCGCGCCGAACAGCGCCTCAAGCGTGTCCGAGAGGATCGAGTCCTTCTGCCGTCCGCCCGTCGAGAGCTCGCCCTTGCCGAGCAGGATGTACGACCCGAGGCCCAGCTCTCGCGCCACGCCGGCCAGCCCCCGCTGCGACACCGTCGCGGCCCGCATCTTGGCGAGCGCGCCCTCGCTCTCGTCGGGGTAGCGCCGGTACAGGCGCTCGGTGACGACGAGGCCGAGCACGGTGTCCCCGAGGAACTCCAGGCGCTCGTTCGTCGGGATGCCGCCCGCCTCGTGCGCGAACGAGCGGTGGGTCAAGGCAAGCACGAGAAGCTCGGGGTCCAGTTGGACCCCGAGCTTCTCGAGAAGTTCACCGGCCGCGGTCATGCGGCCGCCCCGGCCCGTGGTGTCAGACACGCCCAGGCCACGCTGCGAGCCGTCAGGCGAGGTCGCTGCGCAGGGCCTCGGCGTACTGGCGACCCTTGTAGGCGCCGCACGACGGGCACGCCGTGTGGGGCTGGGTCTGCGCCTTGCAGTTGGGGCAGGTCGTGAGCGTCGTGGCAGTGGTCTTCCACTGCGACCGACGCGCACGGGTGTTGCTGCGCGACATCTTGCGCTTCGGAACCGCCACGGCTAGCTCTCTTCCTTGTCGTCGTTCACCTGCGCCAGTCCGCTCAGTGCGGCCCAGCGCGGGTCAAGCGTCTCATGCGAATGGTCAGGGTCGTCCGCCAGGGGTGCTCCGCAGATGGAGCACAGTCCCGGGCAGTCGGGGCGGCACAGCGGCTGGAACGGCAGAGCCGGCACGACCGCGTCCCGCAACGCGGGCTCGAGGTCGATCAGATCGCCCTCCAGCTCGCGCGTGTCCTCCTCGTCGTCGCCGTCTTCCTTCGCGACAGCCGCGCGGCCCGGGTAGACGTAGAGCTCCGTGAGTGAGACGTCGACATCCTCGACGACCTCACCCAGGCAGCGCACGCACTCCCCGACCGCCTGGCCGCGGATGGAACCGGAGACCAGGACCCCCTCCATGACCGCCTCGAGCCGCAGTTCCAGCTCGATGTCGGTCCCGGTGGGGATGCCGATCACGTCGGTGCCGAGATCCACGGGGGCCTCCACCGTGCGCTGCACGGTCCGCATCGACCCCGGCCCACCGAGCTCGTGGACATCCACGACGAGCGGCGAACGGGGATCGAGGTGAACGGAGCGGTGCACGGCCGTCAGTCCCCTCAGGAATTACCAATGTGATCTCGGCCCACGCCGCAACCGGCAGGACCAACCGCCAACTCTACAGTTGGGCCGCGCTGCCCCCAAATCCGGGCGGGCGCTGCGTCAGTCGCGCGGCAGAAGTCGCGCGGCGTCAGTCGTCCGGCGACAGCCGCCCGGCCAGCTTGGCCCGGCCGGCCTGCACCTGCGCCAACACCTTGCCCAGGTCGATCTCGAAGTCCGCGAGCCTGCGGTCGCAGTAGTCGTCCGCGTCGCGCCGCAGCTCGTCCGCCGTCCGCTGGGCCTCCGCCACGATCTCCAGGGCCTTCTCCTGGGCCGCCGTCACGACCGCCTCGCGGGACACCAGCTCCGCCGCGTCCCGGTGGGCGCGCGCGAGCACCTCGTCGGCCTCGGACTGCGCGCGGTCACGGGCCGCGTCGGCGTCGGCGAGCACCTCGTCGGCCCGGGTCAGCTGGTCGGGCAGCACGTCGCGCGCCTGCGCGACGAGGTCCAGGAGCTCGGCGCGGTTCACCAGCACCGACGACGACATGGGCATCGAACGGGCGGCGACGACGGCGTGCTCGACCGCGTCGAGCACGCCGGTGAGACCTTCCGCTCGCTCCTCGTGGTCCTCGAACTCGCGGGACTCGGTCATCGCGCGCTCCCCTCACTCGCACTTGTCGCCCCGGCCGCCAACGCCGCGAGCACGGCGGCCGCGACTGCCGGCGGCACGAGGTCCTCGATCTGGCCCCCGAACCGAGCAACGTCCTTGACCAGCGACGACGCTACGTGCGCAAGCGCGGGGTCCCCGACGACGAACACGGTCTCGACGCCCGTCAGATGCCGGTTCATCAGAGCCATCGGGAGCTCGCCGTCGAAGTCGGCGCCGCCCCGCAGGCCCTTGACGATCGCGTGGGCGCCCTGCTCACGCACGAAGTCGGCGAGCAGCCCCGGCACGGGCTCGACGCGCACGCCCGGGTCGTGCGCGAACACCGCACGCGCAAGCCGGACTCGCTCCTGCCCGCTCAGCAGCGGCGCCTTCGCGGAGTTGACCGCGATCCCGACGACGACCTCGTCGAACATCCCCCGCGCCCGCCGCACCACGTCGACATGCCCGAGCGTGAGGGGGTCGAAGGAACCTGGGCAGACCGCGACGCTCACGCCCGCCACCCTACGGCGCTCGCCCCACGTGGGCGCGACGCCACTCGGGCGCCACGCGGCGAGCGGACCGGCCGGCGCCCCGTCAGCGGACCGGCTCCGCGAACCAGACGACGGTCTCGCCGTAGAGCCGCTCGTCGAACCGCGCCAACCCCGGCGGCCAGGCCGGCTCGGGCGCGCGCTTGGACCGCTCGACCGCGACGACGGCGCCGTCCGTGAGCGCGCCCGGCTCCGCGA
>JAEWOA010000247.1 GCA_023461115.1 Actinomycetes bacterium
AGGGCCGGCTGCGGCTCGTGCGCGCGGACGGCGCGATCGCGTGGCAGCCGGACGGCGACCCCGAGCCCGCAGGCGGTCCGGGGGCCCGGGTGGTGGTCCGTGACGACTCCGACCTGGAGCTGCTCGACGCCGCGGGCGCCGTGGTCTGGGAGTCGGGCACCGCGGTGCGGCCCAGCACGGTCGCGCCGGGATCGGCGCTGGTGGCCGGCCAGCCCCTGACCTCGCCCGACGGGGCGCACGTGCTGACCATGCGCGCGGCGGGCAAGCTCGTGCTGCTCGGCCCGGACAGCGTGCCGCGCTGGTCGACGCCGACGCGGGTCCCCGGCTCGCGCCTGGAGCTCGGGGCGGACGGCTCGCTCGTCGTGCGGGACCCGCAGGGACGTGAGCGCTGGCGCGCGCCGGGCGAGCGCGTGCCCGGCTCCACGCTCGTCATGCAGGACGACGGCGACGTGGCGCTCCTGGCCCCGGACGCGCGCGTCGTCTGGCACTCCGGCACCGCGCTCGGCGCGGACCAGCTTGGCGTCGGCGAGCCCCTCGCGGTCGGGCAGTCGCTCGACTCGCCGGACGGGCACCTCAGCCTGCGGCTGAGCGAGGACGCCCTGGCCTTGACGTACGCGGACACCGAGCTGTGGCGGGCGCCGTCGACGCCCGGCCCGGGCGCCACCGCGCGCATCCGGGCCGACGGCCGGTTCGTGCTGCTCAAGGCAGACGGGCGCGCGCTGTGGGGGACGGGCGCGAGCGGCGCGCGGGCCACGCTCCGGCTCGACCCCTTCGGCCTGCTGCTCGCGGCGGGCAACGGCCAGGAGCTCTGGCGCGTGGACGTCCCCGAGACGGCCGCCGTGCTCACACCGCCGCCCACCGACTGCGCGCTCGTCACCGGCCCCGTGCCGAAGGAGCAGACCGTCGTCACCACCGACGGCGTCCGCGTCCACGCATGCCTGGCGCCCGCCGTCGAGGCCATGTTCGCGGCGGCGCGGGCCGACGGCATCGAGCTCGGCGGCGGCGGCTGGCGCAGCCACGAGCAGCAGATCGCGCTGCGCGAGAAGAACTGCCGCACCGGCGCCGACGGCGTCACGCGCTGCCACCCGCCGACCGCGACGCCCGGCAAGTCGCTCCACGAGCGCGGCCTGGCGATCGACCTCACGGCGGACGGGCGCTCGATCCGCTCGGGCGGCGCCGCGTTCGCGTGGCTCACCGCCCATGCGGCCGACTACGGCCTCGTCAACCTCCCGAGCGAGCCGTGGCACTGGAGCGTGAGCGGCCACTAACGCGGCTAGCCTCGGGCTGTGCCCGAAGAGCCCCAGCCCACGCCCGCGTTGACCCCGGTGGCGCAGGACTACCTCAAGGTCGTCTGGTCGGCGACGGAGTGGTCTGACCGCGAGGTCACGACGAAGCTCCTGGCCGCGCGCCTGGGCGTCGGGGCGTCCACGGTCTCGGAGACCGTCCGGCGACTCGCCGACGCCGGGCTCCTGACCCACCAGCCGTACGGCGGGGTCGGGCTCACCGACGAGGGCCGGCGGCACGCGCTCGCGATGGTGCGCCGCCACCGGTTGGTCGAGACGTTCCTGGTGGAGGTGCTCGGGTACGGCTGGGACGAGGTCCACGACGAGGCCGAGGTGCTCGAGCACGCGGTCTCCGACACGTTCGTCGAGCGCCTGGCCGAGCACCTCGGGCACCCGACGAGGGACCCGCACGGCGACCCGATCCCGGGCGCGGACGGCTCGCTCGTCGCGCCGCCCGCCGCACCGCTGTGGGAGGTCGCGCCGGGGCCGTACCAGGTGGCGCGCATCAGCGACGCCGACCCGGAGCTGCTGCGGTACCTCGACGAGATCGCGGTCTCGCTGGACACCGTGGTCCAGGTCGCGGCGCGGCGGGAGGCCGTCGGGACGGTCGCGCTCGTCGTGGCGGGCCGCGGCCTCGAGCTGGGCGAGGTGGCCGCGCGCGCGATCTGGGTGGTCCCCGCCTCCTGACGCCGGCGCCGAGACGTCCCGCACTCGGCTCGATCGGCGTCGGTAAACTCACCGCGTGACTGTGAACGCCGCCCCCGCCTCCGACGTGCCCGCCGACGTGCCGTTCCGCTATACCGCCGCACTCGCGCAGGACATCGAGCTCCGCTGGCAGGACGAGTGGGACACGCGTGGCACGTTCTACGCCGCGAACCCGACCGGCGCGCTCACGGACGGCGACGGCGAGCACGCGCAGCCCGGCAAGCGCCCGTTCTTCGTCATGGACATGTTCCCGTACCCCTCGGGCGCGGGCCTGCACGTGGGCCACCCGCTCGGGTACATCGCGACCGACGTGGTAGCCCGGTTCCGCCGCATGAACGGCGACAACGTGCTGCACGCGCTCGGGTTCGACGCGTTCGGGCTGCCCGCGGAGCAGTACGCGGTGGCCACCGGCCAGCACCCGCGAGCGACCACCGAGGCGAACATCGCGATCATGCGGCGCCAGCTGCGCCGCATGGGCCTGGCGCACGACCCGCGCCGCTCGTTCGCGACGATCGACCCCGACTACGTGCGCTGGACGCAGTGGATCTTCCTGCAGATCTTCGACTCCTGGTACGACGAGGACGCGGTGCGCGCCGACGGCGGGCTGGGCCGCGCGCGGCGGATCGCCGAGCTCGAGGCCGAGCTGGCCGCCGGCACGCGCGCGCTGCCGGTGGTCGAGGGCGTCGACGACGGCGCCGCCTGGGCGCAGTTGTCGGCCGGACAGCGACGCCGCGTGCTGGACTCCCAGCGCCTGGCCTACGTGAGCGAGACGCCGGTCAACTGGTGTCCTGGGCTGGGCACGGTGCTGGCGAACGAGGAGGTCACGTCCGAGGGTCGCTCGGAGCGCGGCAACTTCCCGGTGTTCCAGCGCAGCCTGCGCCAGTGGAACATGCGCATCACCGCGTACGCGGACCGCTTGGCCGACGACCTGGAGCACATCAACTGGCCCGAGAAGGTCAAGTCGATGCAGCGCAACTGGATCGGCCGCTCGTCCGGCGCGCGTGTGCGCTTCCACGTGGAGGGCGGCACGGAGGTCGAGGTCTTCACGACGCGGCCCGACACGCTCTTCGGCGCCACGTTCATGGTGGTCGCCCCCGAGCACCCCCTGCTCGACGAGGTGCCCGCGCAGTGGCCCGACGGCACGCACGGCGCCTGGACCGGCGGCCACGCGAGCCCGATCGAGGCGGTGGCGGCGTACCGCGCGGAGGCCGCGGCCAAGACCGCGGTCGAGCGCCAGGCGGACGCCGGCCGCAAGACGGGCGTGTTCACCGGCCACCTGGCGGTCAACCCGGTGAACGGCGACCTGCTGCCGGTGTTCACCGCCGACTACGTCCTGATGGGCTACGGCACGGGCGCGATCATGGCGGTGCCGGGCGGCGACGAGCGCGACTACGCGTTCGCGCAGGCCTACGAGCTGCCCGTGGTCTACACCGTGGCCGGCGAGGGCGAGGGCGCCCGCACGGGCGACGGCGCGGTCGTCAACTCCTCCAACGAGTCGATCACGCTCGACGGCCTCTCGATCCCCGAGGCCAAGCAGCGCATCGTCGCGTGGCTGGGGGAGCGCGGCGTCGGCGAGGAGACCGTCACCTACCGGCTGCGCGACTGGCTGTTCAGCCGCCAGCGGTACTGGGGTGAGCCGTTCCCGATCGTCTACGACGAGGACGACCAGCCGATCGCGCTGCCCGCGGACGCGCTGCCGGTCGCGCTGCCCGACGTCCCGGACTACGCGCCGCGCACGTTCGACCCGGACGACGCGCACTCGTCGCCCGAGCCTCCGCTGGGCCGCAACGACGACTGGGTGAACGTCACGCTCGACCTCGGCGACGGCCCCAAGGTCTACCGCCGCGACACCAACACCATGCCCAACTGGGCCGGATCGTGCTGGTACTACCTGCGCTACCTGGACCCGGCGTCCTCCGACCGGCTCGTGGACCCCGAGCTCGAGCGGTACTGGATGGGCCCGGGCCACGCGGGGCAGGCCGAGGGCGCGGCGCCCGACACCATCGGCGGCGTCGACCTGTACGTCGGCGGCGTCGAGCACGCCGTGCTGCACCTGCTGTACGCGCGGTTCTGGCACAAGGTGCTGTTCGACCTGGGCGTGGTCAGCTCGGGCGAGCCGTTCCACAAGCTGTTCAACCAGGGCTACATCCAGGCGTACGCCTACACCGACGAGCGCGGCGTGTACGTCCCGGCCGACGAGGTCGTCGAGGACGCCGCTTCGTCGACGGGCTTCTCCCGCAACGGCGAGGCCGTCAACCGCGAGTACGGGAAGATGGGCAAGTCGCTGAAGAACATGGTGACGCCCGACGACATGTACATCGAGTACGGAGCCGACACCCTCCGGGTGTACGAGATGTCGATGGGCCCGCTGGACCTGTCGCGGCCGTGGGAGACCCGGGCGGTCGTCGGGTCGCAGCGCTTCCTGCAGCGGCTGTGGCGCAACGTCGTCTCGGAGGCCGACGGCTCGCTCGTCGTCACCGACGACGCGCCCTCCGACGAGACGCTGCGCGTGCTGCACCGCGCGATCGCGGACGTCACGGTCGACATGGCCGCGATGCGCGTCAACACCGCGATCGCGAAGCTCATCGTGCTGAACAACCACCTCACGACGCTCGCCGCCGCCCCGCGCGCCGCGGTCGAGGCGCTGGTCCGCATGGTCGCGCCCGTGGCGCCCCACATCGCCGAGGAGCTGTGGGAACGGCTGGGCCACGACCGCTCGCTCACGTACGAGCCGTTCCCGGTGGCCGACCCCGCGTACCTCGTCGAGGACACCGTGACGTGCGTCCTGCAGGTCGCGGGCAAGGTCCGTGGGCGCGCCGAGGTCCCGGCCACGGCGTCCGACGACGAACTGCGCGAGCTCGCGCTGGCCGACGAGGGCGTGCTGCGCGCGCTCGACGGCCGCGGCGTGCGCACCGTGATCGTGCGCGCGCCCAAGCTCGTCAACGTGGTGCCGGCCTGATCGGGATGCGGCGGCACGGGACGGCGCCAGGCGCGCCGGCCCCGGTCGCGGTCGTCACGGACTCCACCGCCGCGCTACCCCCCGGGGCGGCGGCCGAGGCGGGCGTGCGCGTGGTGCCGTTGGCGGTGCTCGCCGACGGCCAGGCGTACGCCGAGGGCGTCGACCTCTCGTCGGAGCAACTGCTCGACCTCGTGACGCGCGGTGTGCGGGTCAGCACGTCGCAGCCCGCGCCCGCGGCGTTCGCGCGGGCCTACGCCTCCGCGGCGGCCGACGGCGCACGGGAGGTCGTCTCCGTCCACCTGTCCGGCGCGCTCTCGGGCACCGCGCACGCCGCGCGGCTCGCGGC
>JAEWOA010000248.1 GCA_023461115.1 Actinomycetes bacterium
ATGTGGCGCCGCGTCCGCCGTCGCGCGCGCGACGCGGACCGCTGGCTCACCGCGCTCACGGCCACAGACCTCGACCCCACCGGCCTCGACGCCACTGGCCTCGACCCCACCAACCCCGAGTTGGCGCACGGGCTGCACGAGCTCCGGAAGGCCGCGAAGAGCGCGCGGTACGCGGCCGAGGCGGTGACGCCGCTCTTCGGGGCCGACGCCGTGCGGTTGGCGCAGGCGTACGAGGACCTGCAGGACGTGCTGGGCGCGCACCACGACGCGGTCGAGTCCGCCGCGCTGTACCGCGCGATGGGGATGCGCGCGCATCTCGCGGCGGAGAACGGGTTCACGTACGGGCTGCTCGTCGAGCACGAGCGGTCCCGGGCGCGCGCGGCGCTCGCCGAGGCGCCGGGAGTGTGGCGCACGGCCTCGGACCGCAGGCTGCGGCGCTGGGCCCGCTAGCGATCCACTGCGACAGCGATCGGCTGCCCCAGGAGCGCGCCCAGGCGGGCGGCTTGCTCGTCGAGGGCGGACGGGGGCGCGGGCTCGTCGAGCCAGCGGACGGCCAGGGCGCCGCGCGTGGCCGTCCACGTTCCCGCGACGACGCCCGCGCGCGTCACCAGGTTGGCGCCGCGGGAGACCGCAACGCGGTGGGCCGGTGGCACGATGCGCTCGTCCGCGGTGCCCGGCCCGAGCACCCATTGGTCGAACGCGGGCAGGAGCCGGATGGGCGGTTCCGTGGGCTCGTCGGCCGTGAGCAGGCTGTCGAGGTCGTCGCGCGCGACGAGGGTGGGCTGGCCGTCGACGTCGACCTCCACCAGCCGTCCGCCCATGGACGCGAGCCAGGCGCGCAGCCGGGACCGCCCGGCGCCGAGGCCCTCGCCGAGCCAATAGTGCAGTCGCTCGGGAGTGGTCGGGCCGTAGGCGTGCACGTACGCGAGGATCGCGCGGGGCCCGGCGTCGTCGAGGTCGGGGAGTCCGGGCCAGCGCGGGTCGGAGTCGAGGCGCCGGAACGTCGGCTCGCCGTCGCGCGGCGCCCCGAAGCACAGGTCCCCCTGCCACATGAGTGCCTTGAGGAGGGTCCAGTTGTCGGAGACCAGCGGCCGCAGGTGGCGGAAGCGCGCGTCGAGGGTGAGCGCGGCGACGAACTGCGGGACGGTCAGCGGCCCGTCGTCGAGCGCCTCGCGCGCGGCGTGCCGCAGGCTGGGCCAGTCGTCGGGCTCCAGACCGTAGTACGCGCGCCAGGACGAGCGCTCCCACATGCGCCCCGCGGCCCGCAGCGCGAGGTGCGTGGCCGCGTGCTCGTGGGTTGCCAGGTGGGTGGCGCCGCGGAACAGGAACACCTTGAGGACGCGGCCGTCGTCCACCGCGCGCGCGACGGCGCCCGGCTCGGAGTGGGCCTGGCGGAGCCGCACCGCGAGCTCGGCTCCGGCGTCGGGGAACGCGGGCAGCGCGACGAGGCGGCCGACGACGCCCGCGACGTCCTCGTCCACCGGGGAGTCCAGCGCGAGCCGGCGGGACCGCCAGGCGAGCACGCGCGCCCAGGTGACCACCCCGCCGACGCTAGGGCCGGCCCGGAGCGGTGGCCACCGGGCAGCGGTCGGGGCCCTGGTCTTCACACCCGGACGGGCGCCAGTTGGCCGCAGACGCGGCGACGCCCCGGCCGGGGCAACCGACGACGTGGTCGTCGACTGCCGTCCGGCCGGGGCGTCTGCGCTTCTTGTCAGGCCTCGTCGGCGGCGCGCCGGCGGACCAGCATCAGGCCGAGGCCGGAGGCCAGGACCAGCGCGGCGAGCCCGCCGAGCAGGGTGACGCCGTTGGACCCGGTGGTGGCCAGCGCCCCGAGCTGCGAGCCCAGGACCTCGGCGGCCTCCTCCATGAGGTTGGCAGGCGGCGCCTTGAGCACGATGCCCGTGGAGACGGTCCGCGCGTTGCCGTCGGCGCCGACGCCGTCGAGCTGCAGCGTGTGCTGGCCGAGCGCCAGGCCCGCGGGCAGCGGCAGCGTCGCGGCGAACGTGCCGTCGGCGAGCACCTGCACGCTCCCGACGAACGTCGGGGTCGAGAACACCCACACGTCCACGATCGAGCCGGGGACGAAGCCCTCGCCCGTGACGCGCACGGCGCCGTCGGAGTTGAGCACCAGGTGCCCGTTGGCGTCGAGCCCGTCGGTGGTGCCGTCGGACTGCAGCGCCGTGATCGTGGCCGAGGTGTCGCCGTCCGCCAGGACCAGGCTGTGGCCCTGCCTCGAGACGTCGAGCGTGCCCTCGTTGCCGTTCACGCGGAGCGTGGCGTGGCCGGGGGTCAGCTCGTCGGCGTCGGTGAGGCTCGTGTTGTCGGTGAAGCTCGCGACGCGCTTGGGCACCGCCACCGAGGTGGCGCTGGACGTGCCGCCCCCCGCCGCGTTCGCGGCCCGGACCGCGAGCGGGTACGCGGTGTCGTTGGTGAGCCCGGTGATGGTGAACGACGTCGCCAGGTCGGCGCGCGCGATCCAGTTGCGGCCGCCGTCGAGCGAGTACTCGTAGTGCGTGAGGGCGTTCCAGCCGTCGTGCGCGGGCTTGGCGACCTCGACGATCAGGCGGCCGTTGCCGGCCTCGACGCGGGTGATCGCGGGGGCGTCCGGCGTGGTGAACGGGACGGCCGACTCGGGAGCGGATGCCGCGCCCGGCCCGACCTGCTCGAACGCCGTGTTGATCGCGCGGATCGAGACGTCCACCGGGGTGCCGGGCGTCAGGCCCGTGAGCGCGAAGGAGGTGCTCTCGGTGGGGACTGGGAGCCACTCGCCGCCGTCGACGGAGTACTCGTAGCCGGTGATCGCGCTGCCGCCGTCGTCGGACGGCGCGGTCCAGGAGACGTCCACGCCGTGCGCGAGCGGGGCCACGGTGGTCGTCGGGACGCGCGGCGCGCCGAGCGGCGTGCCGGTGGCGACGTCGGAGGCGGGGCCGGCGCCGACCTTGTTGACGGAGCGCACCAGGATGCTGGCCTCGACGCCGTTGGGCAGGTCGCGGATGGCGATGGGCGCCTCGATGGCGGCCGGGATCCAGGTCTCGCCGCCGTCGAGCGAGTACTCGTGGCGGATGATCGGCGAGCCGCCGTCCGCGGTGGGCGCGACGACCGTGACGTCCAGGCCGCCGTCGAGCGACGCGACCGCGCTGATGGTGGGCGCGCCCTGCGGCACGATCGGCACGGGCGTGCCGACGACCTCGGCGCTCGGGGCGCCGAGGTGCGCGGTGGCGTTCTCCGCGCGGACCCGGAAGGTGTGCTCCACCTCGTTGGCCAGCCCGGTGATGCGGGCGCTGGTGTCGGTCACCCGCGTGGAGCTCCAGGTCGCGCCGCCGTCCACGCTCCACTCGACGAGGTACGCGGTGAGCGCGGAGCCGCCGGTCCAGGTCGGGGCCGTCCAGGTGAGGTCGGCCAGGCCGTTGGAGGTGGAGATCGCGGTGATCGACGGGGCGCCGGGGGCGCCGGCGGGGACGTTGATGTGCAGCGGCATCGCGGCGGTGACGGTGTCGACGCCGGCGGTGGCCGTGATGGTGAACACCTCGGCGTTGGCGCGAGTCAGCACGACCGCGTCGACCGCGGCGGCGTCGGCGATGAACGCCCACTTGCCGGTGGTCGCGTCGACGTGGAGGACGCCGTAGGCGCCGGCGACCGCGTGCGTGTAGGTCACCGAATCCAGCGTCAGCGGGCTGGGGATCGCGCCCTGGACGCCGTAGGCGATCGCGTCGTCGTTGCGGTCGGTCGCGGTGAACGTGCCGGTGACGACGGGGTAGGTGTCCGCGCCCTCGTGCGCGTTGGTGAGCGTGAACGCGCTCGGCGCGGTCAGCACGGGCGGCACGGGCGGGTAGAGCACGTGCACCGTGCCGGACGTCGAGACGGCGGCGCCGCCCTGCGGCTTCGCGGTCACCGTGACTGTGCGCGTGGCCTCCGACGTGCCGAGCGAGGCCGCGGTGCGCGAGTAGGTCACGGCCTGCGTGAGCTGCGCGATCGCCGTGCCGTCGACCTTCTTGCCGAAGACGCGGACGTTGTCGATGTAGAGGGACGCGCCCGCGACCTTGCCGCCCGTGCAGTCGTAGGTGCCGGCCACGAACACGAACCGGTAGTTGCCGGTGCTCGGGACCTGCACGCTCGCGGTGGCCCAGTTGGTGGTGGCGCTCGCGCTGTTGCCCGCCGCGCTCAGCACCTTCGTCTGGGTGCCGTCGCTCTTCAGCAGGTAGCCGTACACGTGGTACGCGTCGCCGCCGCCGAAGGCCCGCCAGTCGAAGTACAGGGTGTCGCCCGCGACGCCCGGGAACTCGTCCGACCACGCGGCCGGGCCGTGGACCACGTCGTAGCCCTTGGCGGTGGTGATCCCGCTCGAGACGAGCTGGAGCGACGAGGCGCCGGCCGACTGCTGGGCGTTGCTCACCGTCGCCGAGTACGCGCCGAGGCTGGACGGCACGTTGTTGTCCTGGTTCGGCGGGTTCGCCGAGCACTGGCCCGCGGCGACGTTGTAGCTGCTGTTGTCGACGGTCTGGACGCCGGCCAGGCTGGTGACGCCGAGGTCGACGCGGCTCTGGTACGTGGACCAGCCGGTCAGCGACTCCTCGAACGAGGGGTTCTGGAACGGCGAGATGAAGTTGACGCGCAGCTTCTTGCCGTTGGCGCCGTCGTACACGCCGTCGACCATGCCGACCGCCTCGGCGGCCGTGCCGTTGCCGACGTACACGCTGTTGCCGACGATGGTGAGCTCGCCCTTGGCCGTGCTGGCCTGCGAGTCGCGGCGCAGCGAGAGCGTCTCGCCCGCGACGGCGCCGCTGACCTCGAAGTCGACGCTCTCGCCGTCGTAGTACGCGGTGGGATCGCCCAAGGTGGCGGACGGCAGCGCGTCCACGGCGGGCGCGCCCGCGACGTACTCGACTGGCGCGGCCGCGGTGGCGGTGAGCGCGCTCCCGACGACGGCCGCGGCCGTGAGGGCGGCGGTTGCGGAGAGGCGCGCGGCGCGGCGTGGCCGCCGGTGCGCGAACAGGGACAAACGCATGGATCGTCAACTCTCGTTCGACGCGTCGAGTCAGGGGACGCGTTGAGCAATGCGGCCGTCCGGGCTGGAGCCGGTCGTCGCGTTCGGACGATTAGTGAGTGTTCTTGTCGCATTGACGCGTCTTGGGCGTGGTGGGGCCTCGTGGGCGCGCGTTGAGAGTGGGAGCGCGGCCACGTGAGTAGGCGAGGGGCCGACACGGGAGCGGCGGACGACCACTCACACGTGCGGTCGGCCCGCCGGCCCAACCCGCCCGCCCGGCGGCGCGGGCGCTCGTCCGCGCGCAGGCTCCTAGCGCGCGACCGCCCGGGCAATCCGCTCGGCGTCGATCCGCAGCTCGCGGAACATCCCGCTGATCGGGTTGGTGTAGCCCGTGAAGTACAGCCCCGGCAGTGCGGGCGCCGGGCCGTGCGCGCGCGGCTCGCCGCGCTCGTCGAGCACGCCCAGATGCCCGACGAGGGCGTCGAGCCCGCGGCGGTAGCCGGTCGCGGCGATGACGACCTCGGGCGTGATGCGGGAGCCGTCGGCGAGCACGACGTCCGGCCCGTCGAACGACTCGACCGCGGCGACGGGCTCGACCGCCCCGGCCTGCACCGCGGCGATCAGCCCGACGTCCTGCACGGGAACGCTGCCCTCCAGGACGCGCGAGTAGAGCCCGGTGCTGGGCCGCGGCAGGCCGTGCGCCGACAGGTCTGGTACTTCCACGCGCGCGATGAGCCGGGCGGTCGCGTCGACCGCCGGGACCGGCAGCCGCCGCACCAGGATGCCCGTGCCCTGCGCGGGCCAGCCCAGGTTGGAGCGCCGCACGATGTGCGGCGCCGTGCGGACCGCGAGCCGCACGCGCCCGGCGCCGCCCTCGACGAGGTCGACCGCGAGCTCGGCGCCCGTGTTGCCGACGCCGACGACGAGCACGTCGCGCCCGGCGAACGGCTCGGCATTCCGGTAGGTCGAGGCGTGCAGCACCTGGCCGCCGAACTGCTCGACGCCAGGCCACGCGGGCGGGACCGGGGTGTGGTTGTAGCCCGTGGCGACGACGACCGCGCGGCCCTCGATCACCTGGTCGTCGTCGGTGCGGACCCGCCAGCCGCCGCCCTCGTCGGGCTCCACTCGCGCCACCGCCACGCCGGTGCGGACGTCGAGGCGGTGGTGCGCCGCGTACAGCTCGAGGTACCGCACCACGTCGTCGCGCGCCACCCACCGCCCGTACTCGCGGGGGATCGGGAGGCCGGGGAGCCCGGACCAGCGGCGCGTGGTGTGCAGATGCAGGCGGTCGTAGTGCCCCCGCCAGGACGAGCCGACCGCGTCCGACCGCTCGAGCACCACCACGTCGACGCCGCGCGCCTTGAGCGCGGCTGCCGCCGCGAGCCCGCCGGGGCCGGCGCCGATCACCAGGACAGGACGTGCCGCCATCGTCTTTCCCTCCACGCTGAGCCAAAGAGCGGCACAGCCTGACACACCCGCCGCGCGAAGGCCCGGCGATCGCATCACGGCGAGCCTGCACCATTCCGGGCGTCGCCAGCCGGGACGTGCGGACGATCTTCCGTCACGCGCCGAGCGGCTGCCCGCCCGCGGCTTCGAGCGCCAGCCGGGCGGGCATCTCGAGGCAGGGGTCGACCAACGGCGTCGTCTGGCCTGACGCGGCGCGCACCTCGTCGAGCGCGGGCCCGGCGGTGTAGTGGCGTCCCTTCGTCTCGCCGACCGGCCGTAGGAGGCCGAGGTCGCTGAGCGCCTCGAGGTCCCTCGTGGCCGTGCGGGTGTCGACGCCGGTCTGCTGGACGTACATCGGCCGGCGCAGCCGGAAGCCGAAGGGTCGCCGTGTAGAGGGCGTCGACGACCCTGTCCGGGAGGCCATGTGCCCCGACCACCTCGTCGAGCAGCTCGTAGGTGCGCTGCGCGCGGTACCAGCGCCGCCTGACGGTCTGCGCCTGCATGTGGTGGGCACGGAGGTTGAAGCTCACCCACAGGTGGGCGTCGCCGTCCGGTGCCCAGCGGCCCCGCCCGGTCGCGCCGAGCACGCGGTAGTAGTCGTCCGTGTTGGCCCCGAGCCACTCCTCGATGCTCGCGAACTCGGGCTCTGCGATGCCGCGCCGGGCGAGCACGAGGGTCTGCAGCGCACGCGCCATCCGCCCGTTCCCGTCCCGGAACGGATGGATCATGACGAGGTTGAGGTGGGCCATCGCCGCGTCGACCACAGGATCCGCAGCACGGTGTCGCCATGTCTCTATCGATTGGACAACGGGCAGGTCCGGGCGTGCGTGTCTCAAGAATAGAGACATAGCGCAACGGCTCCGCTCGCTCCCCGTCGGCGGACCACGAGAGCGCCGTCAGCGACGGATCGCGTCCCAGATCGCCTCGGCGACATAGAGGCGGTTGTAGGTCCCAATCGGGCCGCGCAGGACGCCGATCTCCACGAGCTTCTTGACCTGCCCGTAGATGGCCCCGGTGGAGCGTCCTGTGCGCGCGATGAGCTCAGACGCGGTGATGATCGGCTGCTCGAGCAAGACGTCGATGATCTCGCGTGCGACGACGCCGAGTCCCGCCTGCTTGATCGAGTCGTTGTACTCCCGGTGTGCGGCGAGCATGGCGGTGATGCGCTCGGTGGTGTCGATGGCGGAGTCCTCGAGCCCGGTCGCGAAGAACTGGATCCAAGCGTTCCAATCACCCGAGGCAGAGACCTCGGTGAGTCTGTCCTGGTACTCGGTTCGACGAGCCTCGAACCACGGAGAGACCGTGAGAAGGGGCGCTGCGAGGACACCGTCGGCGAGCATCTGCGCCACGATCACCAGCCGACCGAGGCGTCCATTGCCGTCGTTGAACGGGTGGACGCACTCGAACTGGTAGTGGGTCATCGCCGAGGCCACGACAGGGTCGATGCGGCGCTGGCCCAGCGTGGCGGCCCAGTCGAAGATGTCGCGAGCTGCTGCATCGAGGCCGGTCCCAGGGGGCATCGGCACGAACCGGGCGTCCTCCACGGAGCCGGAAGGGCTCCCGCTGACCACTGGCGTGCGCCGCACCCGACCAGCGTCAGGTCCATCGGACGCAGTGCCTCGGACCAGTACTTGATGTGCGCCGGCGATGAGGTTGAGCGTGAGGGGGGCGCCCGCGCCAAGGAGCTGGAAGACCCCCTCGGCCGCTTCGACGTAGTTCAGCACTTCGGTGAGCTCGTGGGATCGGCCACTGGTGTCGGCAGACCGGCCGGCAGCGACGACCTCTTCCAGAGGAGCGAACGTGCCTTCGAGCGCGGATGTGCTCTGGGCCTCCCGCCGGAGCGTCGGCGTCCGCGCGAGCTGGACGTCGGGGACGAGCTGCGCCAGTGAGTCGAGACGTGCGATGGCGGCCCGAGCCGCCGTCACCGCATGCCACGTGTGGGGCTCGAGTGGCGGCTCGTCGCCCAACGGGTCGGCGACGAACGCCATGTGCGAGAACGGCTTGCCGGTGCGGCCGTCCGTTCCAATGAACGGAGTCAGCCGGCCCACCGGGCTCTGAGCGAAGCGTGTGACGCCCACACTTCCACGGTATCCGGATGTCATGGAAGTGTGAGAGTGCGACTTGCGCGTGCGTGGAACTTGATCAAGTTCCATCGAGGTGGCGTACGGTGAAACTTCGGCACTCACACTTTCACGAGGCTGGAAGTGCGCCCGCCCACACTCGCACCCGTGTCCGACCGTGCCCGACGAGTACTCCTGGCAGCGGCTGCCCGACGCGGACCCGTCAGCCGGGGACGCTGCGGTCGGTCTTCCGCAAGGCGCAGAAGCGCATCCAGGACCCGGCCAAGCTCAAGCGCCTGATCCACGACCTGATCGACGTCGAGCAGTGGTCGCAGCCGTCGTCCCACCGGACGAGGTGCTGTTCGAGGGCGGCGCGGGGGAGACGCTGCGCCGACGCCTGCTGCGCGACTTCGACCTGCACACGATGCTGCGCCTGCCCACCGGCATCTTTGGACCTAGCGCCTGTGGGTCTACGACCTGCGGACCAACCAGCACTTCACGCTCAAGCGGAACCCGCTGACGCGCGCCCACCTCGACGACTTCGTCGCCTCCTACGCGCCCGGCCGCCCGCGCGACGAGCGCGTCGAGACCGAGCGCTTCCACTCGTTCGGCTACGACGAGCTGGTCGCGCGCGACAAGGCGAACCTCGACATCACCGGGCTGCGCGACGAGTCCCTCGAGGACCTCGACAACCTGCCCGCCCCGGAGGTCATCGCCCGCGAGATCGTCGAGGACCTCACCGCCGCCCTGGCCGAGTTCGAGGCCGTGGCCGCAGCGCTTGAGGCGCGAGGTGGGTCGGCAACCTGACTGGCCCGTCAGACAGATAGCTGGAGGTCCGCCATTCGCCGGTTGCGCGCCTCGACGAACTCGATGCTTCGGCGACGAAACTCGAGGTATTCCGGAAGATCCCTCGGCACCGCGGGCGTCGTGAAGTCGTCGAACGCCGTGAAGAACCGGACCGCCTCGGCGTCGGGAGTGACGAGGTCCTGCAGAAGGAAGATGTCGACGTACTCGCGAAACGCGCCGAACAGGGCGAAGAAGTCGGAGTGCCGGGCGATCGTCGCCGCGAGCGGACTCGCCTCCCCGACGTAGTGCCTGCGGATGCACTCGAGAGTGAGGTCCATCCGGTCGGCGATGGCCGTGACGAATCCTCGCGCCCCGTTGATCGTGAGCTTCCGATCGACCACGTTCCCGGGGAAGACCATCATTCCGCCGATGGTGTAGCTGATCCGCTGGAACTCGTCGTGCAGTTCCGTCGGGAGCTGATCAGTCGGATGCCGGACCTTGACCCATCGCGTGAAGTCTGGATGACCGAGTCGCTCGAGAGCCAGAACTCCCCGACCTCGGAGCGGTGATGCAGGTAGGCGGTTCGCGACGGCTCGAGCGTGAACGCTGTCCCGTTCGGGAGTGCCTTGCTCCACAGCGCGCGGTGGTACGCGCGAAGCGTCGGGCTGTGGGTGTCCGGGTCCTTGCCGCGGGCGTCGGCACGCATGTCGAGCGAGGTGTCGAGCAGCACGCTCTCCTCCTTGTCCAGAGCCATGCCGGCGACGTCGCTGTGCTCACCGCACGTGACAGCGCCACGGTGTGCCGTAACCTCGACACCGCGATCCGGGTCGAGCTGGGCCTCGAACTGCGGGAGTTGTCCCGAAGGTTCTCCCAGTTATTGTCCCCATCCACCGGGCCTCTAGCTCAATCGGCAGAGCAGCGGACTTTTAATCCGCGGGTTGTGGGTTCGATCCCCACGGGGCCCACCTGACCTGGTGTTTTACCCGCCGCCCCCACGGGGGTTACTCCAAGAGTTACTCGGACCGTTCGCGGCACTCTCGTCGCCACTCGTGGTGCGGGCAGCCTCGTCACGGCCGCTGGTACCTCGAGGAGCGGCGTCGCGCAGGTCAGCGGCGATCGTCGAGACCTGCACGCGAGCGATGTAGTGGTCCTGGAGCACTTGAATGCGGCCGTGGCCTGTCTGCCCTGCGATGTGGCGTTCGGGGATGCCCGCGTCGTGCGCATCGGTGACGAGCGAGCGGCGGAACGCGTGGCTCATCGCCCACGTCATCGGCAGGCCGTCGTCTCCAGGTGTGGTGTCGAAGATGCGACGGAGACGCTTCGTCACGAAGCTGACTTCGCGTGGCTGGTCACGGTGCAGGGGGTTCGGGTACACGTAGGCCGTGTCGGCGCAGTCGAGGCGACGCATTCTGAGGCGCTCGGCAAGGTCCGACGGCAACGCGAGGTGGCGCGGGTGGCGCTTCGTCGCGCCGTACTCGGCCCGCACAAGGCCGTGACCCTTCACGCGCGAGATCGTGTGGACGCCCGTCGCCAACCATGCGTAGCGGGGATCGACGTTTGTCCCGGCTGTCCGCCCGGTGCCGTCCAGGTCGAGATCTGACCACAGTGTGGCGAGCACTGCCCCGAGCCGCACACCGGTCCCATCGAGGAACGCCAGCAGGTCGACAAGGTCGTCGTCCAGGCGCTCCTGTGTGGCTCCGGCGGCTTCGAACACACGTTGCTCGTGACCTGGGCAAGTCGGTCCTGGCGTTCAACCTGGAGATGTCGCGCGCCGAGATGCTCGCGCGTCTGCTGTGCGCGGAGGCGAAGGTGAACAGCCACCACCTGAACCCGGCGCGCCCGGCGATGACGGACGACGACTGGACGGCGGTCTCTCAGGTGATCAGCCTGGTGCAGGACATGCCGCTGCACGTCTGCGACGACGAGTCACTCACCCCGTCGCGGTTGAACGCGCTGATCGGTGCGTTCAAGCGTAAGAACCCGGACCTGGCACTGGTAACGATCGACTACCTGGGTCTGATGTCCGGCGACGGGAAGACGTACAACCGCCAGGAGGAGATCTCGCAGATCAGCAGGGAGATCAAGAAGATCGCGAAGCGCCACGACGTCCCGATCGTGCTGCTGTCGCAGCTCAACCGGAAGAGCGCCGATCGGTCGGACGGCAAGCCGGTCATCACCGACCTTCGCGATTCGGGCGCTGTCGAGCAGGACGCCGACATCGTGATCCTGCTGCACCGTGACGACGACGCCGAGGCTGAGACCGCGCGCGCAGGCGAGATGGACCTGATGGTCGTGAAGAACCGCGGCGGGCGGACGGGCAACGTCGTGGCCACCTGCCAGCTCCACTACTTCCGACTGTCGGACGGTCGCGGCTGGACCCCACCGGTGGAGGTGCGCGCAGCAGCCTGACACATGCACGACGAGACCCCCCACCGGTGCGCGTCCTGGTGGGGGTCTCGTGGTTTCTGGGAGCTGTCCTAGGGGGTGTCACGGGTGTCACGGGTGACACGGGGAGGGGTGTCGTGGGTGACACGGGGGGATGTCACGGGTGACATGGAGGGGTGTGAACGGGGGCACCAGGGGGGGGTGAAC
>JAEWOA010000249.1 GCA_023461115.1 Actinomycetes bacterium
GTCCAGGAGCCCGCCGGGTGAGGTCGCGTCCGCGAGGAGCGGGTCGGAGGCCGCTCCCGTGTCGGGCGGCGGGGCCTGCGTCGTCGTCGGGTCGGGCGTCGGGTCGGCGGACGCCGACGACGAGGGGTCGGCTGCCGCCTCGTCGCCCACGGGCGTCTCGTCGGGGCTCGGGCTGAGGCTCGGGCCCGGGCTCGCGGTCGCCTCCTCGCCGGGGCGGCTGGCCGGCCCCGTCAGCGGCAGCACGACGGCGACCGGCACACGCGGCGTGAGGTCGTCGGGATTCCACAGCACGTACGTCCGCGCCAGCGCGATGCGCCGACCGTGCGACGTCACCTCCACCGAGAGCCCGCGCGGCCCCCACAGCCCCGGCAGGTCGTAGAGCTGGACCCTCGCCGCCGGGACGGTGAAGTCGACCGCGACGGTCCCGCCGGGCGGGATCGGGTCGGAGATCGTGGCGCTCGCGGCCCAGTCGCCCGCGGCGTCGCGCAGCCCGAGGCCCGCCCACGCGGCGACCGCCTCACGCGTGCCCATGCGGTACCGGTACATCAGCACCGACGACGAGGCGTCCAGCGGCTCGGCCGTGTTGTTCGTGATGCTCGCGGAGACGTGCAGGTCCTCGCCCGGGGTGAGCACCTGCGGGCTGACCTGGGTGACCCGGACGGTGGCGGCCCCGTCGTCGGCGCCCGCGGCGGGCACAGCGGCGCCCCACCCGACGAGGCCCGCGACCAGCGCCAGCGTGACGGCCAGGGCGCGCCGCGGGGACCGGCGGCTCATTGGTCGCCGGCGAGCACCACGAGCGCGGCCTCCGCCAGCCGCCGCTCGTTGGGGTACGCCAGCCGATCGGGCAGCGCCGAGACCGCGATCCACTCCGCGTCCTCGGCCTCGCCGTCGGGGTCGCCCAGCACCGACAACGTGCCGCCCACGGCCCCGAGCAGGAAGTGGTGCACCACCTTGTGGATGCGGCAGTCGTCGCCGCTGAACCAGTAGTCGATCACGCCGAGGCGCCGCAGCACCTGGCCTTGGATGCCGGTCTCCTCGGCGATCTCGCGCACCGCGGCCTGCTCAGGCGTCTCCTCGCCCTCGAGGTGGCCCTTCGGCAGGCACCACTCGAGGCGGCCCGCGCGGTTGCGGCGCGCGATCACCGCGGCCTCGTAGACACCGTCACGCGCGCGCACGACGAGCCCGCCGGCCGACGTCTCGTCGACCACGGGAAGTGAGACGGGCGGTGTGCGGGCGACGACCGGGCGGGGCGGGGCGTGCAGCCGATGGCCGCCCGGTGGCGCCGGTACTCCCCGTGGAGGGAGTGGATGCGCGGCGCCGGACATGCGGCCACTGTAACGACTTCCCCGCCACCCTCCCGAAACCGACCAACCGCCCGAACGGGTGGCCCGGCGCCCCCGGACGCCGTCCGAGGCCGCGGCGGGCCACCTAGAATCGGACGGATGCCCACCGACAACGCCCCCCTGATCGCGCTCCAGAAGCGCGCGCTCGGCGTCCTCGCGTCGCTGCCGTCCGACGCCCTGGAGCTCGGCGAGGCCTTCGCGGCCGCCGGCCATGAGCTCGCGCTGGTGGGAGGGCCCGTGCGGGACGCGTTCCTGGGCCGGGTCTCCTCCGACCTGGACTTCGCGACGAGCGCGACCCCCGACCAGACGCAGGCGATCCTGGCGCGCTGGGGCGACGCGCACTGGGACATCGGCCGCGAGTTCGGCACCATCGGCGCGCGCCGGTTCGGCGCGCGGCGCGGGGGCGACGACGTCGTCGTCGAGGTGACGACCTACCGCACCGACGCGTACGACCCGACCTCCCGCAAGCCCGAGGTGGTCTTCGGGGACACGCTCGAGGGCGACCTGTCGCGGCGCGACTTCACGGTGAACTCGATGGCGGTGCGGCTGCCGGCGCTGACGTTCGTCGACCCGTTCGACGGGCTCGAGGACCTCGCGCGCGGGGTGCTGCGGACGCCGGTCACGGCCGAGCAGTCGTTCGACGACGACCCGTTGCGCATGATGCGCGCGGCGCGGTTCGCGGCCCAGCTGGGGTTCGTGGTGTCCGACGACGCGCACGCGGCGATCGTCGAGCAGGCCGCGCGGATCTCGATCGTCTCCGCCGAGCGCGTGCGCGACGAGCTGTCCAAGCTGCTGCTCGCGGCGCAGCCGCGGCTCGGGCTGCAGGTGCTGGTCGAGACGGGCCTGGCCGACCACGTGCTGCCCGAGCTGCCCGCGCTGCGCCTGGAGATCGACGAGCACCACCGCCACAAGGACGTCTACGAGCACTCCCTGACCGTGCTGGACAAGGCGATCGCGCTGGAGACCGGGCCTGACGGCGTGGTTCCCGGCCCTGACCTGGTGCTTCGTCTGGCAGCGCTTTTGCACGACATCGGCAAGCCCCGCACCCGGCGGTTCGAGCCCGGTGGCGGCGTCTCCTTCCACCACCACGAGGTGGTCGGGGCCAAGCTGGCCGCCAAGCGGCTCAAGGAGCTGCGCTACGACAAGGCGACGGTGCAGGCCGTGGCCCGGCTCACCGAGCTGCACCTGCGGTTCCACGGGTACGGCGAGGCAGGGTGGACCGACTCCGCGGTGCGGCGCTACGTCACCGACGCCGGGCCTTTGCTGGAGCGACTGCATCGGCTGACGCGGTCCGACTGCACCACGCGCAACGTGCGCAAGGCGCAGCGCCTGTCCGCGGCGTACGACGACCTGGAGCAGCGCATCGTCGCGCTCAAGGAGCGGGAGGAGCTCGACGCGATCCGCCCGGACCTGGACGGCACCCAGATCATGGCGCTCCTGGACCTCAAGCCGGGCCGCGAGGTGGGGGAGGCGTACAAGCACCTGCTCGCGCTGCGCATGGAGCACGGCCCGCTGGGCCCGGAGCGCGCGGAAGAAGAGCTGCGCACGTGGTGGGCCACACGTCAGTCGTCGTAGGCCCACCCACCATGGCTGCACGGATGGATGCGGCGAATGTGCCCGCTATGGGCGTGGTTCACGCATCCATCGGCGCAGCGAGCGGGGTCGCCGACTCACGCGCGGTGGGGGTGCGGCGGGACGCCAGCGCGTATGCCGCGCCGCCTGCCGCGTATGCCAGGGCTAGCGCTATGAACAGGGCCTGCGAGTAGCCCGTGTCCGGTAGCGCGACCGCCGCCAGGGCCGCGGCCCCGACGAATGCCGCGTTGTAGAGGACGTCGTACAACGCGAAGGCGCGGCCCCGGTAGGCGTCGGCGGTGTCCCGCTGCACGATCGTGTCCACCGCGATCTTCGCCCCCTGCGCCGCGAGCCCGAGCGCCACCGCCGCGCCGAGCAGCGCCGCACGCTCCACAGTGAACGCGAGCGCCAGCTGGCTGACCGCGGCCAGGGCCAGGCACAGCACGATCCAGCTGTGCGGCCCCACGCGCGGGGACAGCGACGGCGTGAGCACCACCGCGAGGAAGAACCCGGCCGCGGAGGCGCCGAGCACGCTCGCGAACGTCGCGAGGCCGGCGGCGGTGTCGGAGGGGTCCGAGAGCAGGTTGCGGGAGATCAAGATGCTCGCGACGAACACCACGCCGTACAAGAATCGGTGGAACGCCATGATCCCGAGGGCGCGCGCGGGCGTTCCTCGTCGCACCAGGTACCGGGCGCCCTCGACGAGCCCGTGCGCGAGCACCCCGAGCGCGGCGCGGAGCTGCGCGGCGTCCGAGCGCTCGTCGGGACCCAGTTGGTCGCGCCGCAGGCGTGTGGCCAGCAGCGACGCCGCGGCCATGACGGCGGCGGCGACGACGAGCGCTGCGGCGTCCCGCGCACGCCCCTCCGGCAGCACCCAGCCGAGCACGAAGCCGATCCCGCCGCCCACACCCGCGGACGCCGCGCCGAGCGTCGGCGTGAGCGAGTTGGCGGTGAGCAGCAGCGGCCCGTCCACGACCTTCGGGAGCGATGCCGACAGCGCCGACAGCAGGAACCGGTTGACCGAGAGGTTCACCAGCGCCAGGACGTACACCGCCGGCCCGACGCCCACCGTCAGCATGAGCGCCGCGATGGCCAGGGCGAGCGCCGCGCGCACCAGGTTCCCGACGAACAGCACGCGCTGCCGCCGCCACCGGTCCAGCAGCACGCCCGCCCACGGCCCGACGATCGTGAACGGCAGCAGCAGCACCGCGAACGCGGTCGCGACCCCCACCGCGGTGCTCGCGTTCTGGGGGGAGAAGAAGAACAGCGTCGCCAGACCCACCTGGAACATGCCGTCCGCGCACTGGCTCACCAGCCGCACCGCGAACAGGCGGCGGAAGTTGCTCAGCGGCCAGAGGGCCTTGAGGTCGGCGATCACCTGCACCGCCACATCCTCCCACCGCCGTGCGTCCCCCCGGGTCGGGGCGCCCTGGCGCGCCAGTTCCGCGGGCGCGCCGGGCCGCGGGACAGTGGGGGCAACCCCGCGTGGCGGGTGCAGCGTTCTTCCTTCGACGAGGCGAGGAGGGGCCGTGACGCGGTGGGAGCCGATGCTCGAGGCGGTGGCGCGCGAGCGCTACCCGGTCCTCGTCGCGCGCGCCATGCTGCTGACGCGCTCGCGGGCCGACGCGGAGGATCTGGTGCAGGACGCGCTGGTCGCGACTTTCGGTGGCCGCGCCCGCTTCGCGACCGCCGCGCAGGCCGAGCAGTACGTGCGCCGCGCGATCGTCACGCGCTTCGTCGACCGGACGCGCAAGGCCGGACGAGAGCGCACCGCCCTGGACCGCGTGGCACATGAGCCCGCGCTCGCGGCGGCGGAGCCCGACGACGGCAGCCTGTCCAGCGCGGTCGAGCGCGCGCTCGGGATGCTGAGCCCTCGTCAGCGCGCGTGCGTGGTGCTCCGCCATCTCGACGACGCCTCGGTGCGGGACACGGCCGCCGCGCTGGGGCTCAGCGAGGGGACCGTCAAGCGGTACGTGTCGGAGGGGTTGGCGACGCTCGAGCGGATCCTCGGCGCGAGCGCGGGGCCAGCCGAGGTGGCGCCCGTCGTGCCGGTGGATGACCGCGGGCGCGCGGCTGGAGGAGGACAGCGATGACCAAGGACCTGACCGAGCTGTTGGCGGCGGCCGTCGACGAGCGTGCGCACACCCTGGGAGCGATCACGCCAGCGCAGGACGCGCTCGCCCGCACGCGCGGCCGGATCCGTCGTCGCCGGGCGGTCCGCCACACGCTCGAGGGCGGCGTCGGCGTGGCCGCGGTCGGGGTCGTCGGGGCCGTGGTGTGGTTCGGCGCGCGCGACGACAAGGCGCCCACGCCCCCGGCCACGCACTCGTCGAGCCCGAGCCCCAGCCCGACCACGCCCAGCGCGCCGCCGACGCCCAGCCCGACGCTCGCCATCGTCGAGCGCGCCGGGCTGCCGCCGGCCTACGAGGCGCCTCCGGGGCTGCTCGCGCAGGCGAGCGTGGGCTGGACGCTGACCGTGTACGGCACGCGGCCGGCCGTGGACCAGGAGCTGGTGCCCCTGACCGCGCACGCGTTGTTCGCCGTCGCGCCCGACGGCACGCGGTACCACCTCACCGACCTGCCGCTGGACCAGGGCGTGATCCTCGAGTCCTGGTCGCCCACGCTCGACGGGGGCCTGGCGCGCGTCGCGATGGCGCCGTACGACAGCGACGCGTTCGTCTACGGCTGGCTCGACCCCGCGACGGGCGCGTTCACCGACGACTACCCCGCGGGCCTGCCCGGGAGCGCCTTCCTGGACTCCGTGGCGCCCGACGGCGTCGAGTTCTGGCGGTCCTACGACGCCACCCCGCCCACGCTCTACGCGCGCGTCGCGGGCCAGCCCGCGCGGGAGGTGGGCCCGCTCGGCGCCGACGAGGCGCTCGTCGTCTCGCCGAGCGGCGCCAAGGTCGCGACCGCCAACTCGTCCGCGACCGAGCTCGTGGTGCTCACCGTCGCGACCGGCGCCCGCCAGAGCGTCCCGCTGCCCGCGGCCAACGGCGCGTGCCACCCCGTCGGCTGGCTCGACGAGTCGTCGCTGCTCGTCCAGTGCTTCGACTACACCGGCGGCGGCCCGATCTCGTCGTGGCGCCCGCGCCTGGTGCGCGTGGGGCTGGACGGCGCGACGAGCGTGCTCACCGAGCTCGGCGACGGCCAGCCGTTCGTCCCGACCCACCAGATCGGCGCGCATGTCTCGGACGGCGTCGTCGTGCTCCCGGGCCTGACGCTCACACCCGAGCTCGGCATGGCCGATCTGTGCGCGGACAGCGCCTGGCAGTGGGGGCCCGGCGGGCTCACCCTGGTGCAGGGGCCGACCGCGCGAGGCGAGAACGACATGCGGGTGGGCGCAGGCGGGGGACGCGCCTACGTGCGCGCGGCGCCCGGGTGCTCGCAAGGCGGCGGCGCGGCCGACCTCACGGCCCACCTCGACGGCCAGGCGATCGTCGTCGCGCCCCTCCCCGTGGGCGGCCCGTGGTCGAGCGCGCTGGAGTCGTGGATCGCCGCGTCATAGTCGCCCCCAACCTTTCCTCGCGCGTGGTCGTTCTGATGCCGACAAGAACGACGAAGGCCGAGGAATGGAGTCGCGGCATGGCCCGTCGGTGGGAGCCGATGCTCGAGCACGTCGTGCGCGAGCGCTACCCGCGCCTCCTGGCACGCGCCACGCTGCTCACCGGCTCGCGCGCCGACGCCGAGGACCTCGTGCAGGACGCGCTCGTCGCGACCTTCGCCGGGCGCGCGCGGTTCGCGACGGCGGCCGAGGCCGAGGCCTACGTGCGGCGCGCGATCGCGACGCGGTTCGTCGACCGCACGCGGGCCGCCGTGCGCGACCGCGACGTGCGCCGACGCCTGGAGGGGCTGCCGTCGACGTTCGTCGAGATCGAGCTCCCTGGCCTCACCAAGGAGCTGGTCGGCGCACTCGGCGCCCTCCCGCCGCGGGTGCGTGCGTGCGTGGTGCTGCGCTACCTCGACGACCTGTCGATCCGCGAGACCGCGGACGCCCTCGCGCTGTCGCAGGGAGCGGTGAAGCGGTACACGGCCGACGGGGTCGCCGCGCTGAACAGCGCGTTGGGCACCGTCATGCCCGCGGCGGACCTGGAGCTGATCGACGTCGAGGAGGTGCGTCATGGAGCGTGAGCTCCCGGAGTTCCTGCGGGCGGCCGTCGAGGCCGACGAGATGGCGCTCGGCGGCGCCCGGGCGGACGGACCGCTCGGCAGGGCGGTCCGCGAGGTTCGTCGTCGTCGCCGTGTGCGTGCCGCGCAGCAGGCGGCGCTGGGCGTCGCGGCCGTGGGCGTGCTCGGGGCCGCGGTGCTGGCCGGCGGCCAGTGGCGCCACGACCCGTCGCCCGCGACTCCCGCCCCGACCTCCACGTCGACCCCGACGCCCACCCCGGGCCCCACGTCGTCGCCGACGCCGACGCTCGGGCCCGTGATCGACGAAGCCGGCCTGCCGCCGTTCCGCGAGCTCACGCCGGGCGTCCTCGCGACAGCCCGCGCGGGTTGGGTGCTGGCCGGCTACGAGACCGGCCCGAGCACCGCAGGGTCCGCGCCCGGAGTCGTGCTCGTCGTGACGCTGGACGGTGACGCGTACCGGGTCCCAGGGATCACGAGCGCGTCGGTCACGATCGCGTACTGGGAGGCTGGCACGACCTCGGCGGTCGTGACGCGGCATACCGCGGGCGGGCAAGGCGTCCGAGCCGTCCTCGACCTGGGCACCGGCGCCACGCGCGACGAGCCGCGAGGGCTGCCCGCGACTGCGGAGTTCGTCGGGCTCGGCGCCGGTGGACGTGAGGTGTGGGTCGCGGACCGGTGGGCCGGCTCCCCGACGACCTGGCTGGTGGGCCCGGCCGCCGCCGACGGCGTGCGCGCCGCCGAGGGACTGCCCTCGGCCGTGTCGCCCGACGGCCGGACCGTCGTGCTCGGCGGCCCCGAGGGCGACCTCGCCGCCGCGCGCCTGCTCGACGTGCCCACCGGGACCCTCGGCGAGCAGGTCGCGGTCCGCCGGGGAGCCGACCAGTGCCGGTTCGCGGCCTGGCTGCGCCCGACCGCGTTCCTCGTCGACTGCGTGGACGCCGACGGCATCGGTGACGCGACCCTCCTGGCCGACATCGCCGGCGACCCGAGCGTGAGCGTCGCCGCCGTGGGCGCGTTCGGCACGCCGGGGCCGCGCGCGGACGGGACGACGTGGCTGGCCGACGGCGTCGCCGCCGGCGCGCTCGCGGAGTCCGCCGGGCCCGACTCGTGCTTCGCCCAGGCCGTGACCTGGGACAGCACGGCGCGCCCGACGACGCTGCAAGCCGCCGCAGGCGGACAGAACCAGTTCGAGGTCAAGGCGTCCGCAGGACTCGCGTACGTGCACGCCAAGCCGGGCTGCTCCGGTGACGCGGCGCCGGGCACGCTGACGCTGCACGACGTGGGCGCCGGCGCCTCACGCATCCTGCTGCCGCTCCCGACGACCCCGGTGGAGCACCAACACGGCGTCACGAGCTGGGCAATCGCCTACTGACGGCCGAGAGGGCCGCCCGCTGCGCGGACGACCCTCTCAACCTTCGCTGCGCTACAGGTCAGCGCTCTGTCCTTGCGAGCGCTGGCCTTCCAGGTCAGCGCTCGATGTCACCGCGGATGAAGGACTCGAGCTGGGCCCGGCCCTTCGTGTCCTCCATCTGGACCGGCGGCGACTTCATGAAGTACGTCGACGCGGACAGGATGGGGCCGCCGATGCCGCGGTCCTTGGCGATCTTCGCGGCGCGCAGGGCGTCGATGATGATGCCGGCCGAGTTCGGGGAGTCCCAGACCTCGAGCTTGTACTCGAGGTTCAGGGGCACCTCGCCGAACGCGCGGCCCTCGAGGCGCACGTACGCCCACTTGCGGTCGTCGAGCCACGCGACGTAGTCCGACGGGCCGATGTGGACGTTGCGGTCGTCCTTCTTGCCGGCCAGCGGGCCGTCCTCGAGGTTCGAGGTGACGGCCTGCGTCTTCGAGATCTTCTTGGACTCCAGGCGCTCGCGCTCGAGCATGTTCTTGAAGTCCATGTTGCCGCCGACGTTCAGCTGGTACGTGCGGTCCAGGATGACGCCGCGGTCCTCGAAGAGGCGGGCGAGCACGCGGTGCGTGATGGTCGCGCCGACCTGCGACTTGATGTCGTCGCCGACGATCGGGACACCGGCGGCCTCGAACTTGGCGGCCCACTCCGGGTCGGACGCGATGAACACGGGCAGCGCGTTCACGAAGGCGACGCCGGCGTCGATCGCGCACTGGGCGTAGAACTTCGCGGCGGCCTCGGAGCCGACGGGCAGGTAGCAGATCAGGACGTCGACCTGCGCCTCGCGGAGCGTCGCGACGACGTCCACGGGCTCGGCGTCCGACTCCTCGATCGTCTGCGCGTAGTACTTGCCGATGCCGTCGAGCGTGTGGCCACGCTGCACCGTCACGCCGAGCGGCGGGACGTCGGTGATCTTGATGGTGTTGTTCTCGGACGCGAGGATCGCCTCCGACAGGTCGAAGCCGACCTTCTTGGCGTCGACGTCGAACGCCGCGACGAACTCGATGTCCTTGACGTGGTAGTCGCCGAACTGGACATGCATGAGCCCGGGGACCTTGCCGTCGGCGGGCGTGTTCGCGTAGTAGTGGACGCCCTGGACGAGCGACGCGGCGCAGTTGCCGACGCCGACGATGGCGACGCGGATGGAGGTCATCCTCGCTCCTTCTCGGTGTTTCGCGCCGAGGACGGATCCGCGGCGGTGGAAGCAGCATCGGCCGGATGACCGGTGCTAGTGGGGCGGGCGCGGCGGACGCCACGCTCGTTGTCGATGAGCCCGTCGAGCCAGCGCACCTCGCGCTCGGTCTGCTCGAGGCCGTGGCGCTGGAGCTCGAGGGTGTACTCGTCCATACGCTCGCGGGTGCGGGCGACGGACTGGCGGAGCACCTCCAGGCGCTCGGTGAGCCGGGTACGCCGGCCCTCGAGGATGCGCAGGCGGGTCTCCGCGTCGGTCTGCCCGAAGAAGGCGAACCGGACGTCGAAGTTCTCGTCCTCCCAGGCCGCGGGGCCCGACGTGGCGAGCACCTGCTGCAGGTGCTCCTTGCCGTCCGCGGTGAGCTGGTAGACGATCCGGGCGCGCTTGCTGGCGACGGCGTGGCTGTCGGTGGCCGACGACTCGGCGCCGACGATCCAGCCGCGCTCGGCGAGCGACTTGAGGCACGGGTAGAGCGAGCCGTAGGACAGCGCGCGGAACGAGCCGAGCACGAGGTTCAGCCGCTTGCGCAGCTCGTACCCGTGCATGGGCGACTCGTGGAGCAGGCCGAGGATGGCCGGCTCGAGGACGTCGGAGCGTCCGCGCATGGCACCTCCTCGGCTAGTGTGTCGCGGGTCGCATTCGATGCGACGCCCCGATGGAACGTGGCGATGTATCGAGTTGATACATCATGCGGAGACTATGCCGCGCTCGTCGTCGAGCACAAGTCGCGGGGTGCGCGCCCTCGTCGTCGCGGCGCACAAACGGCCGCCGCGGGTGACCGGCGCCACATTCGTCCCACCATTCGCGACGACGAGCCGGGGACCGGGCGCCGATCGTGTGAAGGGTCCCCCGTCGGCCCTTTCGGCCCTGGCCAGACCTATGGTCCGGTCGCGCATACTGGGCGACGCGGCCGCCGCATGCCCGCCGACGACCACGCCGGCAGACGCGCGCCCGCGTCCTTGTCGTCGTCAGGAAGGCAGCCCGTTGGCAGGCTCCAACCGTGCGTCCACCCCGCCGCGCTCGCGCCGCAGCGCGCCGCGCTCGTCGGGTCGAGGCCGCGCAGCGGCGCCCAAGCGCAAGCTCTGGGACTACCCACGCACCGGCTACCACGGCCTCCACCGGTGGCTGCCGTCGTGGCGCGTCGTGCTCGGCACGATGCTCGCCGGCGTGTTCCTGATGGCCGGCGCCGTCTTCGCCGCGTACGCGACGATCGAGGTGCCGCAGCCGGGCGAGGACGTCGAGGCGCAGACGACCACCGTGTACTACGCGGACAACCCCGACGGCACCCCCGGGCCTGTGATGGGCACCTACGCGGTGCAGAAGCGCGAGATCGTCCCGTTCGAGACGCTGCCCGCGTACGTGGGCAACGCCGTCGTCGCCAACGAGGACCAGACCTTCTGGGAGAACTCCGGGGTCTCGATCACCGGCATGGGCCGCGCGCTCCTGCACAACCTGCGCAAGGCGGAGGGCGAGAGCAACCAGGGCGGCTCGACGCTCACGCAGCAGTACGTCGAGCGCTACCTCGTCGGGCAGACGACGAGCGACTACGTCGGCAAGGCCAAGGAAGCCCTGCTCGCCGTCAAGGTGGCCAAGACCAAGGACAAGAAGGAGATCCTCGGCGGCTACCTCAACACCATCTACTTCGGCCGCGACTCGTACGGCATCCAGGCCGCCTCCAAGTCCTACTTCGGCGTCCCCGCCGCGGAGCTCACGCTCTCGCAGGCCGCCGTGCTCGCCGCGATCATCCCCGCGCCCAACGCGTGGGACCCCGCCGTCAACCCCAAGCAGGCCGAGGCCCGCTGGAACATGGTGCTCGACCGCATGGTCGCGGGCGGCTTCGCGACCGCGCAGGAACGCGCGCAGGCGCAGTTCCCGGACACCGTCGAGTACAAGCGGTCCGCCAAGTACCAGGGCCCGCAGGGCTACCTCCTGAAGATGGTCGAGGACGAGATGGCCAAGGAGCCAATCGCGATCGACAAGGAGAAGCTGGACCGCCGCGGCCTCAAGGTCGTCACGACGATCCAGAAGCCGGTCCAGGCCGAGGCCGAGCGGACCGCGGCCGAGCTCATCGCGGGCTCGATCACCGACGGCGAGGCGCCGTCGCCCAACCTGCACCCCGTGATCACGTCGGTGGACCCCGCGACCGGCGGCATCGTCGCGCTCTACGGAGGCCCCGACTACGTGACGTCCGCGGTGAACTGGGCGACTTACGGCAACGGGATCCAGGGCGGGTCGACGTTCAAGCCGTTCACGCTCGTCGCGGCGCTCGAGCAGGGCGTCACGCTCGAGGACCGGTTCAGCGGGAAGTCGCCCATGAAGCTGCCGGGCTGGGACTCCAAGAACAAGCCCGTCACCAACTTCGGCAACTCGTCCTACGGGATGATGGACCTGACCTCCGCCACCGCGAACTCGGTGAACACGGTGTACGCGCAGCTCAACCTGCAGATCGGGCCCGAGAACACGGCGCTCGTCGCACAGCGCGCGGGCGTCAGCACCCCGATCAACAAGCTCCCCGGCAACGTGCTCGGCACCGCGACCGTGCACCCGCTGGACATGGCCAGCGCGTATGCGACCTTCGCCGCCCAGGGCATCCACCGCGACGTGCACATCGTCGCGAAGGTGCTCAACAACGACGACTCGGTGCGCTACGAGGCCAAGACCGCCGGCAAGCAGGAGTTCGCGCCCGACGTCATGGCGGACGCCACGTACGCCATGACCCAGGTGGTGCAGAAGGGCTCGGGCGAGGACTACATCAAGCCCCTCAAGGTGCCGGTCGCGGGCAAGACCGGCACGTCGACCGAGAACATCTCGGCGTGGTTCGTCGGGTACACGCCGACGATCGCCACCGCGGTCGCGCTCAGCCAGACCGGCGACGACGGCAAGACGCAGGTCACCATCGACCCGGTCGGCAAGTCGGCGGGCCGCAGCAAGCTCAAGCAGGTGACCGGCGGGTCCATCCCCGCGCGGACCTGGGCCAACTACATGAAGCCCGTGCTCGCGATGCCGCAGTTCGCCAAGGACACCGAGTTCCCGGAGCGGACCAACAAGCCGCGCCCGCACTCGTCGGCCACCGCGACCGCGGCGCCCACCGTCGAGCCGACGATCGAGGCCACGCCCGAGGACGTGAACGTGCCGAACCAGCTGGCCGGCAAGCTCCAGGCGGACGCGACCGCGGCCATCGTCGCGCTGGGCCTCAGCCCCGTGATCGTCTCGGAGCCGTCCAGCGACGTGCCCGTGGGCCGCGTGATCCGCACCGAGCCGGGCCCGGGCGCGCTGGTCCCCGGCGGGTCGTCCGTGACGCTCGTGATCTCGTCGGGCCCCCCGACGCCGACCGCGCCACCGACGCCGGACCCGACGAGCACCGCGACACCGCCGCCCGGAACCGGCTCCAGCGGATAACCCCACTCGCCTACCGGCCATCCACAGATCCGACGATTTCGTCGGGCTCCGGGTGGCCGGTAGGCTAGAACACTGCTGTGCCTGCGGGGCGCCGCCGCCTATCGGCGGATACCGCGCGGGGACGACGAAGGGCCATCGGCGCTCGTCGTGTGCAGCGACGCATGAGAACCCTCCTGTCACGGAACGACCGTGACCGTCAAGACCAGAGGAGGTGGGTATGAGCCTGCGTCAGTACGAGATCATGATCATCCTCGACCCCGAGATCGAGGAGCGCACCGTCGCCCCGTCTCTCGACAAGTACCTGTCGGTCGTCAAGACCGACGGTGGCTCGGTCGACAAGGTGGACATCTGGGGTCGTCGCCGCCTGAGCTACGACATCAAGAAGAAGTCCGAGGGCATCTACGCGGTGGTCAACTTCACCGCGGCTCCGGCGACCGCCAAGGAGCTGGACCGTCAGCTTGGCCTCAACGAGGTCGTGCTGCGGACCAAGGTGCTGCGCGCCGATTCCTGAGCACGTGTCGGTGCAGACGTATAGCGTCCGTGCCGATCTTCCAACTGACTGATCCGGAACGAGCGAGGAGCTGGCATGGCTGGTGAGACCGTCATCACGGTGATCGGGAACCTGACGGGTGACCCCGAGCTCCGCTTCACCCCGTCGGGTGCCGCGGTCGCGAACTTCACCATCGCGTCGACTCCCCGCACGTTCGACCGCCAGAGCAACGAGTGGAAGGACGGCGAGACGCTGTTCATGCGCTGCTCGATCTGGCGGGAGGCGGCCGAGCAGGTCGCCGAGTCGCTCACCAAGGGCACCCGCGTCATCGCGACCGGCCGACTCGTCCAGCGCTCCTACGACACCCGCGAGGGTGAGAAGCGCACTGTGGTCGAGCTGCAGGTCGACGAGGTCGGGCCCTCGCTGCGCTACGCCACGGCCAAGGTCACCCGGACCCAGCGGTCCGGTGGTGGCGGCGGCTTCGGCGGCGGCGGTGGTGGCAACTACGGCGGCGGTGGCGGCGGCAACTACGGCGGCGGCCAGAGCAGCAGCAGCGGCGGCGACGACCCGTGGGCCACGCCCTCGGGCGGCGGTGGCGGCGGCTACTCCGACGAGCCTCCGTTCTGATCGGTCAGCACTCCAGATCCACTTCATCCCCGGGTATGGCAACGCCCGGGGCTCCGCAGACAAGGAGCACCACGATGGCCAAGGCCGTTGTTCGCAAGCCCAAGAAGAAGCAGAACCCGCTCAAGGCAGCCAAGATCGAGGTTGTCGACTACAAGGACACCGCGCTCCTGCGCAAGTTCATCTCCGACCGCGGGAAGATCCGCGCGCGTCGTGTGACGGGCGTGTCCGTGCAGGAGCAGCGCGCGATCGCGCGCGCCGTCAAGAACGCCCGCGAGATGGCTCTTCTGCCGTACTCGTCGTCGGCCCGCTGAGCTAGGAAGGAGACCCCGCAATGGCGAAGATCATCCTGACCCACGAGGTCACCGGCCTCGGCGCCCCCGGCGACGTGGTCGAGGTCAAGGACGGGTACGCCCGTAACTACCTCTTCCCCCGCAGCTTGGCCACGGCGTGGACCAAGGGCGCGGAGAAGGACATCACCGCGATCCGCAAGGCCCGCAAGGCCCGTGAGATCGCGACGCTCGACGACGCCAAGGCTGTGCGTGACTCGCTGCAGTCGAAGGCCGTCGTCGTCTCGGCGAAGGCCGGCGAGTCCGGCCGCCTCTTCGGCGCCGTGACGACCGCCGAGATCGCGGAGGCCGTCAAGGCCTCGGGCGCCCCGGCGATCGACAAGCGCAAGGTCGAGATCGCGCAGCCGATCAAGGCCCTGGGCGAGTACAAGGTGTCCGTCCGCCTGCACGCGGACGTCGCCGCGACGGTGACCGTCAAGGTCGTCGCCGCCTGAGCTGACGCTCACCGAAGCGCCCCGCCCCCTTTCCGGGTGCGGGGCGCTTCGTCATCCTCACCGGCTGGCGACCGCCGCCTCCGCGGGACCGACTGTCGAGGGGCCCGGCGGGGATGAGTGGCGCTAGGCGCCGGTGACCATCCACGTGGTGCCGGCGGCGCGCCAGCCTGTCGTCGCCGCGCGGGCCAGCATGAAGACGCCGCAGAACGCGGCCGTCAGCCAGGCGAGTCCGACGGCGCCGTCCGGCGCCCAGGCGCGTACCGCGATCGCGCACGGGAGGTAGACCACCAGCGTCGCCAGTCCGGCCCAGGCCAGGAACACACCGTCGCCCGCGCCGATGAGCACGCCGTCGAGGACGAACACCCACCCGGCGACGGGCATGCAGACGGCGGCCACCACCAGGGCGAGCACCGCGGCGTGGCGGACGTCGTCGTCGGGCGTGAGCAGCCGGATGTACGCGAACGCGAGCCCACCGGTGAGCAGCCCGGAGACGGCGCCCGCGCCCACGCCCCATTGCAGGGTGCGACGTAGGACGCGGCGGGTCGTCGGGAGGTCGCCGGCGCCGAGCGCATGCCCGACGAGCGCCTGCGCCGCGATCGCCAGCGCGTCGAGCGCGAACGCGACCAGGCCCCACACCGCCATCGTCAGCTGGTGGCCCGCGAGGGTGATCGGCCCGAGGCCGGTGGCGACCCAGGCGGTGAGCAGGATCGCGGCGCGGAGCGTCGCGGTGCGGGCCAGCAGCGGGAGGCCGTGGCGCGTGCTGGCCCACAGCCCTGCTGGCGCGGGCTTGAGCGAGGCGCCGGCGGCGCGCGCCGCACGCACGACGACGGCCGCCAGGACCGCGCCCATGCCGAGCTGGACGAGCGCGGTCCCCAGCCCGGACCCGGCGATGCCCATGCCGGCGCCGTAGACGAGGGCGACGTTGAGGGCCCCGTTGACGACCGCGCCGCTGGCGGCGACTCCGAGCGGCGTGCGGGTGTCCTGCACGCCCCGCAGGGCGCCGGTGGCGGCGAATACGAGCAGCATCCCGGGGACGCCGGGCGCGGACCAGCGCAGGTACGTGACGGCGTGGTCGGCCACGGCGCCGGCCGCGCCGAGCCAGTCGACGACGAGTGGTGCGGCCAGCCACAGCGCGGCGCCGAGCGCGAGGCCGATGCCGACCGCGAGCCACATGCCGTCCACCCCGACCTGGAGCGCGGCGGCCCGGTCCCCCGCGCCGAGTCGTCGGGCCACCGAGGCCGTCGTCGCGTAGGCCAGGAAGACGCACAGCCCGACGACGGTGAGCAGGATCGTGGACGCGAGCGCGAGGCCGGCGAGTGGCTCGGTGCCGAGGTGCCCGACGACGGCCGAGTCCACGAGGATGAACAACGGCTCCGCGACGAGAGCGCCAAGCGCCGGCAGCGAGAGGGACAGGATCTGCCGGTCGAGGGGCGAGAAACCACGTCCGCCAGGTGAAATCCTGCCCAACTTTCCTCGATCCACAGCCGGTGCACGGTGTTCGTGCGGGTGAGGCACGCCGTTCGTCGTCGTCCCACAAAGTATCCACAGCACTGTCCACGACCTGTGCACAGCCGAGCGGGTGGGATCCACAAGCCACCCACAGGCATTGTCCACAGGTCGGTTTGGCGGTGCGCCGCGGGGGCCCTAGCCTCGCGGGTGCGCTACCACGCGGGACTGTGTCAGTGCCGGGTAGTAGAACAAGGGTTCGAGATCAAACAGAGCGGGACAGGTAGGCCTCAGTGACGATCGAAGAACTCGACTACGGGATGCCGCCCGAGGCCCAGGGGCGTGGGGGCGGGTTCGACCGCACCCCGCCGCAGGACCTTGAGGCCGAGCGCTCGGTGCTCGGCGGCATGATGATCTCCAAGGACGCGATCGCCGACGTCATCGAGCAGATCCGTGGCACGGACTTCTACCGGCCGGCGCACGAGGTCATCTACGACTCGATCCTGGACCTCTACGGCCGCGGCGAGCCGGCCGACGCGATCACGGTGGCCGACGAGCTGACCAAGCGCGGCGAGCTGGCCCGCATCGGCGGCCCGACCTACCTGCACACCCTGATCGCCGCGGTCCCCACCGCCGCGAACGCCGGGTTCTACGCGCGGATCGTGCGCGAGCGGTCGATCCTGCGCAAGCTGGTCGAGGCCGGCACGCGCATCGTCCAGCTCGGCTACGGCACCGACGGCGGCGACGTCGACGAGCTCGTCAACACCGCGCAGGCCGAGGTGTACGCCGTGACCGAGCGGCGCGCGTCGGAGGACTACCTGCCGCTCTCGGAGATCATCGGCGGCACGGTCGACGAGATCGAGGCGGCTGGCCACCGCGGCGAGGGCATGATCGGCGTCCCCACGGGCTTCTCCGACCTCGACCGCCTGACCAACGGACTCCACCCAGGCCAGATGATCGTCCTGGCCGCGAGGCCGGCAATCGGCAAGTCGACTTTGGGAATCGATATCGTTAGGTCGGCTGCGATCAAGAACGGGCAGGCGGCCGTCGTCTTCTCGCTCGAGATGAGCCGCAACGAGATCACGATGCGCCTGCTCTCCGCCGAGGCGCGCGTGCACCTGCAGAAGCTCCGCACCGGCGCCATGGGTGAGGACGACTGGGCGAAGATCGCGCAGACCATGGGCAAGATCTCCGGCGCCCCGCTGTTCATCGACGACTCCCCCAACATGTCGCTGATGGAGATCCGCGCCAAGTGCCGCCGGCTCAAGCAGCGCCACGACCTCAAGCTCGTCGTCATCGACTACCTCCAGCTGATGACGTCCGGCAAGCGCGTCGAGTCACGGCAGCAGGAGGTCTCGGAGTTCTCCCGCGCGCTCAAGCTCCTGGCCAAGGAGCTCGAGGTCCCCGTCATCGCGATCTCGCAGCTGAACCGTGGCCCGGAGCAGCGCACGGACAAGAAGCCGCAGATGAGCGACCTGCGTGAGTCGGGCTGCCTCACCGAGGACACCCGGATCCTGCGCGCCGACACGGGCGCGGAGACCACTTTGGGCGAGCTCTTCGCGCTCGGCTCCAAGGACGTGCCGATTTGGGCGCTCGACGAGCGGCTGCAGTACGTGCGGCGACACCTGACCCACGTGTTCCCCACCGGCGTGAAGCCGACCTTCAAGCTGCGCTTGGCGTCGGGCAAGCAGGTGACCGCCACGGCGAACCACCCGTTCCTCACCTACGAGGGCTGGACGCCCTTGGGCGAGCTCGAGGTCGGTAGCCGCATCGGCGTGCCGCGACACGTCCCCGGACCGGAGCGCCGGACGGAGTGGGAGAACCGCAAGGTCGTCATGCTCGCGCACCTGCTGGGCGACGGCTCATTCGTGCGCCGTCAGCCCGTGCGGTATGCGTCCATCGACGAGGCGAACCTCACCGCCGTGAGCGATGCCGCGACCGCGTTCGGCATCACGCCGATCCGCGACGACTACGCCGCGGCCCGCGTCACTACCATGCGGCTTCCCGCTCCGGACCGCCTCGCGCGCGGCCGCCGGAACCCCATCGCGGAGTGGCTCGACGACTTCGGGCTCTTCGGCGCACGCAGCCACGAGAAGTTCGTGCCCACCGCGGTCTTCCACCTGCCGAAGGAGCAGATCGCGCTGTTCATCAGGCACATCTGGGCCACTGACGGCTCGGTGACGGTGAACCGCAATGGTCAGAGCGGCCGGATCTACTACGCGTCGACGTCCCGCCGGCTGGTCGACGACCTGTCCCGCCTCCTGCTCCGGTTCGGCATCTCGACGCGGATCCGGGCGACGAAGAAGACCGGCTACCGGGATGGCTACGCGCTCGACATCTCTGGGGTGGACGACCAGCGCCGCTTCCTCCAGGAGATCGGGGTCCACGGCGAGCGAGGGGCCAACGCCGACCGCCTGCTCGAGATCGTGCGGACGAAGACCTCGAACCCGAACGTCGACACCGTCCCGCGTCAGGTGTGGGAAGACGTGCGCGACATCCTCGTCGAGCGCGGTATGACGCACCGCGAGTTCGCCGCGGCGCTCGGGACGCAGTTCAACGGCTCGACGATGTGGAAGCACTTCCCGTCGCGCGAGCGCCTCGGCCGCATCGCCGCCCTCTTGGAGGACGACGACCTCGAGATCATGGCCGTCAATGACCTGCTGTGGGACGAGGTCGTCGCCATCGAGCCCATGGGCGAGCAGCAGGTGTTCGACGCCACCGTCCTCGGCACCCACAACTTCATCGCCAACGGCATCGCCGTCCACAACAGCATCGAGCAGGACGCCGACATGGTGATCCTGCTCCACCGCGAGGACGCCTACGAGAAGGAGTCCCCTCGTGCCGGCGAGGCCGACCTGATCGTCGCCAAACACCGAAACGGCCCGACGGACACGATCACCGTGGCATTCCAGGGCCACTACTCGCGTTTCGTCGACATGCAGGCTTAAGGGCCGCGAGCTCTACCCGGGTGTCGAGATGCAAGATAGTTTGAAAATCGGGCCCGGATACTTTAAGTACGGCCGGGCGGTCAGGCAGTGGCAAACCAGCTGGCGATCGTTGTGCCGGGGATCAGCCCCGCCACTCGGTACATCTTTCGCTGTATACAGCAGTGCGTGTACCGTCGATGCATGGAGACAGCGACCCTGACGCACACCTCGGCGCTCGCCCGGTTGGGCCATGCCTTGTCCGACGAGACGCGGACGCGGATCTTGCTCGCGCTGCGCGAGGCGCCGGCGTACCCGTCGGACCTGGCCGACGCGCTGGGTGTCTCGCGGCAGGTGATGTCGAACCAGCTGGCGTGCCTGCGCGGCTGCGGGCTGGTCGAGTCGATCCCGGACGGGCGCCGGACCTGGTACCGGTTGGCCGACCCACACCTCGCCTCGGCGCTCGGGGACCTTCTGCAGCTGGTGCTCGCGGTGGACCCGACGTGCTGCGGGCCGGACTGCACCTGCGCATGAGCAGCATCTCGATCGGCCCCCGCCCTGTGCTTCCGGACCGCCGCACGCTGCTCGAGCGGCGAATCCGATGGGTCGTCGCGGCGACGATCACCTACAACGTCATCGAGGCCGTGATCGCGCTGGTCGCCGGCAGGCTCGCGTCGTCCTCGGCCCTCATCGGGTTCGGCCTGGATTCGATCGTGGAGGTCCTCTCCGCGGCAGCGGTCGCCTGGCAGTTCTCCGCACCGAATCCGCACACCCGAGAGCGCGCCGCGATGCGGACCATCGCGCTCTCGTTCTTCGGGCTAGCCGCCTTCGTCACCGTCGACGCCGCCCGCAGCTTGCTGAACGCGACCGAGCCGGAGCACTCCACCGCCGGGATCATCCTGGCGGCGGTCAGCCTGGCGGTCATGCCGTTCCTGTCCTGGTTCGAGCGCCGCACCGGCCGTGAGCTGGGGTCGGCTTCGGCCGTCGCCGACTCCAAGCAGACCCTCATCTGCACTTACCTGTCCGCGGTCCTGCTGGTCGGACTGGTCTTGAACAGCACCCTGGGCTGGTGGTGGGCCGACCCCGTCGCCGCCGTGGTGATCGCCGCGTTCGCGATCCGGGAAGGCATCGAGGCCTGGAACGGCGACGCCTGCTGCACGCCGGTCTCCCAGCTCGTGGCCGGCGACAACGCGCGCTGCGACGACGCGGGCTGCGAAGACGGCTGCTGCGATGACGACTGACCCCACGGACTCGAAGGGCATCGGTTGATGGGCCACGACCACGCGCCACCCGGAGCCGCGGAGCACCGTGGACGGTTGGCGATTGCGTTCGCGATTACGACCACGATCCTGATCGCTCAGGCAGTTGGCGCGCTCATCACCGGCAGCCTCGCCCTGCTCGTCGACACCGCCCACATGCTCACCGACGCCGGCGGTCTCCTGCTTGCCCTGTTCGCGGCGTCCCTCTCCATGCGGCCGCCTTCCGAGCGCCGCACCTGGGGCTATCGCCGCGGTGAGGTGCTCGCCGCCCTGGCCCAGGCAGCCGTGCTGCTCGCCGTCGGCGGCTACGTCCTGATCGAAGGTGTACGGCGCCTCTTCGATCCGCCCGAGATCGCCTCGAACGAGCTGGTCGTGTTCGGGATTATCGGCCTGGTCGGCAACATCGCCTCCATGCTCGTGCTCGCCTCGGGACGGTCGGCGAACTTCAACATGCGCGCCGCGTTCCTCGAGGTCGTCAACGACGCCCTGGGATCCGTAGCGGTCATCGTGGCCGCGATCGTGATCGCGACCACGGGCTGGGCACTGGCCGACGCGGTGGCGGGCCTCTTGATCGGGGCGTTGATCCTGCCGCGAGCCTTCAAGCTGCTGCTCCAGACCAGCGCGGTGCTGCTCGAGTCGACCCCAGCCGGCCTCGACCTCGCGGCCGTGCGTCAGCATCTGCTCGAGCTCGAGCACGTAAGCGAGGTGCACGACATGCACGCGTCTCTGATCGCCACCGGTCTGCCGGTCCTCAGCGCACACGTCGTCGTCGACGAGGGTTGCTTCACGACGGGTACGCCGGTCGGATCCTCGACCAGCTGCAGGAATGCGTCGCGACCCACTTCGACGTCGCCATCGAGCACTCCACGTTCCAGGTGGAACCCGCCGCACATCGTGACCACGAGCACCCCAGCCACGCCTGAACACGCATGCCGCACCTTGAACGCCGATCGCCGCGGAGGGCTCGGTGGTCAAAGTAGCCCGCGTGCAGGCGGCCAATCTGTCCTGCATCTCGACACATGGCCCATTCAGCTGGGTCGAGCCGTTCCCCGGAGTTGGCGCGAAGCTCCGGCGCCGGCGAGGAAGCGGGCGATGACCGGTGTGCGCTGGTGAATGGATTACGCGTCGCTCGCAGGCGCCGGGGCCTCGGCTGCCAGGGGGAGGGAGCGGACGGCCTGGAACTCGCGGCGGCGTCCGTCGACGGGGTCCGTGAACGCGACCTCGGCCGCGAGCAGCTGCATCGGGTGGCGGAAGTCGTCGAGGGAGACGTCGCGCACCACGGGGTAGAGCGGGTCGTCGACGATCGGGATGCCCAGCCCGCTGAGGTGCAGGCGGAGCTGGTGGGTGCGCCCGGTCGTCGGCGTCAGCCGGTAGACGCCGTGGCCGCGGGCCTCGCCTTCGAGCTCGACGAGGGTCTCGGCGTTGACCGGCGCCCCCGGCACCACCTCGGCGTGCACGGTGCCGCGGACCTTGTGGATGTGGTTGCGGACGGTCAGCGGGAGCTCGAGGTCGTCGCGCAAGGACGCGAGGGCGCGGTAGGTCTTGGCGACGGCGCGCTGCTCGAACGCCGTCTGGTAGCGCCCGCGCCACCGCTGCTCGGTCGCGAGCATGACGAGCCCGGACGTGCCCCGGTCGAGGCGGTGCAGCGGCGAGAGCTCGGGCAGGCCCAGCTCGGCGCGCAGCCGGACGACGAGGCTCTGCACCACGTGCCGGCCGCGGGGGATCGTCGAGAGGAACGGCGGCTTGTCGACGACGACGAGCCGCTCGTCGCGGTGGACCACATGGATCACCCCGGGCACCACGGCCTCGTCGCCGAGGTCACGGTGGAACCACACGTGCCGAGCCGGCCGGTAGCCGTCGTCGTCGCGCACCGGGCGCCCGTCCTCGTCGACGAAGCGCTCGTCCGCGAGCATTCCCGCGACATCGACGTGCCCGGCGAGGCGGTGCCGCAGCCACGCGCCCATGGTCGGCCACGCGTCGGGGACGTGGCGCACGCGCGGCGGCGTGCACAAGCGGGCAGCGTCCAGGCCGTGGCGTGCCGGCAGAGGGGACCGGGGTGTCACGGGTCGATGGTACGAGCACCGCTCCGTGCTCAGGCGACGGGCCGGACGGCGACGGTGATCAGGTGGGGGCTCACGCCGAGGACGGCTGGCTCCGACTCGATGACGCGCGCGGCGCCGAGCACCACCTCGCGGCCGTCGGGGTCGTCGAGCGCCGATGCGAGCGGGCGGATCCAGTGGGCCATGCCCTCGACGCCGACGGTCTCGACGACGGAGAGCCCCGCCTCGGCTGCCTCCGCGGCGAGCTCCTCGGGCCGGTGGAAGTAGGCCGTGGTGAACCAGCGCGGGTCGCCGGTGGGGTTCTCGTGCACTCCGGTCGCGAGGTCCTGGGCGACGATCGCCCGGAACGCGGGGTCGAAGAGGTAGGACTGCGCGAGCCCGTCGAACAGCGACGCGAACCGCGAGATCGCCATCGCCACGACGACCCCGCCCGGCACGACGACCCGCATCGCCTCCCGCCACGCCGCGAGCCGGTCCGCGCGCTCGGTCAGGTGGTAGAGCGGGCCGAGCAGGAGCACCGCGTCGTGGGAGGCGTCCGGCTGGCTGAGGCGGCGGGCGTCGCCGACCTCCGCGGTGAACGCGTCGTGCCCACCGAGACGCGACGAGGCGCGCGCGACGTGGCTGGCCAGCAGGTCGACCAGGTGGACGGTGTGGCCGTCGTCGAGCAGCCACTCCGAATGGACTCCGGTGGCGCCGCCGACGTCGAGCACGCGCGCGCGAGGCGGCAGGTGCCGTCGGACGATCTCCTGGACGCGGGCGAACTCGAGCCGGCCGAGTCCGCGGCGGAGGCGCTGGTCCTCGTCGTACGCGGTGTCGTAGTGGCGGGCGATGGGCGTCGGCTCCATCGCGACACGGTAGAGCGGACGGCCGCACACTGGCACGCGCTATTGCCCTCAGCTCGGAAGCGCGCGTCCAGAGACGCCCGCGACCTTGCGACCTGAGACCGCGATGTCAGCCCGCGCGCCGGCCGCCGCGCCGTCGGTCCAGCCGCGGCCGGATAGCCGACGGGTCGCGTGGCGCACGCTCGGGAAGGCCTTGGCGAGCGCCGCGTCCACATCCCGGTCCCGCGTGGCGACGACGAGCGCGCTCGACGTCCCGGCGGCCTCGGCCTCGGTGAGCGCCTCGGCGTAGAAGGCGCGCAGGCGGTCGGCCACGACGGCGGTGAACCCCGCCGCGAACGCGCGTTTGTCGCTCGGCAGCCCGCCGTGGCGGTGCATCTCGGTGACCAGCTGCGGCTCGAGCGAGTCCGCCAGCACGGCGGCCATCGACATGTCCGCGGCGAACCCGAACGCGACGAACTGGGTGCCGTTGCTGTCGCGCACGCGCAGCGGCCGGCACCCGAACGCGACGTAGACCGCGCTGCGGAGCGCGAGCCGGTCCGCGAGCCACGGGCCCACCACGGGCAGGTCGGTGCGGATCGGCTCGCGGGCTCGCGCAGTGGTCATGCGGACCGCGGCCTCCTCGATGCTGTGCCGCAGCATCAGCTTCTCGGCGCGCTGCCGCGCGAGCTCGCGTTCGGGCTCGTGCGATGAGCCACCGTCCGCGATCGCCAGCAGCGTGCGGATCAGCGCGAGGGTCTGGTCCTCGGTCTTGGGCATCGAGCCTCCTCGTGATCGAGCCGACACCGTATGCGGCAGCACCGACATCGCGTCGGTCGTCGTCCACAGCGCGCGGCGTGGCCCGAGGGGCCGATGCCCAAGCTGGACACGGTGCTCGCCGAGCGGCTCGAGCTGGCCAGGAACGTCAAGGCCAGGTGCTGACGGGCGCGGGTGCGGCAGGATCTGTGCCGTGAGGAGAGCCGTGTACCGCGCGGGCGACTGGTTCGTGATCCCGCTGGCTGACGGCACGTTCGTGCCCGCACGGGTGGTGCGCCACCGCAAGCCGCACAACGTGCTGGTGTACGCGTTCGCACCGCAAGCGGTTGTGCCGACGCTCGACGACGTCGCCGGCCTCGAGCCCGGCGACGCGCTGACGGCCCAGCACATCTCGGGCTTGAACATCGGCGACGAGTGGCCACTGCTGGGCGGCGCGGACAGGTTCGACCGCACGCGGTGGAAGATCCCCGAGTTCGAGTCCGACCTGCGCCACGCCTTCCCCGCGGGCCGCGAGGTGCGCGTGGCCTTCCTGGACGACGACCTGCGCACGGTCCACTCGTTCCAGGCGCCGCTGAGCGAGCTCGGCAAGCGGCAGCCCGACGGGGTGGCGGGCGCGGGCGCGTTCGCGCGGTGGCTCCAGTTCAAGCTCGACGCGGGTTCCCTGGTCCCGCTGCGCTCGCAGCCGTGGTGGGACCGAGGCCCCCTCTGCTGAGGTGAACAACGGGGCTTGACCTTCGAGCCGGGTCGAAGGTCTACGGTCGAGCATGGCCTACCGCATCGCTGAAGCCGCCGAGCTGGTCGGGGTTCCGGCCACCACGCTGCGCTACTACGAGGACATCGGCCTCGTCGGACACCCCGCCCGCGGAGCCAACGGGTACCGGTCCTACGACGACGCCGACCTGGCGCGGCTGCGGTTCATCACCGCGACCAAGAACCTCGGCATCCCGTTGACCGACGTCGCGGAGCTGGTGCAGGCCTACGACGTCGACGACTGCTCGAACGTCGCGCACCGGGTGGTCGAGCTGGTCGCCGTCCGCCTGGCCGAGACCCAGACGCGCATCGTGGAGCTCGTCGCGCTAGCCGCCCAGCTCCAGACCGTCTCCGCGCGGCTGGCCGACGCCCCGACCTCGGGACCCTGCGGCGACGGCTGCCCGTGCGCGACCGCGGCCGAGGCGCCATCCGACCGGCGGACGCTCGTCCCACTGACGCGCGCTCCACTCGGAGCGGCACCACAGGCGATCGCATGCTCGCTCGACGCAGGCTCGATGCCGGACCGGGTCTCCGACTGGCGGGCGCTCGCCGCCCGAGCGATCAGCCGTGAGCCGGTCGCCGGCGGCATGGCCCTGCGGTTCGTCGCCTCGCCTGAGCTCGTGGCCGAGGCCGCACGGCTCGCCGCCGCGGAACAGGACTGCTGCAGCTTCTTCACGTTCACGCTGCGGATGACCACGGGCCAGGTCAGCCTCGAGGTGCGAGCGCCCGACGAGGCAGCCGACGTCGTCGCGGCCATGTTCGGCGCCCCTTGAGCTCTCCGCACCCCGGGCCATGACACCGCGACACTGTTCTCATGACGCTCCTGCGCTCCGTGCTCCTCTTTGTCGTCGCCGCCGTCGCTGAGATCGGCGGCGCCTGGCTGATCTGGCAGGGCGTCCGCGAGCACCGAGGCGTGCTCTGGATCGGCGCCGGCGTGATCGCGCTGGGCGCCTACGGGTTCGTCGCCACCCTGCAGCCGGACGCGCACTTCGGCCGCATCCTCGCCGCGTACGGAGGGATTTTCGTCGCAGGCTCGCTGGCCTGGGGAATGGTCGTCGATAAGTTCCAGCCGGACCGCTGGGACGTCATCGGCGCCGCCCTCTGCCTCTTTGGCGTCGCCGTCATCATGTACGCCCCGCGCCCATGAGGGGCCAACCAGCCTCGTTGCCCGCGGGCTGGCTGTGCGGGCGACGACGAGGGGAGGGCCAGCATGTCGATGGGGCCGCTTGTGGGTGGTGTACGTGAGGATGGCTGCCGTGGGATCCATCGCTGCCGAGCTGGCGCCAGACGACTCGCCGCAGTTGCGCAAAGCGCGGGGGGCGTTCTTCACGCCCGACGAGATCACAGCGTTCCTCGCTGACTGGGCCATCAGCTCACCAGACGACTCCGTCCTAGAGCCGTCGGCGGGCGATGCGGCGTTCCTCGTCGCGGCGGTCGAGCGACTGAGGAGGCTCTCGCCTGATCCCGATGCGATGCCCGAGGTGCATGGTGTCGAGATCCATGACTACTCCGCGCGTCGCGGCCGGGAACGCGTGCGCGCCGCGGGGGGCCGCGCGCACATTCGGGTGCACGACTTCTTCGACCTCGAACCGACCCCGCAGTACGCCGCCGTGATCGGAAACCCGCCGTATGTCCGCTACCAGGGCTGGACTGGTGACGCGCGAGCAAAGTCTCGGTCGGCGGCCCTCCGGGCAGGGGTCGCACTGAGCGGGCTCGCGTCCTCGTGGGCTGCGTTCACCGTCCACGGGGCTCAATTCCTGCAGCCCGGCGGACGCCTCGGGCTCGTGCTCCCGGCCGAGCTCCTCAGCGTGAACTACGCGGCTCCGGTTCGCCGCTTCCTGTTCGAGAAGTTCTCGACCGTCGAGCTGGTGCTGTTCGACGAGCAGGTCTTCCCTGAGGCCGAGGCAGACGTCGTCTTGCTGCTCGCCGACGGCTACGGCCACGGTCCGGCTCGCCACGCCGTGATCCGCCAGGCACGCAATGCGAGAGACCTGACCAACCTTGCCGCAGGGCAGCGCTGGGCCCCTGCCGATCCCGCGGCGAAGTGGACCGGCTCGCTTGTGCCTGCCGAAGCGACCGAGCCGCTCGCTCGCCTTGCCGCCGCGGGCTCGTTCACGAACCTGCAGGCGTGGGGTGAGACGACGCTCGGCATGGTGACGGGGAGCAACCACTACTTCACGCTGTCGCCCGCCCAGGCCGAGGAGCTCGGACTGCCGCGCCGAGAGTTGCTGCGGCTGTCTCCACCGGGCAGTGCGCACCTGCGAGGTCTCGTCCTCTCGCCCAGCATGCTGTCGCGGCTGGGCCGTGACGGAAAGGCCACGTATCTGTTCCACCCGGGCGACGCGCCGTCACCAGCGGCGCAGGCCTACATCGACGCCGGCCACAGGACGGGCGTCGACAAGGCGTACAAGTGCCGCGTCCGCAAGCCCTGGTATCGCGTGCCGCTGGTCCGGCCCGCCGACCTGTTGCTCACCTGCATGAATGCGGACACACCGCGGCTGACGACGAACACCGCCCGCGCGCACCACCTCAACTCGGTTCATGGTGTGTACCTGGCGGAGCCGTATCGCGAGCTCGCCCTCGAGCTCCTTCCCCTCGCGAGCCTCAACTCGCTCACGCTCCTCAGCGCCGAGGTGGTCGGTCGCGCCTACGGCGGAGGGATCCTCAAGATCGAGCCCCGCGAGGCTGACGTGTGGGCCGTGCCGTCGGCGGGACTCGTCGCGGCCGCCGCCGAAAAGCTGCGGACGATCCGCGCCCAGGTCGCCCGCGAGCTTCAGTCGGGCGCGTTGCTCGATGCCGTGGCGATGGTCGACGACGCGCTTCTGCTCGGGACAGGCCAGTTGCATGGCGCGGAACTCGACGATGTACGACGAGCACGAGCCGAGTTGGCTCGTAGGCGGATGGCGAGAGCTCAAAGTGGCAGATGACACGAGGGTCAAGAAGCAGTCCGCGAGGGCGCTTGCGTGGCCGCTGTTCGACAGGATCGTCGCAGACGGCCTGAGCGAGGCCGGCGAGTTCACTCACCCGTGGTGGCGAGATGAGGACGGCGCGCTCCGATACCGGCCGGACTATCCGACGCTCGAACGACTCCTCGGCGTGCCGCTTCATCTGAAGGCGGCGACCACGACAGGAGTCCCCGCCCTCGCGCTCGACGTCTGGCTTGCCTACGAGCTGCGCCGAGCGGGCTTTGACTCGGATGCGGTGTGGCCCAGGGCGTCGCACCCGCGGATCCTTCCCGGGTCCGTCGCCGCGCTCCTGGACGCATTGCCGAAGGCGCAGGCAAGTGCCGTTCGCGAGCGCCTCACGAGGCAGGGCAATGTCCGCGGAGTCACCGCGTCGAGCGCGAGCATCCTCGGCAAGAACTACAGCAAGCAGGTCGACGTCATCATGGCGGACTGGTCCACTGGGCCGGAGCTGCTGATCTCGACCAAGCGCATGGACTCGTCCTACGGCAAGAACGCGCCCAATCGCGTCGAGGAGTCGTACGGGGATGCGAAGAATCTTCGACTGCGCCACCCGCTGGCTGCGCTCGGATTCGCTTTCGGGCTCCGAAACGACGTCTTCGACAAAGAGCCTGACACCGCGGACTGGCTGCTGGACCTCCTGGGCAAGCTTGGCCGAGAGGACGACGCCTACCATGCGACCTGCGTGATCCTCATGGAGTACGGCGCGGACGTTGCGCCTCCGCCCGACGCTGGCGCGGCGATCGACGACCCACTGGCCCCCGCTGGGCTCGACCAAGACCCGGAAGGTGAGGAGCCACCGGCCGACCTCACAGCCGTAGAGGTCACCGTCGCGCTCGGCCTTCTTCCGCAGGTCCGCATCGACCATGCGCGGACTCCCGACCACCTCTCGCCGGCCACGTTCCTCGCCGCGATGGTCAACCACGTTCTCGACACAACGCCCGTGAACCTGCACGTCACCGCCCGGAAGCTCCGCCGCGCGCAGTAACGCTGGGCGCGAGAAGGCGTGCTTTGGTGGTCGAGAGGTCGCCGCGCCGGCTGGCTGCCTCGGGCGGACGGCGACGATGGTGCATGCTGCCGGCGTGGGCTACTCCGAGAGCGACTACCTCGAGCTCACGGTCGACGACGCTCGTCGGCAGTGGCGGGATGTCGTCGCTCGCCGACCACTGCCACCAGGGGTGCGGCAGGTCGCGTTCGTGCCCGTCGAGACGCTGCTCTGCCTTGCCGCGATGTACGTCGTCGACCACTCGCGGTTCGGAAGCGGGTCCGCGGGCCGGGCGCCCGAGCCGGTCCAGCAGCTCGCGCGCCTGTTCAAGCGGCCGCCGACGAGCATCCTCGCGAAGATGGCGAACCTCGACGGCACCCGTTCCCACGGCGCGAAGAACGACCTGGTGGCCGGCGCGCGGCTCCGCTCGGACCCGCGGCGGATGGCCGAGACCTATCGGATCGTGCTCGCCGCGGCACGGTCCGCCAGCGTCGGCCCAGATGCCCTGCCTGACTTCCTCGGCCTCGAACGAGGCGGGACGATCGAGCTCCTGGGGCAGGACGAACTCGTCGGCAGCGCGGTGGAGTCGGCCCTCGAACGCGAGCTGGACTCGTGGCTGCGCAAGTCGGACCTTCCCGAGCCGACTACGGAGCGGCTGATGTGGGCGTCCGTGCGCGTCGGGCAGCACCGGTTCGCGTCAGCCGTCCTCGCGAACTGCGGCAGCGAGTGCGTGTTCTGCGGGTTCGCCCTGAACGACTCGGGGCCCAGCCTGCTGCGCGCGTCGCACATCAAGCCGTGGCGCAGCTCGGATCATCGTGAGCGACTCGACGTCGCGAATGGCCTTGCCGCGTGTCCGACCCACGACTCGGCCTTCGACGTCGGCCTCATCACCGTGGACGACAACCTCGAGGTGCGGCGATCGCGACGGCTCGTGAGCGCGATGGCCCAGAACGACGCGGTCCGACGAGCGTTCGAGCCCGGCGTGCTACGGCAATCGATCGCCTCTCCCCGGCGCGCAGTCGACCCCGGCCGCCCGTTCGTCGACTGGCACCGCGAGCACGTGTTCACGCCGTAGTCGCCGCGATCACGTCCTCTGCCAGGGGGATCGCGCGGTCGTCGGCCTCGGGCGTGAAGCCCAAGCGCACGATCACGAGCTGCCGCGACGGGACCACCGTGACCGACTGGCCGTCGTGGCCTTGGGCGAAGTAGGTGTCCGCGGGCAGCGAGGGGTAGACGAGCGAGCCGTCCGCCATGCGGTTGGCCCACCACCCGAGCGCGTAGCCCTGCTCCTCGGATTCCTGGGCGTCCACGGCCGTCGTCGTCTCCGCCATCCAGCCCGACGGCAGCAGGCGCTGGTCGTTCCAGATGCCGTCCTGCAGCGCGAACTGGCCGATCGCGGCCCAGTCGCGCGGCGTCGCCCAGCCGTAGGAGCTGCACACGGGCGTGCCCGCGGCGTCCGGCTCGACGATCGCGCTGGACAGGCCGAGCGGGGCGAAGAGCTGCTCTCGGGGCAGGTTCGCGCCGCCGTGGTCCTGGGCCAGGATCGAGCAGAGCAGGGTGGTGCTCCCGCTGGAGTACTGCAGGTACTCGCCGGGGGTGTGCGCGAGCGGCTGCGCCGCGACGTAGGCGCCCATGTCCTTCTCGCCGTAGAGCATCTGCGTGATCGGGGTGCCGAGGTCGTAGGTCTCGTCCCAGGCCAGGCCGCTGGTCATGCCGAGGAGCTGCCGCACGGTGATGTTCGCGCGCGCGTCGGTCCACTCGGGGCGCAGGTGGTCGTCGTCGAGCGAGGTCGCGCCCGCCTGGACCAGCCGCCCGACGAGGAGGCTCGTGATGCTCTTGGTCATCGACCAGCCGAGCTGCGGGGTGGTGGCGTCGAACCCGTCGGCGTACTGCTCGGCGACGAGGGCGCCGTCGTGCACGACGAGGACCGCGCGCGTGCCGAGTGCCTGCCGGTCGGCGTCGGAGAGGTCCGCGCCGAACGCGTGGTCGAGGGCCTTGCGGAGCGCGGCGTCGGCGGTGGGCGTGGCGGCCGACGACAGCGGGTTGCCGGCGTCGGTGACGGCGATCGCCTCCGGGAGGGACGGTCGTTCGTCGGCGATGGTGCACCCGAAGCCGGGCGTGGACCAGGCGGTCTGGCGGGCCAGGACGCCGAGGATCGTGGCCGAGGCCTCGTCGTCGGAGATCGACGTGCGCAGCACGGGGACCAGCGGGTTCTCGGGGAGGTCAGACGAAGGGTCGTCGCGTCCCGCGACCGTGGTGACGGCGCACGCGTTGTGCGCGGCGTACCCGGTGCCGGTGAGGAGCATGGGCCGCTCGTACCAGTAGGCGCCGACGACGCCGACGACGAGGACGGCCACGAGGATGAGCAGGATGCGACGGCGCATCGGGCGAGGGTAGACCGTCTCGACGAAAACTCCGCCCCGTGGTCGCCCGGATGGCGGTAGACGACGGCGTGGCTAGCGGGCCACCAGGTGCGCGCGGTGCTCGTCCCAGTGCTTGGCCAGCCACTCCACCTGCACGTCCTTGAGGCGCAGCGCCAGGGGCGCGTCGTGCAGGCGCGAGTACTGCGGGTAGTGGGCCAGCTCGGGCGCCACGTCGACCTGGAGCGTCGAGGGCTCGACCGCGAGCAGCCCGTCGTCGAAGAGGCGGTGGATGTCCCGCCGCAGCATGAGCCCACCGTGCTCGTGGTGTGTGCCCAGCTCGGCGTAGCTGTAGAGGTGCCCAGCCTCCAGGACCCGCGCCGGGGCGGCGCCGGTGAACGCGCACACCTGCCCCTGGTCGGACAGCAGGCGCTCGCGGAACCGCTGTTGGCCGCGGCGGACCCGCACGAGCGCGTGCGTGAACCCGTCCGGGCCGGGACCCCAGCCGACGTCGTGCCGGGCGGTGACTCGATCCACCGCGCGGGTCGCCTGCCTGGCGGCCAGCGCGGCGCCGAACGCGGCCCAGTCGAGCGCGCGCATCGCGTTGATGTCGCCGGGGTTGACCGCGAGCGCGCGGAGCTCGTGCTCGACGAGGACGCCGTCGAGGGCTGTCCACGCGGCGTCGTACCGCGCCTGGTAGCGGGTGACCTCGACGACTTCGGCGTGCGGGACGTCGAACTCGGTGCGGCACCGCATGCACCGGTAGCGCGGCGTGGCGGTCTTGCGGGCCGCGATCCGCGTGGAGCCGCATCCGGTGCACCGGTTGAGGACCTTGGTGCCGGGCTCGGTCGTGATCGCCTCGATCACCGAGACACCGAGGAGCCGCTGCTTGTCCCAGAGCGCGACCGGGTCTCCGACCTGCAGCTGCGTGTGGTTGGGGACCTTGCTGTCCCACGAGTAGTAGGCGTCGACCTGGTCGTCGTACCCGGTGTTGCCGCCGTGTCCGCGGTCGTCGCCGGCGGCCATGAGCAACCACGCCCGCCGCGGAACCGCGCTGTCCATGCGGCCTAGCTTGCCCGCGCCGACGACGAACTGCCCGCACGCCCGCGACTCGGCGCGCCCGACGGAATCGTGGGCGGGGGCATGATGTGCGCGTGGTTGTCCCGGGGTCGCTCGCATGAGCGTGTCGCTGTGGCTCGCGCTCGTCGGCGCGTGCGTCGTCATTTCCTGCACGCCCGGCGCGGGCGCGATCAACACGATGGCCAACTCGCTGGGCTCCGGGTGGGCGCGGTCGATCTGGGGGATCCTGGGCCAGCAGCTCGCGCTCGTCGTGCACATCGCGATCGTCGCGGCGGGGGTCGGGGCGCTGGTCAGCCGCTCGGAGGTCGCGTTCGAGACGATCCGCTACCTCGGCGCCGCGTACCTCGTGTTCCTGGGCGTCCGGCAGTTCCGGGCCAGGCCGTCCGACGAGGGGCTCGTCGGAGAGCAGGCCAGCGAGCGGGCGTGGCCCATGTTCCGCCGCGGGCTGTTCGTCAACCTCACCAACCCCAAGGCGATCGTCTTCTTCCTGGCCTTCATCCCGCAGTTCATCCGCGCGGGCCAGCCGCTCGTGCCGCAGTACGCGGTGCTCACGGCGACGGTCGTCACGGTGGACGTCTTGGTCATGTGGTTGTTCTTCGCGGTCGCCGCCCGGGGGCTGGCCCGCCTCACCGCGCGCGAGCAGGGCCGGCGCACGCTCAACCGCGTGTTCGGCGGGCTGTTCGTCGGCGTCGGGGTGCTGCTCGCCGCAGTCCACTGACGCGACCGACCCGTAGGGTGGCCCGCATGTCCGCTCGCATCCGCACGTTCGCGCTGGTCACAGCGCTCCTGGTGGCCACCGGGCTGGGTGCGTGCGGTTCGCCAGGACCGTCGCCGGACGTGCCCGGCATCGTCCCGCGGCCTGTCGAGCTGACGTCGGGCGGTCGTCCGTTCGTCCTCGACGAGGGCGCCACCGTCGTGGCCGATCCCGCACTGGCCCAGCCCGCCGCGGCTCTCGTCGAGCTCGTGCACGACGACACCGGGCTGACGCTCGCCGCCGGCTCCGGTTCGTCGGAGATCCGCCTGACTCTCGACGAGGGCGTCGAGGGGATCGACGGCTACCGCCTGCGCGTCGACGAGGACGGCGTCGAGATCGCCGCGGCCGGCCCGGGCGGCGCGTTCGCGGCGGTGCAGACGCTGCGCCAGCTCGTGCCACCGGGCGACGACGGCGCCTCGCGCCCGGTGCCGGCCGTGGAGGTCGTCGACCGCGCGCGGTACGCCTACCGCGGCGCGATGCTCGACGTCGCGCGCCACTTCTTCCGCGTCGAGGACGTCGAGCGCTACATCGACGACGTCGCCGCGCTCAAGGTCAACCACCTGCACCTGCACCTGACCGACGACCAGGGCTGGCGCATCGCGATCACCTCGTGGCCGCGGCTCACCGAGGTGGGCGCCGCGTTCGCGGTCGACCATGCTCCGGGCGGCTTCTACACGCAGGACGACTACCGCGCGATCGTCGCGCACGCGGCCGCGCGCGGCGTCACGATCGTGCCCGAGGTGGACATGCCGGGGCACACCAACGCGGCCCTCGCGTCGTACGCCGAGCTCAACCCCTCGGGCAAGGCGGCTCCGCCGTACATCGGCATCGAGGTCGGGTTCAGCACGCTCGACCCGTCGAGCGAGACGACCTACCGCTTCGTCGAGGACGTGCTCGACGAGCTCGCGGCGCTCACGCCCGGCCCCTACCTGCACATCGGCGGCGACGAGTCGGACGCCACCTCCGACGACGAGTACGCGGCGTTCGTCACGCGTGTCGCGCAACTGGCCGCCGACACGGGCAAGACTGTCGTCGGCTGGCACGACATCGTCAAGGCGGACTCGCTGCCGCCGGGCACGATCGGCCAGTACTGGGGGTACACCGAGCCGGACGGGCGCTCGCTGACGCCGCAGGTGCAGTCGTTCGTCGAGCGCGGCGGGCAGTTGATCATGTCCCCGGCCGACGTGGCGTACCTCGACATGAAGTACAACTTCCTGACGCCGCACGGGCTCACGTGGGCGCGCGGGTACACCGACCTGGAGGAGGCGTACTCGTGGGATCCGGCGGCGGTCCTGCCCGGCGTCGACGACGACGCGATCCTCGGTGTCGAGGCGCCCATGTGGACCGAGACGCTGCGCACCATCCAGCAGGTCGAGTGGATGGCGTTCCCGCGGCTGGCGGCGCTCGCCGAGATCGCGTGGACCCCGCAGGACGACCGCGACTTCGACGACTTCACCACGCGGGTAGCCGCGCTCGGCACCCACTGGGACGCGTCCGGCCTGTCATACCGGCAGGTCGACGGCGTCCCCTGGGCCGGGGGTAAGGGCGACGGTCAGGGCTGACGCAGCCGCAGTCGGCTCGGCCGTCCGGCGCCTGCGCGCCAAGTACGGGTTGAGTACCGCGCGCTGTCCCTCGTCGAGCGCCTCAGCCGCAAGCAGCGCAACCGCGTCCTCCTCGGGATCACCCCCGACGCCTCCGCGCACAGGACTGGCCTCCCCTAGCGCGCGCGGCGACGTGGGCGGCAGGCTGGGGCCTCCGACGACGAAGGAGCCCACATGACCGACCTCGACGCGGCGGCCCGCGCGCTGCTCGACGCGGCCCGTGCCTCCGCTCATGGCCGCGACGCGCAGCTCGTCGTGCACGACGGCGTGCTGCGCCAGACGGTGCTCGCGCTGACCGCAGGCACCGAGCTCGCCGAGCACAACTCCCCGCCGGCGGCATCTCTGCAGGTGCTCGCCGGGCGCGTGCGGGTGACGGGGGTCGACGAGGAGGAAGTCGGCGCCGGGCACCTGATCGTGCTGACGCACCAGCGGCACGCCGTGCTCGCCCTGGAGGACTCGGTGTTCCTGCTGACCACCGTGACCAGCGTCGACGCCGCGGGCAGCCATGGAGCCCACTGAGCAGCGGTCGTCGCCCAGCCAGCGCCGGGCGACGACCGGCTCGGGCGCGCGGCACGCCCCGCCGCCTGCCTGAACGCGCAGGTCTGCGTCGTCGCAGGTGGGCGCGCCTCTCGACGAACGCGCCGGGTCCGCCAGTACGGTGTCGCGCATGCGGCTCGGGGTCCTGGATGTCGGGTCGAACACGGTCCACCTGCTCGTCGTCGACGCGCGACACGGCGGACCGCCGCTGCCGCAGTCGTCGCAGAAGTCCGTGCTGCGCCTCATGCGCTACCTCGAGCCGTCGGGCGAGATCAGCCGCGAGGGCGTGGGGGTGATCGTCGAGGCCGTCCGTGGGGCCGCCGAGCAGGCCGCCGCGGCGGGCGTCGAGGAGCTGCTGGCTTTCGCCACGTCCGCCATCCGGGAGGCGCCCAACGGCGCGGCGGTGCTCGACGAGGTCGCGGCCTCGTCGGGAGTGCGCCTGCGCGTGCTCACGGGCGAGGAGGAGGCGCGCACCACCTACCTCGCGGTGCGGCGGTGGTACGGGTGGTCCGCGGGCCGGTTGCTCGTGCTCGACGTCGGCGGCGGCTCGCTCGAGATCGCGGCGGGGGACACCGACAACCCCGACGTCGCGGTGTCCGTCCCGCTGGGCGCCGGCCGCTCGACCGTCCGGTTCCTGCCCGACGACCCACCCAGCACCGCCCAGGTCGCCGCGCTGCGGGCCCATGCGCGCGAGGTCCTGCGGGAGGCGGCGTCGGCGTTCGCCGGGTTGCCGTCGCCTGCGCACGTCGTCGGGTCGTCCAAGACCATCCGGTCGCTCGCGCGGCTGGCCGGCTCGACGTCCGACGGCATCGGCGCGCGCGCCCGCAGCGTCCTTCGTCGCGACGCGCTCGACGACTGGACGCCCCGCCTCGCGCGCATCCCCGCCGACGCGCGCCCGGCCCTGCCCGGCATCACCGCCGACCGCACGTTCCAGATCGTCGCGGGGGCGGTGGTGCTGTCCGAGGCCATGCGCGCGTTCGGGGTCGACGAGCTCGACGTCTCGCCGTGGGCGCTGCGGGAGGGCCTGATCCTGGAGTACCTGGACGCGCTGCGCTGACGTCCCCGATCGAGCGCGCCCGTCGGGGCGGGGCCAGGATGAGGTTGTGGCCGCACGTGAGGTTCCGCAGCCGGATCCGTCCCGCCTGACGCCGTTCGTCGGGCACCCGGCCGTCGTCGGGGTGGTGCCCGGCCAGCCGCAGCTCGTCGCGCTGACGGCGGCGGCGTGGGCGCAGGCCAACGGCGGCGCGACGCTGTACTTCGCCTACGCGGACCCCGCCCGGTACGCGGTGGAGGAGCGCGCGGACGGCACGGTCCACCACGCGGGCGTCGACCCCGACGGGCCGGGCGACGAGTGGCAGGCCACCCAGCGGGGCCTCGAGGGATTCCTGCACGGGGTGGTCGGCCCGACGGGTGTGCCGTGGGAGTTCCGCTACCTGGCGGGCCGCGCCGACCGCGCGCTCACGCACCTGGCCCGGGCCGTGGACGCCTCGACGATCATCGTCGGCACCCGTGCGCCGGGCGTCCGGCAGGGCCTCCGCGAGTTCGTCGACGGCTCGGTCGCGGTCCACCTGGCCCACCACCAGCACCGCCCGGTCCTGGTGGTCCCCCTAGGCGTCGTCGACTGGAAAACCCCCCTGGCGTGACAACGACCGCCTCGAGGGGTCTGAGGGGGACACCCTCGGTCCTTCCACTTTCAACGTATAGCCGGGCGGGGGCCTTGCCGCAAGGCCCCGGTGGAGGCGGAGAATCGGCGGCCCACGGCGGCCGCCCGCCCGTGAAGCACCCCGTTCATGGCGCTCGTCGTCGTGACGAACGCAGCCAGGAGTTGATCACGTGACCCGTCTGCCCCTCTCCGCCTTCGACCTCGCCGCCCACCCCGCCAAGCAGGACCCCGCGCTCGTCGCCGCCGACGAGCAGTTCTTCGCCGCGCTCGCCACCAGCCTCGACGAGCAGCTCGCCGCCCTCACCGAGCGGATCGACCTCCTGCGCCGCGCGCCCGGCCGCGGTGGCACCGCCGCGCTCGAGCGGGACCAGGAGATCCACCGCCTCACGTCCCGCCGGCGCACGCTCCAGCGCTATGGCCTGGACCTGTGCCTGGGCCGGATGGTGACCGCCGCCGACGAGCGCGTCTACGTCGGGCGCCTCGGCCTCACCGGCGCCGACAGTGAACGGCTGCTCGTCGACTGGCGCTCACCCGCGGCCGAACCGTTCTTCGGCGCCACGCACGGCAACCCGATGGGGCTGGCCAGCCGGCGCCGGTTCCGGTGGACGGGCGGGCGGATCACCGACTTCTGGGACGAGGCGTTCACCGCCGACGCGGTGTCCTCGGCGATCGCGCTCGACGACCAGTCGGCGTTTATCGCGAGCCTCGGCGCCAGCCGCTCGGCGCAGATGCGGGACGTGCTCGGCACGCTCCAGGCGGACCAGGACGCGATCATCCGGGCGGGCTCGCGCGGCGCCCTCGTCGTGGACGGCGGCCCCGGGACGGGCAAGACGGTGGTCGCCGTGCACCGCGCGGCGTACCTGCTCTACGCCGACCCGCACCTCGCCGGCCGGCGCGGCGGCGTGCTGTTCGTCGGGCCGCACGAGCCGTACCTCGCGTACGTGGCCGACGCGCTGCCCGCGCTCGGCGAGGAGGGCGTGCGCATGTGCACGCTGCGGGACCTGGCGCCCGAGGGCGCGGCCGCGCTCGCGGAGGCGTCCGACGAGGTGGCCCGGCTCAAGTCCTCCGCGGAGTTGGTCGGGGCGATCGAGCGGGCCGTCGCGTTCTACGAACGGCCGCCGACGGCCGGCGTGACGGTCGAGACGCCGTGGGCGGACCTGTGGCTCAGCCCGCGCGAGTGGGCCGACGTGTTCGAGGCTCGCGAGCCTGGCATCCCGCACAACGAGGCGCGCGACGCGCTGTGGGAGGAGGTGCTCGCGCTCCTCGTCGACAAGCTCGACGACGAGGAGGCCCCGCCCGCGCAGGCGCGCCGCGCGATCGCCCGGGACCGCGGGCTGGCCGCCGCGTTCAACCGCGCGTGGCCGCTGCTGGAGCCGACCGACGTGGTGGGCGACCTGTGGGATGTGCCCGCCTACCTGCGGTTATGCGCGCCGTGGCTCACTCCCGACGAGGTCGCGGTCCTGCAGCGCCACGACGCGCAGGCCTGGACCGTCGCGGATCTCCCGCTGCTCGACGCCGCGCGCCGCCGCCTGGGCGACCCCGAGGCGTCGCGCCGCAACCGCGAGCGCGAGCGGACGCTGGCCGCCGACCGCGCGGCCATGGACCGGGTGGTGGACGACCTGATCGCGTCTGACGACTCCGAGCTCCTGGTGATGACCATGCTCAAGGGCGCGGACCTGCGCGGGGCTTTGGTGGACGAGTCCGGCCTTGCCGCCGCGGACCCCGACGTCCTGGCTGGGCCGTTCGCGCACATCGTCGTCGACGAGGCGCAGGAGCTCACCGACGCCGAGTGGCAGATGCTGCTGGCGCGCTGCCCGTCGCGGAGCTTCACCGTGGTGGGCGACCGGGCGCAGGCGCGGCACGGGTTCACCGAGTCGTGGGAGTCGCGGTTGGCGCGCGTGGGTCTCACCGAGCTGGCGCATGCGACGCTCTCGATCAACTACCGCACGCCCAGCGAGGTGATGGCGGAGGCCGAGCCGGTGATCCGCGCGGCGCTCCCGGACGCCAACGTCCCCACGTCGGTGCGCGCCGCCGGCGTCCCGGTGCGGCACGGCCGGGTGGCGGACCTCGCGGCGGTGGTCTCGGAGTGGCTCGCGGCGCACGACGAGGGGGTCGCGTGCGTCATCGGCGCCCCCGACTACGCCGACTCCGCGCGCGTCCGCTCGCTGGCGCCCGAGCTGGTCAAGGGCCTCGAGTTCGACCTCGTCGTCCTGGTGGACCCGGAGTCGTTCGGCGCGGGCGTCCAAGGCGCGGTCGACCACTACGTCGCCATGACCCGCACCACCCAACAACTAACAATCCTCCAACCCTGACCCCCACCCCCACCCTGACCCCCAACCCCACTCCCCAAGTCCCACCCCACCCCACTTCGCCGAGTTCGTCGGAGTGCGGTGAGTTCGTCGGAGATCTCCGACGAATTGGGCGATCACCGCCGAACTCGGCGAGGTGGGGGGTGGGGTGGGGTGGGGGTTATGGGAGGTGGGAGAGGAACTGCAGCACGCGGTCGACGACCAATGCGCGCGCGGCCTCGTCGTGCGACGGGAGGCTCGAGTCGGTGAACAGGTGCTGGTCGCCGGGGTAGACGAACAGCTCGCCGTGGGGGATCGACGCGACGAGCGCGCGGGCCGCGTCGATGTCGCCCTCGCCCGCGAAGAACGGGTCCGCGTCCATGCCGTGGATCTGCACCGGGACGCCCTCGGGCCACGGGGCGCCGAACGCGTCGGGCGGCGCGCACGACTCCAGCAGCACCGCCGCGCGGGCGCCTGGCCGGGTCTGGGTGAGCTGCTGCGCGGGCATGACCCCGAGCGACGTGCCCATGTAGACGAGGTCGTCGGGCAGCCCGTCGGCCGCCGCGATCCCGCGGGCGATCACGGTGCCGAAGCCGGTCTGCTCGGCGTAGTAGATGCCCTCGTCGAGGGTCTCGAAGATGTTGCCCTCGTACAGGTCGGGCACGTGGACCGTGTGCCCGGCGGCCTCGAGGGTCGCGGCCCACTCGCGGACGCCCGCGGTGAGTCCTTGCGCGTGGTGGAACAGCAGGATCCGGGCCATCGTCGGCTCCCCTCGGTGCGGTCAGGGCGAGCCTGGCACGAGCGTCCGACATGCGTGAGGCGGGAGCACAGCGGCTCGCGGACGCGGCGACTTGCGTCCCGCCCCGCGGAGCTCGACGAGCTCGCCACCAGCACCGACACCCGCGTGGTGCCCTCGCGCCGGACGTGGCGCTCCGCGACTGGACCGACCGCCCCCACGCCCCTGCCGCGAAACCGGCACTTTGGCTCGAGACCGGCAGTTCAAACTGCCGGTCTGGGCTCAAAGTGCCGGGCACGCGGGCGGCGTCTACGCGCGAGCTCGTCACCGCGGCCATCGCGCCATTGCTCGAGGGGCGCGCGCGCCAAGGCCCGCCCCTGACACCTGCCCGGACCGGATCTGTGCGTTCGGACCGGACGTGTGCGTTCGGACCGGGGCATGGTCGGGTCCGGAGCCGCGGATCCGGTCCGGGGCGCGATCTCCGGTCCGGAGGGGCGCGCTGCGGCCGGCCTGTCCCAGTCGGTGAGACATAAGTTGATTGGAATTGTCGGGTATTACTACCGTCCTCGCCATGCGGTCCTCGCGATGGTTCATCTCTGCGCGCCGGCGTCCTGTCGCCGGTGGGTGTTGTCGCTGCGCCTGACCAGCCACCGACCACCGGCGCCACGTCGCCACGCCTGAGAGAGACCACCACCGATGACGCTTCACCAGTCGCTTCACCCTGCCCTCAAGAGGGCCGAGTCCCGCTCTGCCCTCAAGCGGGCCGTGTCCCGCCGCTCGACGAAGGCCGCGGCCCTCGTCGCCGCAGCCGCACTGGCCCTCGCCGCGTGCTCCGGCGCCCAGGCCTCGCCCGACGACACCGCCGGCGAGCGCACGACGCTGCGTTACCAGGGGAGCGTCGGCCAGGTCCTGTTCCCCGAGCTGGCCGCGGACCTCGGCTACTACGAGCAGGTCGACCTGGAGTGGGTCGGGGACGTCACGGGCGGCCCCGCCTCGATCCAGGCCGCCGTCACGGGCCAGACCGAGTGGGGCGGAGCGTTCAACGGCGCGATCGCCAAGCTCGCGTCCACCGGCGCCCCGGTCACGTCGGTGATCTCCTACTACGGCACCGACGCGCTGACGCAGGGCGGCTACTACACGCTCGAGGGCAGCCCGATCCGCACCGCCAAGGACCTGATCGGCAAGAAGGTCGGCGTCAACACGCTCGGCGCGCAGGCCGAGGCCGTGGTCCGCGAGTGGCTCAAGCGCGGCGGGCTCACTCCCGACGAGGTCGCGAAGGTCGAGCTCGTCGTCGTGCCGCCCGTCAACACCGAGCAGACGTTGCGCGCCGGGCAGATCGACGTCGGCGCGCTCGGCGGAGTCCTGCAGGACAAGGCGCTCGAGCGCGGTGGCATCACCAAGCTGTTCGGCGAGGACGACCTGTTCGGCGAGTTCGCGTACGGCACGCTCATCTTCCGCGACGACTACATCGCCGAGCACAAGGACGCAGTCGCGGACTTCGTGCAAGGCACCGCGCGCGCGATCCGCTGGACGCAGGTGACGCCTCCCGACGAGGTGCGCGCGCGGCTCACCAAGATCATCGAGGGCCGTGGGCGCGGCGAGAACGCCGACCTCGTCCAGTACTGGAAGTCGTCCTCCCTCCCGACGTCGGGCGGCGTGATCCAGTCCGACGAGATCAGCACGTGGGTGGACTGGCTCGTCGACGACGGCCAGCTCACCCAGGGCCAACTGGACCCGAACGCGCTGTTCACCAACGAGTTCAACCCGTACGCCAACGGCACGTACGCGCCCGACGCCGGTCCGGACGGCGAGCCCGCGGGTCAGCCGAGCGCGGCCCCGTCCGACGAGGCGACGTCATGACCGCGCCGGTGGAAGCCGTGGCGGCCACACTGCCGAACGCTCCCGCCCGGCTCCGGTTCGACGGGGTCCGCAAGGAGTTCGACGTCCGCCCCGAGCGCGGGCGGACGGGCGGGCCTCGTCGGCTCACGGCGGTGGAGGACCTGACGCTCGACGTCGCGGATGGCGAGTTCGTGGTGGTCGTCGGGCCGTCGGGGTGCGGCAAGTCCACGGTGCTGGACATGGTCGCGGGGCTGTCGTCGCCGACCGCCGGGCAGATCCTGCTCGACGGCCACGCGATCACGGGCCCCGGCCTGGACCGCGGCGTCGTCTTCCAGCAGTACGCGCTGCTGCCGTGGCGGACCGCGCAGGGCAACGTCGAGTTCGGGCTCGAGGCGCGGCGCGTGCCCAAGGCCCAACGGAAGCGCATCGCGGCCGAGCACCTCGAGCTCGTCGGGCTCACGGGGTTCGCGGACCGCTACCCGCACGAGCTCTCGGGTGGCATGAAGCAGCGCGTGGCCATCGCGCGCAGCCTCGCGTTCGACCCCGAGGTGCTGCTCATGGACGAGCCGTTCGCGGCCCTCGACGCGCAGACCCGCGAGTCCCTGCAGGACGAGCTGCTGCGCATCTGGCGGGCCACCGGCAAGACCGTCGTGTTCATCACGCACGGCATCGACGAGGCCGTCTACCTGGGCCAACGCGTCGTCGTGCTGACCCCGCGCCCGGGCCGCGTCCGGGCGGTCATCCCCATCGACCTGGGCGAGCGCGGGCCCGGCGACGTGCGCTCCGAGCCGCGCTTCGCCGCGTACCGGCGGCTGGTCTGGAACGCGCTGCACGGGCTCGAGGAGCTCGACGAGAGGAGTGCGTCATGAGTGTCACCGCCACCAGGAGCGGGGCGTTCACCGCCGTCGACGAAGAGCGGGACCCGGCCGCCGCGGTCGTGGAAGCCGCGCAGGGCGAGGCCGTGCAGGCGTTCGAACCAGCCGTCGAGCCCGCGCCCGCGTTCACCGACCAGCCGACACTCGGCCGCCGCTCCGCGCTCACGCGGGGCGCCGCCCGGCGCGGGGCCGGCGCGCTTCGGGCGTCGGTCGGGATCCTCGCGTTCCTCGCGCTGTGGGAGCTGGCGCCACGGCTCGGATGGGTGGACCAGGTGTTCCTGCCGCCGTTCAGCACGGTCGCTGGGACATTCGTCGAGCTCGTCGGGGACGGGACGCTCGGCGCGCAAGCCGGGGTCAGCCTGGCCCGCGCGGGCGCCGGGTTCGCGATCGCGCTCGTCGTCGCCGTGCCGCTCGGCCTGGTGATCGGCTACTACCCGCGCATCGCGCAGTACCTCAGCCCGTTCTTCGAGGTGTTCCGCAACACCGCGGCGCTCGCGCTGCTGCCGGTGTTCATCCTGATCCTGGGGATCGGGGAGACGTCCAAGGTCGCGATCGTGGTGTTCGCGTGCTTCTTCCCGCTGCTGCTCTCCGCGATCACCGGGGTGCGGACCGTGGACCCGTTGCTGATCCGCTCGGCGCGGTCGCTCGGCATCGGGCGCGTGGCGTTGTTCGCCAAGGTCGTGCTGCCGTCGGCCGTCCCGACCATCTTCACCGGCATCCGGATGGCCGCGACCTCGTCGATCCTCGTGCTCATCGCAGCCGAGATGGTGGGCGCCAAGGCCGGGCTCGGGTTCTTCATCACGTACACCCAGTTCAACTTCCAGATCCCGCAGATGTACGCCGGGATCGTCGCGATCGCGCTGGTCGGAGTCCTCGTCAACACGGGACTCGTCGCCGCCGAGCGCCGCCTCTCGCGCTGGCGCGACTGACCTCCTCCTTCCTTGCTTCCTGGCCCGACGAAAGGCCCTGCCATGCCTCGCCAACTCAGCCTCAACCTCTTCCTCCACACCGCCGGCCACCACGAGGCGTCGTGGCGGCACCCCGGCACGCAGCCGGAGCTGCTGACCGACCCGGACTACTACGTGCGGCTCGCGCAGCGCGCGGAGGCCGCCAAGCTCGATGCGGTGTTCTTCGCGGACGGCCCGGTGCTCAGCCCGGGCGTCGAGTTCAACACCCTCGCGGTGCTGGAGCCGATCCTCACGCTCGCGACGATCGCCGCCCACACCGAGCGCATCGGTCTGATCGCGACGGCGTCCACCACGTTCTACGACCCGTACAACCTGGCGCGGTTGTTCGCGACGCTCGACCACCTGAGCCACGGCCGCGCGGGCTGGAACATCGTCACGACGCAGGCCGCCGACGCGGCCGCGAACTTCGGCCTCGACGCGCACCCGGACCCCGAGGCCCGCTACGCGCGCGCCGAGGAGTTCCTGCAGGCCATCACGCGGCTGTGGGACTCGTTCGAGGCGGACGCGATCGTGCTGGACCGCGAGCGCGGCCGGTTCGCCGACCCGTCGCGGATCCACCCGGCGTCGTTCGTCGGCGACCACGTCCGCGTGGCCGGCGCGCTCAACGTGCCGCGCTCGCCGCAGGGCCGCCCGGTGCTGGTGCAGGCCGGCGCCTCCAACGCGGGCCGCGACTTCGCAGCGCGCTGGGCGGAGGCGATCTTCACCGCGCACCAGCGGCTGGAGGACGCGCAGGCGTTCTACGCCGACATCAAGCGCGGCGCCGCCGCGTACGGGCGCAGCCCGGACCAGGTGAAGATCCTGCCGGGGATCAGCCCGTTCATCGGGTCCACCGAGGCGGAGGCGCGGATCCTCGAGCGCGAGCTCGACGACCTGACGATCCCCGAGTACGGCCTCCGCCAGCTGGGCGCGTTCGCGGGGATCGACCTGTCCGGGCTGCCGCTCGACGAGCCGGTGCCGGCGGGGGTGTTCGCCGGAGCGGGCGACGTCACCGACAACAACCGCAGCCGCCTGCAGGTGATCGCGGGCATCGTCGAGCGCGAGCGGCCGACGCTGCGCGAGCTGTTGCGGCGTCTGGCCGGCGCTCGCGGGCACCGCGTCGTCGTCGGCACGCCCGAGCAGATCGCCGACACGATCGAGCAGTGGTTCCGCGAGGGCGCCGCCGACGGGTTCAACGTCATGCCGCCGGCGCTGCCCGCGGGGCTCGACGCATTCGTCGACCACGTGGTCCCGATCCTGCGGGCCCGCGGCCTGTTCCGCACCGAGTACAGCGGCCCCACGCTGCGGGACCACCTGGGCCTGGAGACGCCGCCCAACCGCCACACCACCGCGCGCGAGGCCGCCGAGCTCGAGTCCGCCGAGCTCGACGCGGTGGCCCACGCCCACACCCACCTTGTCGTCGCCTGAGGAGCACCCACCATGACCACCCAGCCTTCCCTCGTCGTCCTCGCCGGGAACCCCCGGCCCCAGTCCCGCACGCTCGCGGCCGCGCAGGTCACGGCCGACGTGCTCAGCGGCTACCTCGGCGTCACCGGCCCACGTTCCACCGTGGACCTCGCCGAGCTCGCTCCCGAGGTCTTCGCGACGAACCACCCGCGCGTCGACGAGGCGCTGCGCGTCGTCGCCAGTGCCGGAGTGCTCGTCGTCGCGACGCCCGTCTACAAGGGCTCGTACACCGGGCTGCTCAAGTCCTTCCTGGACCTCTACGGGCCCGGCGCGCTCGCGGGCGTCACCGCGGTGCCGCTCGTGGTCTCGGCGTCGCCGGCGCACTCGTCGGCCGGGAACCTGCACCTGCTTCCGTTGCTCGTGGAGCTCGGCGCGCGCGTGCCCGACCGGTCGATCGCGCTGCTCGAGCCGCGGCTCGCGCACGTGACCGAGGAGGTCGTGGCGTGGTGGCCCGAGTCCGGGCTCGGGTCCGGCGCGGGAGTCCGGCCCCAGGCGGTGCCCGCATGACCGCGACGACGCCGGCGACCTCCCCGACTTCCCCGGCGACGACGAGCGCGACGACTCCATCTCCGACGAACACGGCGAGTGCCGCGCTCGCGGCCGACGACTTCCGCTCGGTGTTCCGGCGGCATCCCGCGGGGGTCGCGGTGATCGGGCTCCAGGACGGTGGGCGGCTCGTCGGGTTCACCGCGACGTCGGTGATCTCGGTGTCGGCCGAGCCGCCGCTGCTCGCGTTCTCGCTGGCCTCGTCGTCCTCGTCGTGGCCCGCCGTCGCGCGCGCCGAGACGGTCACCGTCAGCTTCCTCGCGGTGGACCAGGCCGAGGTGTCGGCGCGGTTCGCGACGAGCGGCATCGACCGGTTCGCGGCGGGCGGGTGGCGGGCCTTGTCGTCGGGAGAGCCGGTGATCGAGGGCGCCGTCGCGTGGGTCCGAGCGCGGGTGCTGGCCCGCGTCCCGGCGGGCGGGAGTCACCTGGTGACGATCGAGGCTGTCGAGCATGCGCGGAACCCGGACGGCGAGCCACTCGTCTTCCACGACCGCGGGTACCACCGGCTGGCGGGCCGCATCTAGCTGTACTGCCCAGGCAGGTTGGTCAATCGTGTGATGGGCGGGACCTTGCCGATGGCTGAGTGGGGCCGGTGGTGGTTGTACTCGTGAAGCCATCCTGGCAGGGCTTTGCGCCGGGCGGTCT